>NZ_SSBM01000003.1:0-473115 GCF_004795115.1 Streptomyces sp. A0592
TGGTGGCCGACCTCGCGCGCGACTTCCACGACACCGACGTCGAGGTGAGCTGGGATCCCCCTCAGGAGCCCTGGTCATGGACGGCACAGGTCACCCTCGCGCCCGGAGCCGAACCGCCTCCGCCGGAAGCAGAAGGTTGAACGCGGGCTCAGGGCTCGTTCTTCATCAGGTCATCCTTCATGGCGTCCCGTAAGGCCTGATGGGCTTGCTTGTAGGCAGTCCGTGTCCGCGTGTACTCGCCGCTTTCCGCTGCCGCCACTCGCGACGGCGCCGTGATGCCGATCTCGAAGCGAAGACTGATGCACGGCTCGATGGCGTCCCACACGGCTTTGCTGCGGTGAGCAGCAGGCCGTTCGGTTTCGCGCACTTGGGCACCGCATTCGTGCCTGGCCTTCGCCACTGCAGCGAGATACGCGCCGCAGAGAACACGCTTGGCCTCCGTGCGGTGGTCGACCCGCTGGCGCTTCCATCGCCAGTACTCAAGGACGACCGCCGACAGAGTGGCTATGCCCCCACCAACAACCGTGCTGATCAACGCAGTCCACTGCATGTTCCCCCCGCATCGCTGTGGTTCCGCCGAGCGATCCGATACAGACGGGCGGCCCCCGTCCCGCCGCGAACGGGGCCGCCCTCGTCCACGTGCCCGCCTCGACCGGACAGTGGAGTCTCCAGAATGACCTGGCCCACCGACATCTGGCGAGCGGCCGCACCCGGCCCCGGGGGCGGCGCGGGCGTCAGGGGCCGGGGGCCAGGAGGAGCGCGGCCAGGGCCGCCAGTACGAGGACGGTGTCCGGCTGTTGGGACTGGGCCCACATGAGGACGGTGCTCAGGGCAGCCAGCCACTCCAGATCCGACTTCGAGCGGGGACCTTCCGGAAACGCGGGTTCCGACACGAGACCACTCCCTAGCATTGACCGGGGAGCCGGGTGGCTCCCACCCACAACCCTCGCCCTGACCACGGGTGTTGCCGCTACTGGCACACGTTGCCAACCAGCGGCAACACCCGAAATCAGTTCAAGGAGCGCCGACTTGGCCGACCATTCATCCCCGCTCCAGCCCCTCGGCGAGGGCGTGCCGGAAGACGCCGCCCGGCTGGCGGCGGCCCTCCGGGAGCTCTTCTCGTCCCTCGGCCTCTCCGTGCGCCGATACGCCTCGCGCACCCACCGCAACGCCGGGGCGGTCTCGCGGTACCTCAACGGCACCAGGGTTCCCCCGTGGGACTTCGTCACCGAACTCTTCATCGAGGTGGCGAAGCAGAAGAAGGCCCCGCTGCGGCAGGAGGCCATGGAGCTGATCAAGGAGGCCCACCGCAACGCCCTGAAGGTGAGCAACAAGCGGCTCCACGAGGTCCAGACGCTCCAGGACCAGCTGGAGGAGGCGGACGCGCGGGTGCAGCAGGCGGCGATCCGGGAGCAGGTCCTCATGGAGGGACTGCAGCTGAGGGAACAGCGGATCGCCGAGCTGGAGACGCGGCACGTCGAGCTGTCGGCCCGCCGCGACAAGGAGATCCGCGAGCGCGAGGGCACGGTCGCGGAGCTCGCGCCCGCCCGGGAGACCGACTCCGACGAGCTGGCGCGGCTGAAGTCCGAGGTGGATCAGCTGCGCGTGGAGCTGCAACGGGCCAAGGAGTCGAGCGCCGCCGCCGAGGAGCGCTGCCGAGCCCTGGAGGAACGCCTGGCGGCAGCGGAGGAGCAGGCCCAGGCGGGCCGCGATGCGATGGAGTCCGACAGGCTGGAGGAGGCGCAGCGCTCGGCGGAGGAGGCGAAGGCACTCGCCGACGAGCTGAGGCGGCAGCTCGATGACCTCACGGCCAAGGCCGCGCCGCCTCCTCCGGCACCCTCCGTCGACTTCCGGCGGGTCCGGTGGGAGAGGACGGAAGAGGAACAGCGGGAGCTGGCGGGTCGCCCCATCGACGTGACCATCCTCGAATTGATCAAGCATGCGGTGAAGGACGAGTTCGGTGACACATTCGCGCTGGCCGCTCCGATTGCGAGGTGGTCGCCCCCGGAGACTCTCCGGGAGATCTGCCGGAGGCTCTGGGGCAGGGGGTACGACTTCATGGCCACGGAGCTGGCAGGTCACGCGGCAACGGAGATGGGCCTGCAGTCGCTACTCGATTTCCTCCTGCTCGCGGCCGACGGAGACGACGCCCGACAGGTGCGCTACCTGACGGATCGGGTGCTCTACCACTTCGCCTATTTCCGCGAGGCCTCGGAAGTCGTCACCTTCATGGACATGCTGGACGAAGCGGGCTGGGCGCCGTGGGTGATCCAGATCAAGAAGAACTGCGCTTCGGACCGGAAGCCGGTCAGACTCGCGGAACTTCTGCGCGTGTTGGACGCGGACGCCGCATACGCGCTGATCGATACGATCGCAGCAAGCCGTGCGGCCAAGGAGATGCCGCTGCTCCTCGTACACATGGAAGCGCTCCGGCTCGACGCGTATCTGGAGCGGCTCCTGTCCCGGCTGGCGGATCAGCGCCCCGGCGAATACGCCGGCTTCCTGGAGGCCATGGAGCTGGCCAAGGAGTAGGAGCCGGAGCCGTGGGGCCCAGCGGTCAGCGGGAGGCTTCGCAGGCCGAGTTCGCCGCGTCCTTGCTCGCGCCGACCGCGACGAGGCTGGAGACGCAGCTGGTCTGGTTGCCGATCTGGCCCTCGTAGCACGCCTCCGCGGCGCCGTCCGTGGCCTTCGGGGCGTGCTGGGCGACGTACTGCTCGCAGGCCTTCACGTCCGCCTGGGCGGACGGGGCCAGGGTGACGGCGCCGCCGACGGCGAGGGCCAGGCCGGCGAGGATGCTGGGGATACGAGCCGACGGACGCATGCGGATGCACCTGCTCTCTCGGTCGGTCACGCGATCCGCGGGTGCGCCGGACCACGGGCGGGGGCGGCGGCGCGGAGCGGGGACTCCGGGGCGGGCGACCGGCTCGACGCATCGGTCGCCCTCGCCCTTCCGACGCTAGAACACCACCCCGGTGCGTGCACTTCGGCCGCTCAGGAGGGTTCGTCGTCCCAGCCGGGGGTCGTGGTCGTGCCGGCGAGCCAGTCCCGGCGCAGGATCGCGTAGCCGACGGCGTCGTGGACCGCGCTGCCGTCGGCGGCGGGCCATCCCTCGCGATAGTGGGCCTCCTTCACATAGCCGCACCGCCGGAAGGTGCGCCGCATCGCCGCGTTGTCCTGGCGCGTGGTGCCCTCGATCCGCCGGATCCCCGGGAACTCGGCGAACAGGTACGCCGTCAGCCAGTCCAGGGCGTGGCCGCCGACGCCCCGCCCCCGGTAACGGGTGCGAATCCGCAGGTCGAAGACGGGCGTGCTGTCGCCGAGGTCCATGAGGCGAATGAGCCCGAGGGTGTCTTCGCCGTCGGTGATCCAGAAGGTCCTGGTGTCGTCGCCGTCGAAGCGGCCGTCCGCGATCCAGCGCCGGGCCTGGTCGGCCTCGACCACGGCCGCGCCGTGGAACGGCCAGGTGTCCGCGGTGAGGAAGGCGACGAGGGCGTCGGCCTCGGAGGCCGCGCAAGGGTCGAACCGCCGGTATGTGAGCTCCACGGCCGCACGCTAGGGCCGATACCCGCCGGCCCCAAGCGGTTTTCGGACGGGAACTCCGGCGGGCTGCCCTCCGGATGTTCCGGTCCGGTAACAACTGCACACCGTCCGACTCCGCAGAGTAAGGTCGGAGCCAAGGGCTCTTTGAACGCGTTCAGCGAGTCGTGACCACGGGGGAGGACGAAAAGTGAACGGGGCAGCGAAGGGCGCCGTCATCGGCGGTGTGTTCCTGGCGATGCTCGGCGGAGCCGGGTACGGGGTGTACACCCTGGTCGGGGACAGCGGCGAGGGGGCCGACTCGGACACCACCGTCCAGTCCGGCAAGGGCAGCGGGCCGGTCGGCGAGAAGGAGGCCGCCAAGACCGCCAAGGCCTTCCTGGCGGCCTGGGCGGCAGGGGACGAGCGGGGAGCGGCCGACCTGACCAACAACGCCGCCGCCGCGCAGACCGCGGTCGGGGAGTTCAGGACCAGGGCGTACGTGTCCAAGGCCGTGATCACCCCCGGCGAGGCGAACGGCGCCACCGTGCCCTTCAAGGTCGAGGCGGAGATCACCTATGAGGGCACCACCAAGCCCCTCGCCTACGACTCCCAGCTGACCGTCGTACGCGGGCTGACCAGCGGGAAGCCGCTGGTTGACTGGCAGCCCTCGGTGCTCCACCCGCAGCTCCAGAAGGACGAGAAGTTGCGCGCGGGCGCCCCCGCGACCCCGCCCGTGAAGGCCGTGGACCGCAACGGCGAGGAACTGACCGCGGAGAAGTTCCCCTCGCTGCGCCAGGTCCTCGACGAGCTGCGCCAGAACTACGGCAGCAAGGCGGGCGGCAAGCCCGGGGCCGAGGTGTGGATCGAGCCGGCCGCGAAGGAGGCGCCCAAGCGGACGCTGCTGACCCTCGTCGAGGGCGAGCCGAGCACCCTCAAGACCTACCTCGACGCGAAGGTGCAGGCGGCGGCCGAGCAGGCGGTCGTCAAGTTCCCCGAGGCCTCGGTGGTCGCCGTCAAGCCGAGCAACGGGCACGTCCTGGCCGTCGCGAACCACCGCAAGGACGGCTTCAACGCGGCGATGCAGGGCAACCGGGCGCCCGGCTCCACGATGAAGATCGTGACGGGGGCGATGCTGCTGGACCGCGGCCTGGTCGCCGCCGACAAGCCGGCAGAGTGCCCGAAGGAAGTGTCCTGGGGCGGCCGCGCCTTCCACAACCTGAAGAACTTCGACCTGCCGGCCGGCACGAACTTCTCGACCTCCTTCGCCCGGTCCTGCAACACCGCCTTCATCAAGCAGATCAAGCCCGTCGACGACGACTCCGCGCTGCCCAAGGAGGCCACGGAGGTCTTCGGCATCGGCCTGGACTGGAAGACGGGCATCAAGTCCACCGACGGCAAGGTCCCGCCGGCGACGGGCGCGTCGGCGGCCGCCGCGTACATCGGGCAGGGCCAGATCACGATGAACCCGCTGAACGTCGCGTCCATCACCGCGACCGCCCGCACCGGCGTGTTCCGCCAGCCGCTGCTCGTCTCGCCCGAACTGGACGGCAGGACGGTCGCCACGGCCCAGCGCCGGATGAAGCCCTCCGTGCAGCAGCAGCTCGTCTCCATGATGAAGCTGACGGCGACCAGCGGCACCGCCCGCGAGGCGATGGCCCCGGTCCGCGGCTCGGACAAGGGCGCGAAGACCGGCTCGGCGGAGGTCGGCGGCGCCGGGGACAGCCCGGACAGCTGGTTCACCGGCTTCAGCGGCGACGTGGCCGCGGCCGCGATGGTCGAGGGCGGCGGCCACGGCGGCGAGGCGGCCGGCCCGATCGTCGCCCAGGTCCTGAACGCGGGCTGACGCCGAGCCCGATCGCAACCCGGCGCGGCCCCCGTACGGCCCCGTCCCGCTCCCGGCCCCGCCCGGGCGCGCCGGGACCGAGCCGGGCCGACGGTCCGGCCCGAGCAGGGCCGACGGTCCGGCCCGAGCAGGGCCGACGGTCCGGCCCGAGCAGGGCCGACGGTCCGGCCCGAGCAGGGCCCCGGGCCCGCCGGGGAGCGGGCGTCTCGCGTGGGGTGGCCGGGCCGCGCCAGCGTCCCCGCATGACGACCACCGCGCACCCCCGATTCGCCGAGGCCCTGGCCGCGCTCGGCATCGACGCCGAGGTACGGGCCTTCCCGGAGGCCACCCGGACCGCGGCCGAGGCGGCCGCCGCGATCGGCTGCGGCTCGGCCAGATCGTCAAGTCGCTGATCTTCGCGGCGGACGGCGTCCCCGTCCTGGTCCTCATGGACGGGGCCTCCCGCGTGGACCTCGCGGCGGTCGGCCGCGAGCTGGGCGCGGCCCGGGTGACGCGGGCGGACGCGGCCGTGGTCCGGGAGACCACGGGCTACGCCATCGGCGGGGTCCCGCCGTTCGGGCGCCGTACGCGCACCAGGGTGCTGGCCGACCGGTCACTGCTGGCCCACGACACGGTCTGGGCGGCGGCCGGGACCCCGCACACGGTGTTCCCGATGGCTCCCGGCGAGCTCGTCCGGCACGCCGGGGCCACCGTGGCCGACGTACGCGAACGGCGCGCGGACCTCGCAGCCGTCAGAGGGCTGACTTCAGGGCCCGTACCAGGGCCTGGGCCCGGGGGTCGGCGGTGACCGACTTGGCCAGGGCGTTGGTGACGTAGCCGAAGCCGATGCCGGCGTCCGGGTCCGCGAAGGCCAGCGAGCCGCCTCGGCCCGGGTGGCCGAAGGAGGCGGGCGAGAGCAGCGGTGAGGCCGGGCCGTGCAGCATGTAGCCGGCGCCGAAGCGGGTGTTCACGACGAGCACCCGGTCCGGGCCCGCGGAGTGCTCGCGGGCGGCGATCCCGGTGGTGGCCGGGGTGAAGATCCGTGCGCCGTCCTCGACCACGCCGATGGTGGCCCCGTAGAAGCGGGCCAGGGCGCGGGCCGTGCCGATGCCGTTCGAGGCGGGAAGCTCGGCGGCCCGGTACGCGGGGGCGTTCTCGTCGGGCAGCGGATCGATGGCGGCGAAGGCGCGGCGGGTGAGGGAGGCGGGGTCGGCGTAGGCCTCGGAAACGTTTCTGCGCGGGCGGGTCCTCAGCATGCCGGCGCTCTCCGGCGGCTCGACGGGGGCCACCCGGCCCACCCGGCCGGCGTCGGCCTCGGCGTCCGGCAGGCCGATCCAGAAGTCCAGGCCGAGCGGCTCGGCGATGTCCTCCGCCAGGACGGAGCCCAGCGTGCGGCCGGTCACCCGGAGCACCAGCTCGGACAGCAGCCAGCTGTAGGTCTGGGCGTGGTAGCCGTGCCCGGTGCCGGGCTCCCAGAAGGGGTGCTGCGCGGCGACGGCGCGCGGCCCGGACACCCCGTCCGCGGCTTCGGCGGCGGTCAGTCCCCGGTCCAGGGCCGGTATGCCGGCACGGTGCGCGAGCAGGTCCCGTACGAGGATCCTCTCCTTGCCGCCGGCCTTGAACTCCGGCCAGTAGGCGCCGACCGGGGCGTCCAGGTCGAGCAGCCCGCGCTGGTGCAGGAGCAGCGGGACGGCTGCGGCCACGCCCTTGGTGGCGGAGCGGACGATCTGCGCGGTGTCCTCGGTCCACGGGTCGGTGCCGTCGGCGTCCCTGGTACCGCCCCACAGGTCGACGACCTTGCGGCCGTCGCGGTAGACGGCGACGGCGGCGCCCCGGTCCCCGAGCACCTCGAAGTTGCGTACGAACGCGTCCCTGACGGGCTCGAAGCCCTCCGCCACCACACCCTGGATGTCCACGTGCGGTGCAACAACCTCGGACCGGTCCTTATGCCACCGATACCGAACGCGGGTCGAAGCCGAAGGGGAGCTCCAGCCGGTGGGCGCGCATCAGCTTCTCGTCGCACAGCAGGTCCTGGGTGCGGCCGTCCGCCGCGATGACCCCCTCGCTGAGGATCACCGAGCGCGGGCACAGCTCCAGCGCGTACGGCAGGTCGTGCGTCACCATCAGCACGGTCACATCGAGCGAGCGCAGGATGTCGGCGAGCTCGCGGCGGGAGGCCGGGTCGAGGTTGGACGAGGGCTCGTCCAGGACCAGGATCTCCGGCCGCATGGCCAGTACGGTCGCCACGGCCACCCGGCGGCGCTGCCCGAAGGAGAGGTGGTGCGGCGGCCGGTCGGCGAAGTCGGCCATGCCGACCTGCTCCAGGGCGGCCCGGACCCGCTCCTCCAGCTCCGCGCCCCGCATGCCGGCGGCCGCCGGCCCGAAGGCCACGTCCTCCCGCACGGTCGGCATGAACAGCTGGTCGTCGGGGTCCTGGAAGACGATCCCGACCCGGCGCCGGATCTCGGCCAGGTTCCGCTTCTCCACCGGGAGCCCCGCGACGGCCACCGAGCCGACGCCGCCGGTGAGGATGCCGTTGAGGTGCAGCACGAGGGTGGTCTTGCCGGCGCCGTTGGGGCCGAGCAGGGCGACGCGCTCGCCGCGCCCGACGGTCAGGTCGACGCCGAACAGGGCCTGGTGGCCGTCCGGATAGGCGTACGCGAGCCCGGCGACCTCGAGCGACGGGGCGGGCGGAGGCGTGGGAGAGGGTGCGGGCGAGGGCGAGGGGGTGCTGGTCACAGGGTCCATCCCATCAGACAGACGGCGAGGGCCGTCACCGGGAGGACGGCCGCGTAGGCCCACTGGCCGCGTGTGGCCACGGCCTCGTCGATGACCGGCATGGAACCGGCGTAGCCGCGGCTGACCATCGCCAGGTAGACCCGTTCGCCGCGCTCGTAGGAGCGGATGAACAGCGCGCCGGCCGTCTTGGCGAGCACCCCCCAGTGCCGGATTCCGCTCGCCTCGAAGCCGCGTGAGCGGCGGGCGATGGACATCCGGCGCAGCTCGTCGCCGATCACGTCGCCGTAGCGGATCATGAAGGAGGCGATCTGCACGAGCAGCGGCGGCAGCTTGAGCCGCTGCAGGCCCAGCAGGAGGGCCCGCAGCTCGGTCGTCGAGGCGAGCAGGACGGACGCGGCCACGCCGAGGGTCCCCTTGGCCAGGACGTTCCAGGCGCCCCACAGACCGGAGACGCTGAGCGACATGCCGAGGACCTCGACCCGCTCGCCCTCGGCCACGAAGGGCATGAGCACGGCGAAGGCGACGAAGGGGATCTCGATCAGCAGCCTGCGCAGCAGGAAGCCGGCCGGGATCCGGGCCACGGCCGCGACCCCGGCGAGGAGCAGTGCGTACAGGCCGAAGGCCCACACCGCCTCCCGCGGCGTGGACACGACGACCACGACGAAGCCGAAGGTCGCGGCGAGCTTGCAGTGCGGGGGCAGGGCGTGGACCGGCGAGCTGCCCGGGCGGTAGAGCCTGTGGGCGTGGCCGGCACCCATGTCAGGCGACCGGGGCGGAGGTGGAGGCGGCGGTGGGCTCGTCCGAGGAACGGCGGCGCACGGCCCAGAAGACCCCGGTGCCGGCGACGACGGTGACGCCGACGCCGATGACTCCGGCGAGGCCGCCGGACAGGCGGGCGTCGTCGACGTCCTTGACGCCGTAGTCGGCGAGCGGCGAGTCGGCTGCGGCGTGCTCCTCGACCTTCTCGTCGATGCCCTTGTCGGCGGCGACCTTCTCCAGGCCGTCGGGGTTGGCGGAGGCGTAGAAGGAGACGAACCCGGCGAGGACGAGGGCGGTGACCAGGCCGGTCGCCCACACCTTCTTCGTCGAGCCGCCGGCGGCGGCGGGAGCCGGGGCGGGGGCGGCGGCGGGCGCGTCGACGAGCGCGCCGTCGACGCGCAGCTTCAGCGGCGCGGACAGGCCGCGGGCCCCGTGCACCAGGTCGGGACGTACGGCGATCACGGCGCCGACGGTCGCGGCGGTGATGAGCGCCTCGCCGATGCCGATGAGGACGTGCACGCCGACCATGGCGGTGAGGACCTTGCCGAGGGGCACGTCGGTGGTGCCGCCGACGGCGTAGACGGCGGTGAAGGCGGCGGCCGCGGCGGGCACCGAGAGCAGGGCGGCGACGAAGCCGGCCGCGGTCACGGAGCGGCGGGTGGGCGGCAGGATGCGCAGCAGCCCGCGGAAGAGCAGGTGCGCGGTGACGACGGTGACGACGCCCATGACGGTGATGTTCACGCCGAGGGCGGTCAGGCCGCCGTCGGCGAAGAGGATGCCCTGCATGAGCAGGACGACGGACACGCACAGCACGCCGGTGTAGGGGCCGACGAGTATCGCCGCGAGCGCGCCGCCCAGCAGGTGGCCGCTGGTGCCGGCGGCGACCGGGAAGTTCAGCATCTGCACGGCGAAGATGAAGGCGGCGACGAGGCCGGCGAGCGGGGCGGTCCGTTCGTCGAGTTCGCGGCGGGCGCCGCGGAGGCTGACGGCCACCGCCGCGGCTGCCGCCACTCCGGCGGCCACCGAGACGGGTGCGTTGATGAATCCGTCGGGCACATGCATGGAGTGGGCTCCGCTTCTTATACGGTCTTTAACCGTTCAAGAATAGTGCCCAGTTGCAAACCGTTGGCAAGAGCGAGTGCATCACAAATAGTCGCGCGCGTTTTCGTGGGAATGTGCGAGGCTGGAGGACAAACGGACGGATATGTTCCGATTCGAGGAGTCTGGTCGATGTCAGCCCCCGCCGAGAATCTCCCAGCGACCGCGACCGCGGCCCCCGTCGAAGAGCGGGTCCGCGCCCGTGTGATCACGGACGACCCCCTCTACCGGGCGATCCCCGTTGCCCTGCGCTTCGCCCCGGCCGAGCCGCTGGCCGTGCGGATCGTCTTCCCCGCCGATCTGTCCCCCGAGGGGACCGACAACGAGTGGGTCTTCCCCCGGGCCCTGCTGGAGGCGGGCCTCCAGGCGCCTACGGGGACCGGGGACGTGCGCGTCTGGCCCTGCGGCCGCGTCCAGGCGGTCGTCGAGTTCCACTCCCCCGAGGGCGTCGCAGTGGTCCAGTTCGACATCGCCGCGCTGCGCCGCTTCCTGCGCCGCACCTACGCCGCCTCCGCCTCCACCCGATAGGCGCAACGGGCCCGGCCCCGTACCCCCGGTCGACCGGGGGTACGGGGCCGGGCCGCCGTTCTGACGCGGTGGTCAGGCGTTGACCAGCTCGCGGTCCTTGTCCGGGCCCTCGCCCTCCGCGGACTCGGTGGCGAGGTGCTTGCGCAGGCTCTCGCCCTCCACGTCCACGTTCGGCAGCAGCCGGTCCAGCCACTTCGGCAGCCACCAGGCCTTGTGCCCGAGCAGGGCGAGCACCGCCGGGACGATGGCCATGCGGACCACGAAGGCGTCGAAGAAGACCGCGACGGCCAGACCGAAGCCGATCATCTTGACCATCTGGTCGCTGGCTCCCATGAAGCCCGCGAACACCGCGATCATGATGACGGCGGCGGCCACGACGACCCGCGCGCTGTACTGGAAGCCGGTGACCACGGCCTGGCCCGGGCGCTCGCCGTGGACGTACGCCTCCCGCATGCGGGTGACGAGGAAGACCTCGTAGTCCATGGCCAGGCCGAAGACCACGCCGACCATGAAGATCGGCATCATCGACATGATCGGACCGGTCTGCTCCACCCCGAAGACCGAGCCGAGCCAGCCCCACTGGAAGACCGCGACGACCGCGCCGAGGGCCGCGACGACCGACAGCAGGAAGCCGAGGGCCGCCTTGAGCGGGACCAGGATCGAGCGGAAGACGAGCATCAGCAGCAGGAAGGCGAGGCCGACGACGAGTGCCAGGTAGGGCAGCAGCGCGTCGTTCATCTTCTGCGAGAAGTCGATGTTCATCGCGGTGGCGCCGGTGACGAGGACGTCGTCGCCGCTGCCGTCGCGGATCTCGTGGACCAGTTCCTCGGTGTGGGTGGAGGAGGGGCGGTCCTTCGGGACAACGGTGATCACCGAGGCGTCGCCTGCCTCGTTGGGGTTCGGCGGCATGACCGCGGCGACGCCCTCCAGGCCCTTGATCCGGTCGACGGTGGAGTCCGCGAGGGCCTTGTCGCCGTCGACGACCACCATCAGCGGGCCGTTGAAGCCGGGGCCGAAGCCCTCGGACAGCAGGTCGTACGCCTGGCGCTGGGTGGTGGAGACCGGCTGGGCGCCGTCGTCCGGCAGGCCCATCTCCAGCTTGCTCGCCGGGATGGCGATGATGCCGAGGCCGATCACACCGGCCAGCAGCACCATGACGGGGCGGCGCAGGACGAAGCGGGCCCAGCGGGTGCCGCCGTTGGCCTTCTTCTCGGCTCCGGCGGGCTTGCCCTTGCCGAACAGCCTGCTCTTCTCGCCCGCCGGCAGGACCTTCTTGCCGGCGAAGCCGAGGATGGCCGGGACCAGGGTGAGCGCGACGAGCACGGCGATGACCACGGTGCCCGCGGCCGCGACGCCCATCTTGGTCAGCATCGGGATGTTGACGACGGCCAGGCCCACGAGGGCGATGACCACGGTCAGGCCGGCGAACACGACGGCGGAGCCGGCAGTTCCGGTGGCCCGGCCCGCGGCCTCGTCGCGGTCGCGGCCGTCGGCGAGCTCCGCGCGGTAGCGGGAGACGATGAAGAGGGCGTAGTCGATGCCGACCGCGAGGCCGATCATCGTGGCCAGGGTGGCGGTGGTGTTGCCGAGGTCCAGCACGTTGGCGAGCGCGGTGATGGAGGAGACGCCGATGCCCACGCCGATGATCGCCGTCAGCAGCGGCAGACCGGCCGCGACGAGCGAGCCGAAGGTGATCACGAGGACGATCGCGGCGACGAGGATGCCGATGATCTCGCCGGAGCCGGTCTCGGGGGCCACCATCAGCGCGTCACCGCCGATCTGGACGTTCAGGCCCGCGGCCTTGGCACCGTCGCCGGACTCCTTGAGCGCGTCGCGGGTGGCGTCCTTCAGCTCCATACCGCTGACGGTGTACTTGGCGCTGACGTAGGTGGTGGAGCCGTCCTGGCTGACCGCCTGCACCTCGTACGGGTTGACCACGGAGGCGATCTGCTCCGCGCCCGGACCGGTCTTCAGCCCGTTGACGATCTTCTCGACCTCGGCCTTGGGGCCGGGGTCGGTGACCTTCGCGCCCGCGGGGGCCTTGACGACGATGCGCGCGGTGGCGCCGTCGGCGGCCATGCCCGGGAACTTCTTGTCCAGCAGGTCGAAGGCCTTCTGGGCCTCCGTGCCGGGTATCGAGAACGATCCGGAGGTCGGGGCGGCCGCTGTCGCGGCGCCGAAGCCGGCGGCGAACAGCAGCGCCACCCAGAGGAGGGCGACGAGCCCGCGGCGCCTGAAGGCGCCCCGGCCGAGTCGGTAGAGGAAGGTGGCCACGTCGGTGGTTCTCCCGTTCAGGTCGTGGGATGGATCCGGAGGGATCAGGGCGTGGGGAGCCGGCCCGACGACGAGAGCGGCGTGTCAGGAGCAGCAGGGCGGCATCGTTGCCGTGGACGGGGGACGGGACTGGGACTGAACCGGAGAGGTTCAGACGCCGAGGGCGGGGAAGACCACGGCGTCGATGAAGTCACCGAGGAACGCCCGGTCCACCGGCCGGTCCTCGATCAGCGGGAGCGCGATGAACGCCCCGATGAGCATGTGCGGTACGAACTCCAGGGCCGGGCACCCCGGGACGATCTCGCCCCGGTCCACCGCGCGCTGCAGCATCACCTGCAACCCGGTGATCTCCGGGTCGACCAACAGGTCCCGCAGTGCCTTGTGGAGCTCCGGGCTCTCGTGGACGGCATGGGCCAGACCCCGCATCAGCGCGGTGTCCTTGGCCATCTGCGCATCGTCCGAGTGCTCCACCATGAGCGCGAAGTCCCCGCGCAGGCTGCCCGTGTCGATCTCGCGCAGCGAGACGGGCTGCGTACACCGCAGGGCCTTGGCGACCAGCTCCGGCTTGCTCCCCCACTGGCGGTAGAGGGTGGCCTTGCTGGACTTCGTACGGGCGGCGACCGCGTCCATGGTCAACGCCTCGTAGCCGACGTCACGCAGGAGATCGAGGACCGCCTCGTGCAGTTCGGCCTGCCGTTCGGGGGTGATCCGGGTGCGCCGGGCCGCCATCGCCTCGGTCATCTCCGCGCCTCCATCCGAACGAAACTGTTCCGTACGCTTCCTACGATACCCCTCCCTCAAGCGAAACGAAACCGTTCCGTTTCGCTCGCGGGGGTGGCATGGATCACCAGTACGAGTTGCCGCGCCCCCCTCACGCGGAAAGCATTGGGGGGTGAGTCACGACGTCGCGTACCTCCGGTTCCCGCACCTGCACGACGACCTCCTGTGCTTCGCCACCGAGGACGACCTCTGGGTCGCCCCGCTGGTCCCCGACGGCCGGCCCCCCGGACGTGCCTGGCGGGTCACCGTCGACCGGACCCGGGTCGGCCACCCCCGCTTCTCACCCGACGGGCGGCACATCGCCTTCACCACCTGGCGAAGCCTCGACCCCGAGATCCACCTGGCGCCCGTCGACGGCGGCCCGGCCCGGCAGCTGAGCCACTGGGGCGCCACCGACACCCGCGTCTGCGGCTGGGACCCCGACGGCAACATCCTCGCCGTCTCCTCGCACGAACAGCCGTTCTCCTACTTCTCCTGGGCCTACAAACTGCCCACCGACGGCAGCCCCGGCGGGCGCCTGCCCTGGGGCCCCGTCTCCGACATCCAGGTCGCCGACATCGACGGCGAGCACCGCAGCCTGCTGCTCACCGGCAAGCCGCCGCACGAGCCCGCCGCGTGGAAGCGCTACCGGGGCGGCGCCATGGGCCGGCTCTGGCTGCACGGGCGCCAGCTCCTGGAGGACCTCGAAGGGCACCTGGACGCCCCGATGTTCGTGGGCGGCCGGATCGCCTTCCTCTCCGACCACGAGGGCATCGGCAACCTCTACTCCTGCCTCCCCGACGGCACCGACCTGCGCCGGCACACCGACCACGACGAGTTCTACGCCCGGCACGCCTCCAGCGACGGCTCCCGGGTCGTCTACCAGTGCGCCGGGGACATCTGGCTCGTCGACTCCCTGGCCCCCGACGCCACCCCGCGCAAGCTCCAGGTCCGCCTCGGCGGCCCGCGCGCCGGCCGGCGCACCTACCAGGTGCCGGCCGCAAGCCACGTCGACTCCCTCTCCGTGGACGCCACCGGGCGGGCCAGCGCGGTCGTGGTACGCGGCAGCCTGTACTGGCTGACCCACCGCGACGGGCCGGCCCGGACCATCGCCGACACCCCCGGCGTGCGGGTACGGCTGCCGGAGATGCTCGGCAGCGGCGGACAGGTCGCCTACGTCACCGACGCCGAGGGCGAGGACGCGATCGAGATCGCCTACCTGCCCCGGGCCTCCGGGGAGCGGCAGCCGCGCCGGCTGGCCTCGGGCGAGCTGGGCCGCGTGACCGAACTGCTCTCGGACCCGGACGGCGAGCGCCTCGCCATCGCCTCCAACGACGGGCGGCTACTGCTCGTCGACGCGTCGGAGGAGTCGAACGGCGAGGTCACCGAGCTGATCCGGTCCATCAACGGCCCCGTCACCGACCTGGCCTTCTCCCCCGACGGAAGCTGGCTGACCTGGTCGCATCCCGGCATCGGGCGCTCGCTGCGGCAGATCAAGATGGCCCGCATCTCGGGGCCCGGCGCACGTACCGTCGTCGACGTCACCAACGGCCGCTTCGCCGACGAGAACCCGGTCTTCACCCGGGACGGGCGCTACCTGGCCTTCCTGTCCTGGCGCGGTTTCGACCCGGTCTACGACGTGCACACCGGCGACCTGTCCTTCCCGCTGGGCTGCCGCCCGTACCTGGTGCCCCTGTCCTCCGCGACCCCCTCGCCCTTCGCGCTCTCGGCCGAGGGGCGGCCCGCGGCGGGCGGCCTGGACCCGGTCGAGGGCGAGTCGGAGAACGCGGGCGACAGCGGCGCCGTGACCGTGGAGGTGGAGGGGCTGGAGAGCCGCGTCACCCCGTTCCCGGTGAGCGCGTCCAAGTACTCGGCCCTGTACCCGGTGCACGGCGGCGGACTGGTCTGGCTGCGCTGGCCGATCTCGGGCGCGCTCGGCGAGACCTTCGCCAACCCCAACGACATCAGCGGCAGGCCCACGCTGGAGCACTTCGACCTGACCAAGGCCCGCAAGAGCGAACTGGCCTCGGGACTGGACTGGTTCGCGGTCAGCGGCGACGGCACCCGGCTCGTGGTCAACGACGACGGCGATCTGCGCGCCGTCCCTGCCACCGAGTCGGGCGACAGCGACTCGACGGTCTACCTGGACCTGCGGCGCATCCTGCACGAGGTGGACCCGGCGGCCGAGTGGCGCCAGGCCTTCGAGGAGGCCGGGCGGATCATCCGCGCCTACTTCTGGGAGCCGAACATGTGCGGCATCGACTGGGACGGCGTACTGCGCCAGTACCGCCCCCTGGTCGAACGGATCGCCTCCCCCGACGAGTTCGCCGACCTGCTGCGCGAGGTCCTCGGCGAACTCGGCACCTCGCACGCCTACGTCTCCCCCGCCCGCCGCAACGAAGGCCCCCCGCACTACCAGCGGGCCATCGGCCTGCTCGGCGCCAACCTGGTCCCCCGGGACGGGACATGGGTGGTGGCCAAGATCCTGCCCGGAGAGTCCTCCGACTCCAAGGCCCGCTCCCCGCTCGCCGGCACCGGCATCCGGGAGGGCGCGGTGCTCACCCACGTCGACGGCCGGCCCGTGGACCCGGTCACCGGCCCCTACCCGCTGCTCGCCGGCGCCGGCGGCACCACGGTCGAGCTGACCTTCCAGCCGGCGGAGGGCTCGGGCCGCTCCCGCCGGGTCGCCGTCGTCCCGCTGATCGACGAGCGGCCGCTGCGCTACCAGGACTGGGTGTCCAAGCGCCGCCAGGTGGTCCGGGAGCTCAGCGGCGGGCGGTGCGGCTACCTCCACATCCCCGACATGGGCGGCTCGGGCTGGGCGCAGTTCAACCGCGACCTGCGCATGGAGATGTCCCGGCCCGCGCTGATCGTGGACGTACGCGGCAACGCCGGCGGCCACATCAGCGAGCTGGTGGTGGAGAAGCTCACCCGCTCCATCCTCGGCTGGGACCTGACACGTGACGCCCAGCCCGTCAGCTACGCCTCCAACGCACCCCGCGGCCCGATCGTGGCGCTGGCCGACGAGGCGACCTCATCGGACGGCGACATGATCACGGCGGCCTTCAAACTGCTGGGCCTGGGACCGGTGGTGGGCCAGCGCACCTGGGGCGGGGTGGTCGGCATGACCGGCCGGCACACCCTCGGCGACGGAACGGTGATCACGGTGCCGATGAACGCCGCCTGGTTCCCCGAGTACGGGTGGTCGGTGGAGAACCACGGCGTGGAGCCGGACTTCGAGATCCTGCGCACCCCGCTCGACTGGGCGGAGGGGCGGCACGCCCAGATGGACGACGCCGTCCACCTGGCACTGGAGCTCCTCGAACAGGACCCGGCCGCGATGCCGCCCGGCTACACGGACGTGCCCGACCGGCGCCGTCCGAAGCTGCCGCCCCGGCCGTGAGGGGCATGCGGAAAGGGGCGCGGCCGCCGGTGGCGGCCGCGCCCCCTCGCGGGCGTCCCGGTCAGCGGCTCTGCGTGCGCTCCCGCTCGTCCGCCGCGCCGCCCGCGCCGACGAGTCCCGTGGAGACGCCCGACAGCCGGGGCTCGAAGCGCTTCATCTCGCGCTGCCCGACCGTCGCGATGATGCCGGGCAGGTAGCCGCGCACGCCCTGCATCCCGCGCAGCCACCACTGCGCGTACACGTGCGGCGAGCGCCGCTCGATGCCCGCGACGATCCGGTCGACGGCCGGCCCCAGCGGGTAGGTGCGGTTCGACGGCCACGGCAGCCGCTGCCGCAGCTCCCGCATGACCTCGTCCTGGTCGGCGCCGCGCACCATGTCCGTGTCGGTCCACGAGAGGTAGCCGACGCCGACGCCCACGCCCTTGTACCCGACTTCGGCGCGCAGGCAGTGGGCGAAGGCCTCGACGCCGGACTTGGAGGCGCAGTAGGCGGTCATCATCGGCGCCGGGGTGATGGCGGCGAGCGAGGCGATCTGGAGGAAGTAGCCGCGGCTCTCCGTCAGCACGGGCAGGAAGGCCCGGGCGGTGACGGCACCGCCGATCAGGTTGACCTCGATCACCCGGCGCCAGGCGTCGGGATCGGAGTCGGCGAACGGGCCGCCCGCGGCGACGCCCGCGTTGGCGACGACGATGTCGACCTTCCCGAAGCGCTCCTTGACCTCCTGCGCGACGCGCGCCATCGCCTCGTGGTCGGTGACGTCGGCGTACCAGTGCTCGCTGTCGGTGTGCAGGCGCTCGGAGACCTCCTTGAGGGCCTCCGGCTCCAGGCCGACGAGCGCGATCCGCGCGCCCCGGGCCGACAGCTTGCGGGCGAGCAGCTCGCCGACCCCGCGGGCGGCCCCGGTGACGACGGCGACCTGGCCTTCCAGACTCCTGCGAGCACTCACGGTGTCTTCTCCTTCTCGGTCGTGTCGAGAGCGTCGAGATAGCGCGCGGTCAGTTCGGACACGGCCCGGGTGACGGCCTCGGGCGCCTCGACCGGGGTCATGTGCCCGATGCCGGTGAGCTCGGTGAGGCCCACGCAGTGCGGCAGCGCCGCGGCGAGCCCGCGGGCGTGGACGACCGGAGTGAGCCGGTCGGCGGTGCCGCCGATCACGGCGGTGGGAACGGTCAGCCGTGCCACGTCGGCGTCCAGGTCCAGCCCGGCCAGCACCTGGGACCAGGCGTGCCGCACCCGGGTGGGGCAGGCGTGGACGATTGCGGCGCACGCCTCGACCCGGTCGGGCGCGGAGCCGGGGCCCATGGTGGCGTACTTGAGGACTGTGCGGGCGACGGGCGTGACCGGCCCGAGCGGGGCGCGCGATCCGAGGACCGCGCCGGTGATACGGGTCCGCACCCGCCCGGCGCGCCCCGGCAGCACCGTGGCCTGCTCGACCAGCCGGGAGCTGCCGGTGCTGCACAGCAGCGCGGCGGCGGCGTGCTCGGCGAACTCCGGCCGGGCCGCGGCCGCCATGATCGTCATGCCGCCCATGGAGTGCCCGGCGACGACCGCGCGCTCCCCCGGGGCGAGGGCGGCGCCGAGCACCGCCACGAGGTCGTCGGCGAGCGCGGTGGTGCTGTGTTCCCGGGCGGCGGGGCTGCGCCCGTGTCCGCGCTGGTCGTAGGCGACGACCCGGTGGGTGGTGGCCAGGGCCCGTATCTGGGCGGCCCAGAACGCCGTGGAGCAGGTCCAGCCGTGGGCCAGCACCACGGCCGGCGCGCCCTCGTCCCCATGCACCTCGACGTGCAGTCGGGCCCCGTCGGCGGAGACGGCGACGAGTTCGCGGCGGGCGGTGGGCGGGGCGTAGGGACCGGAGGTGACGTGCGCAGCCCGGCTCACGCGGCACCCTCGGCGGCCGTACCCACCCCGGCCTCGCCGGCGGTCGAGGCGCGGGGGTCCGGGGGCAGCACCTCGGGCAACGGCGCCGCAGCGGTGGCGGCCGCGACGACCACCGGCTCGCGCTCCCGTACGCGCACCACCTCGTACTCCGCCAGATCGACGCTGCGCGTCTCCCGGCGGAACTCGCCGGTCGTGCCCGGCCAGACCGTCGTGTTGCGGCCGTTCGCGTCCAGGTACCAGCTGGTGCAGCCGCCGGTGTTCCAGACCGTCCGCTCCATCCGGGCCTGCACCTGCCGGTTCCACTTGTTCACGGCGGAGGGGCGGGCGGCGAGCGCGACCTTCCCGCCCAGCATGCCCAACTGCCGCAGGTAGTCGGCCATGTAGTTCAACTGCGACTCGATCATGAGGATCATCGAGCTGTTCCCGAGCCCGGTGTTGGGGCCGATGATCGTCATCCAGTTGGGGAAGCCGGCCGCGGTCGCCCCGCGCAGCGACTGCATCCCGTCCTTCCACTGGTCGGCGAGGGTCCTGCCGTCCGCACCCACCACCCGGTCGGCGATCGGCATGTCCGTGACGTGGAACCCCGTACCGAAGACGATCGCGTCGACCTCGGTCTCGGTCCCGTCGGCCGCGACCAGGACCGAGCCCCGGATCTCCTTCAGCCCGGAGGCGACCAGGTCCACGTTGGGCCGTGCGAGCGCCGGGTAGTACTCGCTGGAGAGCAGGATCCGCTTGCAGCCGATGCGGTAGGAGGGCGTCAGCTTGGCACGCAGCTCGGGGTCCTTGATCGACCGGGCCATGTTGGCCTTCGCGAGCGCCTCGACGAGTCCGAGCTGGTTCGGCCGCTTGGTGAAGGCGCTGACCTGGAGTTCCCGGATGCCCCAGAGCAACCCCCGGCGCGCGGCCCGGGTGAAGGGCAGTTGCCGGTGCAGCCAGCGCTCCACCGTCGAGATCGCCCGGTCGGTGCGCGGCATGACCCACGGCGGGGTCCGCTGGAAGAGCGTCAGGCGCTCCACGTCGGGGGCGATGGCCGGCACGATCTGGATCGCGGAGGCCCCCGTACCGATCATGGCGACGCGTTTGCCGGCGAGGTCGTAGTCGTGGTCCCAGCGCGCGGAGTGGAAGACCTTGCCGGGGAACCCGGCGAGCCCGGCCACCTCGGGCAGCTTCGGCTCGGACAGCGGCCCGGTGGCCGAGACCACCACGTCGGCGGTCAGCTCGCCCTGCGCGGTCTCGATCTCCCAGTGCAGCTCGTCCGCGTCCCAGCGCATCATCCGGACCTCGGAGTCGAGCCGGATGTGCCGGCGCAGCCCGAAGGTGTCCGCGACGTGCTCCAGGTACTCCCGGATGGCGGGCTGCCCGGAGAAGGTCCGCGGCCAGTCCGGGTTCGGTGCGAAGGAGAAGGAGTACAGGTGCGACGGGACGTCGCAGGCGCACCCCGGATAGCTGTTGTCCCGCCAGGTTCCCCCGACCGAGTCGGCCCGCTCCAGTACGACGAAGTCCGTGATCCCCTCGCGCCGCAGCCGAACGGCGGCCCCGAGTCCGCCGAATCCGGACCCGATCACCGCCACTCGTACGTGCTCGCGCCCCTCGCGCCCGCCCTTGCCGCCCATGCCCGCCGCCTTCCGCCTCATCCGCAGTTCCAGCCACGCAACGCCGCAACGCACCACACCATCGAAACACTGCCAGCAATCACTGGCACAATCGGGAGGGTAGAGCAGCGCCGTACTCATGGGTAGGGGGCGGACCCGGAAAGTTACCGCCGGTACGCCATAGGCTGCGTCTGTGGCGAGGGATGAGATGCAAGCGAAGCCGGTGCGCGAGTACCGCACCGAGGAGCTGGCCGAAGCGGCCGGCATACCGGTGCGCACCCTGCGCTTCTACCGTGAGCGCAAGCTGCTCCCGCCGCCCCGGCGCGAGGGCCGCATCGCCTGGTACGACGACCACCACCTGGCCCGGCTGCGCACCATCGCCGGCCTGCTGGAACGCGGTCACACCCTCGGCGGCATCGCCGAGCTGACCGCCGCCTTCGAGAACGGCCGCGACGTCGGCCAGCTGGGTGAGCTGCTCGGCATCGGCTGGTCGGAGGAGACCCCGGTCCGCCTCACCCCGGAGGAACTGGCCGACTACTTCGAGGGCGAGGTCACCCCGGAGAACCTGGCGGCCTCCCTCGACCTCGGCTACCTCGCCGTCGACGGCGACGCGATCGTCCACGTCAGCCGCCGCCTGCTGGACGTCTCCTCGGCGCTGGTCCGCGAGGGCGTGCCGCTTGCCGCGGTCCTGGAGACCGGGCGCCGCGTCCGCGAGCACGCGGACGCGATGGCCCTGCTGTTCACCGAGCTGATCTCGGACCACATCTCACCGGAGGCGCTCACCCGGCTGCGCCCGCTCGCCAAGAGCGTGGTCGAGGCGGAACTGACGATGGCGATGGACCGCCTCCTGGCGTCCACCGCCCCGCCCTCCGGTCAGGCGCCGAGCTCGTAGACGACGGTCACGGGCGCGTGGTCGGACCAGCGCTCTGGATGCGTCTCGGCCCGCTCGACGAAGGCCTTGACGGCCTTGGCGGCCAGCCCCGGGGTCACGACCTGGAGGTCGATCCGCCAGCCGGCGTCGTTGTCGAAGGCCCGGCCGCGGTAGGACCACCAGGAGTACGGGCCCTCGGTGTCGGGGTGCAGCTCGCGCACCACGTCGACGTAGCCGGCCTCCGTGTAGACCTTCCCCAGCCACTCGCGCTCCTCGGGGAGGAAGCCGGCGTTCTTGCGGTTGGTCTTCCAGTTCTTGAGGTCGGCCTCCTGGTGACAGATGTTCCAGTCACCGCAGACCACGACCTCGCGCCCTTCCGCGGCGGCCCGCACCTTCAGCCCGGCGAGGTAGGTCAGGAACTCCCCCATGAACCGGTACTTCTCGTCCTGCTTCTCCGTGCCCGCCTCACCGGAGGGCAGGTAGAGGCTGGCCACGGTCACTCCGGGCAGGTCGATCTCCAGGTACCGGCCGGCGGTGTCGAACTCCTCACTGCCGAACCCGACCTGCACCCGCTCCGGCGCGCGCCGCGTGTACAGCGCGACCCCGGCCCGCCCCTTCGCGGCGGCCGGCGCGAAGACGGTGTGCCAGCCCTCGGGAGAGCGCACCTCCTGCGGGATCTGCCCTTCCTCGGCCCGTACCTCCTGCAGGCAGACCACGTCGGCGTCGGATCCCGCCAGCCACGCCCCGAAGCCCTTCTTGGCGGCGGCCCGAATCCCATTCACATTCACGGAGGTCACAGTGAGCATCCCAGCACCATAGCGGGAGGGTTCCGTACGATGTTCGGATGTCTCATGGGATCGACTTCCGCACCGTGCCGTACGATCACCCGGACGCGGTCAAACTCAACGACCGGGTGCAGCTCGAATACCAGGAGCGGTACCAGGGCGAGGGCGACGCGACCTTCCTGGATCCGGCGATGTTCGCCCCGCCGCGGGGCCTGTACATAGTGGCGTACGACACGACCGGCGCCCCGGTGGCGACCGGTGGCTGGCGCACCCAGGAGAAGAACGACGAGGGCTACTCGGACGGCGACGCCGAGCTGAAGCGGATGTACGTCGTCCCGGAGGCCCGCGGCCTGGGCCTGGCCCGCCGCATCCTCGCGACCCTGGAGGCGGACGCCCGCGCGGCGGGCCGCCTGCGGATGGTCCTCGAAACGGGCGACCAGCAGCCGGAGGCGATCGCCCTCTACCTCTCCGAGGGCTACACCCCGTCGCCGAAGTTCGGCTTCTACCGCTTCTACGACTCCAGCCGCTGCATGGCCAAGCCCCTCCAGGCGCCCGCGGCGGCCGCCTCCCAGCCGTAGCGGGGGCTACCGCGGGAGCCAGACGGCCGGGTCCGTCCCCCACCGGGACGGGCCCCCGGCCCACTCCCCGAAGGGGCTGGCCGCGTGCCGCAGCACCCCGTACCCCGACCCGGTCTCGCTCAGCCACGGCTCGGCCGCGTACGGCGGAGCCCCGGCGCCCCCCGCGGCCCGAGCGCCGGCCAGACCGCGGACCAGCCACGAACCCGTCCCGGCCAGGGAGAACCGCAGCCCCCGCCCGCCGCCCTCGGCCAGGGCCCGCATCACACCGGCCGCCACCAGGTAGCCCGTCCCGTGGTCGAGCGCCTGCGCCGGCAGCACGCCCGGCGCCCCGTCCGGCCCCGCGCACGCGCCGGCGATCCCGTAGCCCGCCTGCACCAGCGAGTCGAATCCCCGCCGCCCGGCCCACGGCTGCGGTGCCCGCCACCCCCATGCGCACAGCTCGGCCACCACCAGCCCCGGCCACCGCTCCAGCAGGTCCCGCGAACCGAACCCGTGGCGCTCCAGCGCCCCCGGCCGGTACCCGCTCACCACCACGTCGGCCTCGGCCAGCAGCCCCTCGAAGACCGCCCGGTCCGCGGGCCGCGCCAGGTCCAGCAGCGCCGACCGCTTCCCGAAGCCGGTGTCCGCGTACGCGTCGTCCGCCTCCGGCAGGCCCGGCGTATCGATCCGCAGCACGTCCGCGCCCAGCAGGCCGAGCGTGCGTGTGGCGACGGGCCCGGCGATGACCCGCGTCAGGTCAAGCACCCGCACCCCCGTGCCGGGCCGACCCGGCGGGGCCGCGCCGAGCACCCGCCCCCGCTGCCCCGTGGCGGGTACGGACTCCACCAGCGGCTGGGGATCCCCGTACCGCCGTGCCACGGCGACGGCGAGACCGCCCGCCCCGTACACGAGTTCCTGCACCTCGACGGCCGTCCGTCCGGCGACCGCGGCGCGCAGCGCCTCCGGCGTCGGGGAGGGCAGCCCCAGCGCCCGTACGAGCGCGGCCTCGTGGTGCGGGTAGTTGGCGTGCGTGCGGACCCAGCCGTCCGCGGCCCGCCAGAAGCCGGACAGCGGAGCGAACGTCACCGCGGGCCGGCCCGCCACCCTGAGATGGCGTTCACTGACGAAGGCCGTGGCCACCGCCGCCTCGTGCACCACGAAGGGACGGGGATCCCCCGCCGCGCCCCCGGCCCGCACCGCGGCGAGCTCCCCCGCCGCCAGTCCGCAGGCCGCGACCGTGGCGCGCGCCAACTCCCGCACCGGAAGCGGCCCTTCCGCGAGGTTGCCGGCCCCCTCGAACCGGACTCGTCCCACGAGCTCCGGCGCGCCACCGACGGCCTCCCACGCCTGGGCCGTCCCGCCGTCCCGTTCCCCACCGATCGCCATGAGCGCATCTTCGCCCAACCGCCCCCGAAAACGCCGAAATCCCGCCCGGTCTTTCGACCGGGCGGGATTTCGTGACGTTCACGAGAGCTACTCGCGAACTGTCGTCTGTGGACCTGTGGGGATTTGAACCCCAGACCCCCTCGATGCGAACGAGGTGCGCTACCAGACTGCGCCACAGGCCCTTGCGACGTGTGAAACATTAGCACCCCTGCGCCGGTGCTCCAAAACGCGTTTCCGCGGGGGTCCGCGCAGGTCACCGATCACTCGTTCGCGGCGCGCGGGCGGTCTTCGCTCTCGTACTGGTCGAACAGCGGAGTGCGGCCGCGGCCCTGGCCGCGGGGGCGCTGGGGGGTCCGGTCCTGCGCGTCGTCCTCGGCGGGAGCCGGGGCGGGGACCGCCGGCTGGGCGCGCAGGCGGGGCTCCGTCGGCTCGGCCGTGCTGGAGCGGGTCGCGCTCCAGGCGTCCGGGGTCACGGGGCCCGTGGCGCGGGGGGCGACCGGGGCCGTCACGTAGGTCGGCAGCGGAACCGGGACCGGCTCCCAGCTGTCACCCCGGACGGGGCCGCGTTCGCGTTCGCGCTGCTGGTCCACCCACTCGGCGTGGTCGGTCTGCTCGACCAGCGCGCGCCGTCCGGCTTCCTGGGGGGAGACCGGTGGAGCAGGGTCCGGTTCGCCGGCCGCGGCCGCACCCTCCTCGGGGTGGCGGCGGCGCGGGCGCTCCTCGCGCAGCTGCCGTGCGGCCGCCTCGGCGCGCCGCCGGTCCATCGTGAACTCGTAGCGCCGGCGCTCCTGGACCCGCAGGTGGGCGATGTACGTGCTCAGCAGGAGGGCGGGAACGGCGGGGGCCCACAGGTAGCGCAGGCCGCCCACCGCCGCGACGACGGCGCCGGCGGTGAAGACCAGGAAGAGGAGTGCGGTGGTGCGCCGGCGGCGCGCGAGGACCTGGAGGCGTTGTTCGCGCCGGGCCCGCTCCGCGCGCTGCTCCCGCTCGGCGGCCGCCTTGCGCGGCTCCGCCCTGGTCGGGGACACACCGATGGCCCGGGCGTCGGCTTCGACGGAATTGACCGTCTCCGTCGCGGCGTCCGGGTCCGCGGGGGGCTCCGCCTCCTCGTCACCGCGCTCACGCAGCCCCTTGGCGTAACGGCGCTCCATTCCCGCCCGGCCGGAAAGCAGCCGAATGGCGGTGGAGAAGCGTTCCGTCGGACGGGCTTCGTTCAGCTCGTCCTGCCTCCGGAGCCACATGGGCACCAAGTAGGCGGCCCAGGCCCCGACAATGACTGCGTAGATGAGGCCGCTGCTGCTCACACCTCACACCGTAGAGGGGCGCGGGCGAGGGGATCGGCCAATTGGGCCGGTGTGTCGCGCGATCTCGCTGATATCACGGACTTTTTTTGTGATTCTTCGGATCAGGTTATGGGCGAATCGGTTACCTCGGGCCATTAATTCGAACAGATATTCGTTTATCGCGCGGGCGGACATCCGCGGGCCGACCCTATTTCGGCGGGGACTGCGAGTGGCGCGCGCGGTGCCAGCGGCGCAGCAGCCCCTCCGGCACCTCCTCCGCCGTGATCGCGTACACGAGGTGGTCGCGCCAGGCGCCGTCGATGTGGAGGTAGCGCGGACGCAGCCCCTCCTCGCGCAGGCCCAGCTTCTCCACGACCCGCCGGCTCGGCCCGTTCTCGGGGCGGATGCACACCTCGATGCGGTGCAGGCCGACCTTCCGGAAGCAGTGGTCGACGGCCATCGCGACCGCCGTGGGCATCACGCCGCGGCCGGCCACGTCGCGGTCCACCCAGTAGCCGATGTGCCCCGCGCACATCGACCCCCAGGTGATCCCGGCCACCGTCAGCTGGCCGACCAGCCGCCCCTGGTACTCGATGACGAAGGGCAGCATCCGGCCCGCGTTCGCCTCCGCCCGCAGGTGACGGACCATCTGGCGGTACGTGGGCCGCTGGATCACCGGCCCCCAGGGCGCGGGCGGCGGGATCGTCGCCTCCCACGGCCGGAGCCAGTCGCGGTTGCGCCGGTTGACCTCGCGCCAGTCCTTCTGGTCGCGCAGTTTTATCGGCCGGAGCGTGACATCGCCGTCGGTCAGGACCACCGGCCAGGTGGGGCCGTTCAGCTCGCGCTCCCGGTGGGTCCCGCCGGCCTGGGGTGGTCGCCGCCACGGATCTGGTCCACCGCGTGCGGCAGGATGCGGGACAGGACGGCGAGGCCGTCGCGCACCCCGCCCGTGGAACCGGGCAGGTTGACGATCAGGGTGCGCCCGGCGACGCCCGCCAGGCCCCGGGACAGGGCCGCGGTCGGCACCTTCGCCAGGCCCTCGGCGCGGATGGCCTGCGGGATGCCCGGGACCTCGTAGTCCAGGACCCGCGCGGTGGCGTCCGGGGTGCGGTCGGTCGGCGAGATCCCGGTGCCGCCCGTGGTCAGGATGACGTCGTAGGCGGCGGCCACGCCCTCGCGCAGCGCCTGCTCGACGGGATCGCCGTCCGGGACGACCCGAGGGCCGTCCACCGCGAAGCCGAGCTTCTCCAGCGCCTCGGCCAGCAGCGGGCCGCCCTTGTCGGCGTACACGCCCTGCGAGGCCCGGTTGGAGGCCGTCACGACGAGCGCCCTGCCGAGGGACCCGTCCGGGGCCGCACCGGCCTCCGGCGCCGCCGCCGCGCGGTGGCTGTGCACCTCCCCGCCGCGCGGGGCGTTCACGAGCGGGCCCAGTCGCCGGACTTGCCCCCGGTCTTCTCCTCCACCCGGACGTCCGTGATGACGGCGCCCTTGTCGACCGCCTTCACCATGTCGATGACGGTGAGTCCGGCGACCGCGACGGCGGTCAGCGCCTCCATCTCGACGCCCGTGCGGTCGGTCGTCTTCACGGTGGCGAGGATCTCGACGGCGTCGTCGGCGACCGACAGGTCCACCTTCACGCCCGAGACGGCCAGCGGGTGGCACAGCGGGATCAGGTCCGGGGTCCTCTTCGCCCCCATGATCCCGGCGATGCGCGCGGTGGCGAGGGCGTCCCCCTTGGGCACTCCCTCGCCGCGCAGCAGCTCGATCACCCGGGGGGAGACGAGTACGCGTCCACTGGCGCGCGCCGTCCGGGTGGTGACGTCCTTCGCGGAGACGTCGACCATCCGGGCCGCACCGGCCTCGTCGATGTGGGTGAGCCTGCTCTCGGTACTCATTGCTGTGCCGCTCCGCTCTGGGCCCCCGGGGGCCTGTGTGGTGCGACACACGCTACCCGCACAGGCCGCCGGAGGGGCGCGCCGGGGGAACGGGGCCGGGCGCGCGGAAACGGATGCCGCGGATCAGCCGAGCAGGACCACTTCCAGCTCGGTGCCGGGCTCCACCGAGGTGACGTCTTCCGGTACGACCATCAGCGAGTCGGCGTGCGCCAGTGCGGCGATCAGGTGGGAGCCCGATCCCCCGACCGGACTGACCGTGCCGCTCTCGGCGTCGTACTTTCCGCGCAGGAACTGGCGGCGGCCGGCCGGGGAGCCCAGTGCCTTGTCGGCCTTGAGCACGGCCCGCACGCTCGGCCGCCGGACCTCGGACTCCGGCAGCCCCATGAGGGCGCGGATCGCGGGGCGCACGAACAGCTCGAAGGAGACGTACGAGGAGACCGGGTTGCCGGGCAGCGCCAGCAGCGGGGTGTGGTCGGGGCCGATCGTGCCGAAGCCCTGCGGCTTGCCGGGCTGCATGGCGAGCTTGCGGAAGTCGATCCGGGTCGCGTCCACCTCCACGTCGTCCTCGCCCTGGCCGGCGGAACCGGACGACGGGACCGAGCCGACCGAGGAGAGCGCCTCCTTGACCACGTCGTAGGCGCCGACGCTGACCCCGCCCGTGGTGACCAGCAGGTCGGCCCGGATCAGCTGGTCCTCGATGGTGGAGCGCAGGGTGTCGGCGTCGTCCGCGACGGCGCCGACCCGGTAGGCGATGGCTCCGGCGTCCCGCGCGGCCGCCGCCAGCGCGAAGCTGTTGGAGTCGTAGATCGTGCCCGCGGTGAGCGGCTCGCCGGGCTGGACCAGCTCGCTGCCGGTGGACAGGACCACCACGCGCGGGCGCGGGCGCACCCGGACGGTGCCGCGCCCGATGGCGGCCAGCAGGGCGATCTGGGGCGGGCCGAGGACGGTCCCGGCCGCGAGGGCGAGGTCGCCCGCCTGGACGTCGCTGCCGCGCGCGCGGACGTGCGCCCGCGCCTCGGCCGCGCGGTGCACCCGCACCTCGCCGCCCGCCTGCTCGGGGGCGGCGCTGGCCGGGGTCATCCCGGCGGCGGCGCCGCCTCCGGTGCCGCCGTCGGTCCACTCGACCGGTACGACGGCTTCCGCACCGGGCGGCAGCGGGGCGCCGGTCATGATCCGGGCGGCCTCGCCGGGGCCCACGGTGGGCAGCTCGCCGCTGCCCGCCGCGACGTCCCCGATGACCGTCAGCACCGCGGGGAACTCCTCGCTCGCACCCTGGACGTCGGCCGTGCGGACGGCGTAGCCGTCCATGGAGCTGTTGTCGAAGGGCGGGAGGGCGACGGGCACGGTGACGTCCTCGACCAGGACACAGCCCTGGGCGTCCAGCAGCTGGAGCTCGATCGGCTCCAGCGGCCGGACGGCCCCGAGGACGTCCGCGAGGTGCTCGTCCACGGACCACAGACGGTGGCCAATGTCCTGCGGTGCGGAACTGCTCAAGGTGCTACATCTCCTCCGTGACGTAACGGTGAAGCCAGGTGCGGAACTCGGGGCCCAGGTCCTCGCGCTCGCACGCGAGGCGGACGATGGCCCGCAGGTAGTCGCCGCGGTCCCCGGTGTCGTAGCGACGGCCCCGGAAGACCACGCCGTGCACCGGGCCGCCCACGCTCTCGTCGGCGGCCAGCTTCTGCAGGGCGTCGGTGAGCTGGATCTCCCCACCGCGGCCCGGCTCGGTCTCCCGCAGTATGTCGAAGATCGCGGGGTTGAGGACGTAGCGGCCGATAACCGCGAAATTGCTGGGGGCGTCCTGGGGCTCCGGCTTCTCGACGAGGCCGGTGATGCGGACCACGTCCGCCTCGTCGGTGGCCTCGACGGCGGCGCAGCCGTAGAGGTGGACGCTGGCCGGGTCGACCTCCATGAGGGCGATGACGGTGCCGCCGGTGCGGGCGTGGATGTCGGCCATCTGACGCAGGAGCGGGTCGCGCGGGTCGATCAGGTCGTCGCCGAGGAGGACGGCGAAGGGCTCGCGGCCGACGTGCGGCTCGGCGCACAGCACCGCGTGCCCGAGGCCCCGCGGGTCGCCCTGGCGGACGTAGTGCATGGTCGCGAGGTCGCTGGATTCCTGGACCTTCTTCAGGCGGTCGTCGTCGCCCTTGGCGATGAGGGCCGACTCCAGCTCGTAGTTGCGGTCGAAGTGGTCTTCCAGGGCACGCTTGTTACGCCCAGTGATCATGAGGACGTCGTCGAGCCCGGCCGCCACGGCCTCCTCGACCACGTACTGGATGGCCGGCTTGTCCACAACCGGGAGCATTTCCTTCGGGGTCGCCTTGGTCGCCGGAAGGAAGCGGGTGCCGAGGCCAGCGGCCGGAATGACGGCCTTCTTGATCACGGGGTGCAACATAGTCATGGCCAGAACGATAGTGGGTCCTGCCGAACGCCCGACGAAGTCGTGGTTGGTAGGTCCATATATGCCCTGATTCGAAGGAAATTTGATTCTCGTGGCAGAGAACCCGCCCACCGAGTCCGCCAAGTCCGAGCTGCGCCGGGAACTCCTCGCGGCCCGTCGCGCCTTGTCCCCCGACGCCCGCCGCACGGCGGCCGCGGCGCTCGCCGTCACCGCCCTCGAACTGCCCGAACTGGCCGGTGCGCGCACGGTGGCGGCGTACGTCTCGGTCGGCGGCGAGCCCGGCACCCGCGCACTCCTCGACGCCCTGCGCGCGGCCGGCAAGCGGGTGCTGCTCCCCCTCCTGCTGCCCGACAACGACCTCGACTGGGCGGCGTACGAGGGACCCGGCAGCCTCGCCGAGGCCGCCCACCCGGGCAAGATGCGGCTGCTGGAGCCGTCCGGCCCCCCGCTCGGGCCGGACGCGGTGACGCAGGCCGACGCGGTGCTGCTGCCCGGGCTCGCGGTGGACGGGCGCGGCATGCGGCTCGGCCGCGGCGGGGGCAGTTACGACCGGGTGCTGCAGCGGCTGGAGCGGGCCGGGGCGCACCCGGCGCTCGTCGTGCTCCTCTACGACGACGAGGTGGTCGCGCGGGTCCCGGAGGAACCGCACGACCACCCCGTCCAGGCGGTGGCCACCCCGTCGGGGGTGCGCCGCTTCAGTTCGTGACCCGGCTCACGACCCGGCCGGCTTGAGGGTCAGGGTGTCGACCGTGGCCTTCTCGACGGCGTCCTTGCCGAAGGGCCACTCCAGCAGCTCGCCCTTGGCCCACATCTGCGTCTGGTCCGTGTAGTGCGCGTTGTACGCGTGGCCCGAGGCGCCGGTGAGGTTGATCCAGCGGGACTTGTCGAGGTCGTTGAGGTTCACGACCATCCGCATCGACGGCACCCAGGTGACCCCGTAGCCGCTGGAGGCGTTCCAGCCGGTGGCGTTGACGGTCGCCTCGCCGCCGCCCACGTTCCACGGGCCGCGGTTGAGGAGCCACTGCATGAAGCCGGGGCCCTCGGTGCCGATCGTCTGGTTCTTCAGGTTCAGCTGGTGCAGCCGGCCCCAGCTCCAGGTCGACTGGTCCTTGCCGAGCTTGGCGGTCAGCTCCCAGCGGGCGTCCGCCATCGCCCGCGCGAACAGCTCGTCGCGGGTGGTGGCGGCCGGCTTGTTCAGGCCCTTGGCGGGTGCGCTCCACCACGGCGACTTCTCGTCCTTGACCAGGCGGCGGACCACCTCGAACCAGCGGTCGCCGCCGTCGGGCTGCGCCGAGTCGGCGTCGCGGGTGCCGCATTCGCGGACGGTCTTGGCGAGGTCGTCGGCCGGGCCGCTGCCGTTGCCGAGGACGTTCATGCAGCTGTCCTCGATCCGCAGCTCCTTGGGCATCTTGTCGCCGAAGGCCAGCTTGAGGATGTTGCGCCAGACCGCGTTGAAGTAGGCGGCGGCCGCCGAGTCGGACTCCTGGGTGTAGTTCCAGCCGTCCAGCAGCTTCTGCGCCTCGCGCACGCCGGGGTCCGACACCTGGATCTTCGACAGCATCGGGGTCAGCAGCGCGGCGATCTCGCTGCTGTTGTCCATCTGCATGGTCCGCATGTCGTCGGTCGAGATCTTCCCGCCGTCCTTGATCTTCGCCTCGATGAGGTCGTTGATCCGCTGGCTGCGGGCGCCGTAGCCCCAGTCGGTGGTCAGCAGGTGCGGGTACTTGCCCGCGCCGGTCCCGTTCTCCGCGACGGCCTGGTTGGCGGTGACGATGTAGCCGCGCGAGGGGTTCTGGTCCCAGGGCAGCTCGTTCTGCGGGATGTAGCCGGCGTTGCCGTCCCGGGCGCCCTTCCAGGCGTACTTGGAGTCCCAGCCGGGGGCGGGCATCCGGCCGTCGCCCTGGCCGCGGACCGGGAGGCGGCCCGGGGCCTGGTAGCCGATGTTGCCGGTGGCGCCCTTGTTGTCGGCGTAGATCAGGTTCTGGGACGGCACCTCGAAGTCCGCGGCCGCCTTGCGGAAGTCGTCGAAGTTCTTGGCCTGGTTGAGCTTGAAGACCGCGTCCATGCTCTTGCCCGGGTCCAGCGCGGTCCAGCGCAGGGCGATGGCGTAACCGTCGCCCCGGTCGGGCGCGGAGCTGTCGACGGGGGCGCGGGTGCCGACCGTACCGAGCTCCGTGCTGCGGTCGGAGACGAGCGGGCCGTTGTTGGTGGTGCGGACGGTGATCTTCTTGCTGGCGCCGCCCGCGATCTTGATGACCTCTTCGCGGGAGGTGAAGGGGAGCACCCGGTTGTCGTAGACGTAGCCCTCGGGCTTGATCTGCTCGAGGTAGAGGTCGGTGACGTCGGCGCCGAGGTTGGTCATGCCCCAGGCGATGTCGGTGTTGTGGCCGATGATCACGCCGGGCATGCCGGAGAAGGTGTAGCCGGCCACGTCGTACTTGCACTGGGCCGAGACGGCGCGGCAGTGCAGGCCCATCTGGTACCAGACCGAGGGCAGTTGCGGCGACAGGTGCGGGTCGTTGGCGAGCAGCGGCTTGCCGGTGGTCGTGTACTTGCCCGAGATGACCCAGGAGTTCGAGCCGATGCCGCTGCCGTTGGGGCCGAGGATGGCCGGGACCTTCTCCAGGGTGTCGGCGAGGGCGCTGAGCTGGGTGCGCAGGCCCACGGTCGCGCCCTGGGCGGTGGCGTTGCCGGCGAGGCCGGTCGCGTCACCGGCGGCCGGGGCGGTGGAGGCCTGGTTGGCGACGGCGCCGCCGGAGCCCGACCCGCTGCCGGAGCCGCTGCCCGAACCGGAGCCGCTGCCGGAGTTCCCGGTCTGGCCCTGGGGGGTGTACTTGCCGCCGTCGACCTTGCCGCCCTCGACGATCGGCTTGTTCCGGTCGAACGGGTAAGGCGGGTAGAGCTCGGCGATCTGCGCCTGCGAGAGCTTGCTCGCCATCAGCGCGCGGTCGATCTCGTCCTGCATGTTGCCGCGCAGGTCCCAGGCCATCGCCTTGAGCCAGGCCACCGAGTCCACCGGGGACCACTGCTCGGGCTGGTAGCCGTCGCTGAGCTTGAGGGCGGCGTGCTCGACCGAGAGGGTCTTGCCGGACTTCCCCTTCAGGTACGCGTTGACCCCGTCGGCGTAGGCCTGCAGATTCTTCTTCGTCTCGGCGGAGAGCCTGGTGTCGTACTCCTCCTGCGCGACCTGGCGCCAGCCCAGCGTGCGCAGGAAGGCGTCGGTCTCGACCTGACCGGCGCCGAACATCTCCGAGAGCCGCCCCGAGGTCATGTGGCGGCGTACGTCCATCTCCCAGAAGCGGTCCTGCGCGTGCACGAAGCCCTGCGCGCGGAAGAGGTCGTCGTCGCTGTCCGCGTAGAGCTGGGGAATGCCGTTGGCATCGCGCTTCACCTCGACCGTCCCCTTCAGGCCGGGCACGTCGAGGGAGCCGGTCGTCTGGGGGAAGGAGGCGCGCACGCCGTCCACGCTCCAGTACGCCCCGTAGCCGAGGCCCGCGACGAGTCCCAGGACCAGTACGAGCACGATCAGACGGGCGCGTCGTCCCTTCTTCTTGGCGGGAGGAGCGGTTTCGTTGGCGGGCATCGCTGTCCTTAGAGGGGCAGGGTGGTCCTGGGAGTGCTGGGAGCAACCATAGGCGCAGGACCGACTCCGTTGATCCGCCAGGGGTGGAGGCCGTGTGGAGGGCCTGTATCCCGCGCAGGTCCGGGAGGCGGTCCGCAATGGATCTACAACGGGTCCCGCGGTCCCGAGGACAGGGGCGAACAGCCGTTTCACAATGTGGTTATCGCGTAAAGGGCGCGTCAAAGATTAGGTAAGGTAACGAACTACTTGCCGAACTTGTCGCCTGGAGGATCGATCCGCCGGGCGCATTGAGGAGGGCCGCCCGCTGACTGTCCACACGCTCAATGAGCTTCTGCTGGTCTGCTCGCTCGTACTGCTCGTCGCCGTGGCCGCGGTGCGGGTCTCGTCACGCAGCGGCCTGCCCAGCCTGCTCATCTACCTCGGCATAGGCGTCGCCATAGGCCAGGACGGCATCGGGAACGTCGTTTTCGACAATGCCGAGCTGACCCAGGTCATCGGCTACGCCGCCCTCGTCGTCATCCTCGCCGAGGGCGGTCTGGGCACCAAGTGGAAAGAGATCAAGCCGGCCCTGCCGGCCGCGATCATGCTGTCCCTGGTGGGTGTGGCGGTCAGCGTGGGCGTGACGGCGGCGGGTGCGCACTACCTCGTCGGACTCGAATGGCGCCAGGCGCTGCTGATCGGCGCGGTCGTCTCCTCGACCGACGCGGCGGCCGTCTTCTCGGTGCTGCGCAAGGTCCCGCTGCCGTCCCGGATCACGGGCGTCCTGGAGGCCGAGTCCGGCTTCAACGACGCGCCCGTCGTGATCCTGGTGGTGGCCTTCTCCACGGTCGGCCCGGTGGACGACTGGTACGTCCTGATCGGCAAGATCGCCCTGGAACTCGCGATCGGCGCCGCGATCGGGCTGGCCGTCGGCTTCCTCGGCGCCTACGGCCTGCGGCACGTGGCCCTGCCCGCCTCCGGCCTCTACCCGATCGCCGTGATGGCCATCGCGATCGTGGCGTACGCGGCCGGCGCGATGGCGCACGGCTCCGGCTTCCTCGCGGTGTACCTGGCGGCGATGGTCCTGGGCAACGCCAGGCTCCCGCACTGGCCGGCCACGCGCGGCTTCGCCGACGGGCTCGGCTGGATCGCCCAGATCGGCATGTTCGTCCTGCTGGGCCTGCTGGTCACGCCGCACGAGCTGGTCCGCGACTTCTGGCCCGCGGTCGTCATCGGCCTGGTGCTGACGATGGTGGCGCGGCCCCTGGAGGTCTTCCTCAGCCTGCTGCCCTTCCGGATCCCCTGGCAGGAGCAGGTCCTGATGTCGTGGGCGGGCCTGCGCGGCGCCGTGCCCATCATCCTGGCGACCATTCCGATGGTGTCCGGGATCGAGGGCAGCGACCGCGTCTTCAACATCGTCTTCGTGCTGGTCGTCGTCTACACCCTGGTGCAGGGGCCGACCCTGCCCTGGCTGGCGCGCAAGCTGGACCTCGGACAGAGCATGGAGACCGCGTCCGACCTCGGCATCGAGTCGGCGCCGCTGGAGAAGCTGCGCGGACACCTGCTGTCCTTCGCCATCCCGCAGGCCTCGCGGATGCACGGCGTCGAGGTGAGCGAGCTGCGGCTGCCGCCCGGGGCCTCGGTCACGCTGGTCGTCCGGGACGCCAAGAGCTTCGTACCGGCGCCGTCGACGGTGCTGCGGCGCGGGGACGAGCTGCTCGTGGTGGCCACGGACCCGGTCCGGGACGCGGCGGAGGCGCGGCTGCGGGCGGTGGCCCGGGGCGGCAAGCTGGCGGGCTGGCTGGGGACCGGAAACGGGCACGCACCACATTAGAGCGGCGTTCTAATTCGGTCGGGTTCGGTGAGATCTGACCGCCCTTATCCGGATATATGGCTTTCTTCATCTGCGAAGCTCCCGTTAATCGCAGGTGAAGACACGGATTGTCGGCGCAATCACAGGGCGTGATATCGCCCTTCCCTGTACGATGAAGGCACAACAGATCGAACCAACTCTGCCTGACGCAGAGCTGGCGCGACCGCAAAGCGGCCGTGGCACCCTCCCGCAGTGGGCGCCCAGGTATCACTCGGTTCTGCGCAAGAGGACAGCTCTCGGGGCTCCCACCACGTACGGGTGCGACCGCTCACAAAGCACGGCACCGTCCGCAGACGGGGAGTTCTACCAGGCAGCGGAAAGGCAAGGCCGTGACATCCGCGGTCACGACCGACACGTCCGCCCGCCCCGGCTACGGGCAGCTCCTGCGCACACCCGGCGCCCTCGGCTTCGTACTCCCCGGCTTCGCAGCCCGGCTCCCCTTCGGCATGCTGACCATCAGCATCCTGCTGCTGGTCCAGCACACCACCGGCTCCTACGGCAGCGCCGGCATCGTCGCCGCCGTCACCGGTATCTCGATGGCCCTCTCCGCCCCGCTGATGGGCATCTTCACCGACCGGTTCGGCCAGAGCGCCGTGCTGGTTCCCGTGGTCCTCGCGCACTCCGCCGCCGTGGGCGGCCTCGCCGCCCTCGCGCTGGCCGACGCCCCCGTCTGGGCGCTGGCGCTGGCCGCCGTGCCCACCGGCGCCTCCGTGCCGCAGGTCGGGCCGATGGTCCGGGCGCGCTGGGCCGCCAGGCTGGAGGGCTCGCCGCTGCTGCCGACGGCCGCCGCCTTCGAATCCGTCACCGACGAGTTCACCTTCGTCGTCGGCCCGGTCCTGGCGACCGCGCTGTGCACCGGCGTCCACCCGGCGGCCGGCCTGGTCACCGAAGCCACGCTGACGCTGATCGGCGGTCTGCTCTTCGCGGCCCGTCGTGCCTCCCAGCCCACGACGCACGCCCCGTCGGCCTCCGGCGAGAAGCGCGCCTTCGCGCTGTCCCACCCGGGCCTGCGCGTCCTGATCTTCGCCTTCCTCGGGATCGGCGCCGTCTTCGGCGGCATGCAGGTCTCGCTCGCCGCCTTCTCCAACGAGATCGGCAACCCCGGCGCCAACGGCCTGCTCTACGGCGTCTTCGCGGCCGGCAACATGATCGCCGGCATCGCCATGGGCGCCGTCGCGTGGAAGATCGGCCCGCGTCGCCGGCTGATCCTCGGCTACGTCGGCCTCACCGCCGCCGCGTCCGTCCTGTGGGCCGCGAACTCGATGATCCTGCTGGGCGCGCTCGGCCTGGTCGTCGGCCTGTTCATCGCCCCGGCCCTGATCACCGGCTACACGATGGTCGAGCAGCTGGTCCCCGCGAACGCGCGGACCGAGGCCTTCACCTGGCTGACCGGCTCGATCGCCTTCGGACAGGCCGTCGCGGTCATCCTGGCCGGCCGCCTGACCGACGCGCACGGGTCCTCGTACGGCTTCCTGGTGCCGATGGCGGCCACCGCGCTGGCGCTGGCCACCCTGCTGGCGCTGCGCGCGAAGCTGGCCCCGAAGGCTCCGAGCCGGATCGTGAACGCTTCCGCATCCGCTTCCGCTCCCGCGTCCGTGACCGAGGACGCCGCCCGCGCCGAGATCACGGCTTCGGCCACCCCCTCGCAGGCGCCCGCGCCGACGTCCCGTAACCGGGTGAACGAGCGTGGGATGGGTCACCGCGTGCCGGTGACGGTGGACTGATCCGCCGGAATACGTCACCATGGAGCGTCGTTAGCACTCATTGAGTCAGAGTGCCAGGAGGAAATTCGTGCCGACCTACCAGTACCAGTGCACCGAGTGCGGTGAGGGCCTTGAGGCCGTGCAGAAGTTCACCGATGACGCGCTGACCGTGTGCCCGAACTGCGACGGACGCTTGAAGAAGGTGTTCTCCGCGGTCGGCATCGTCTTCAAGGGCTCCGGTTTCTACCGGAACGACAGCCGCGGCGCCTCGTCGAGCAGCACCCCTGCATCGAAGCCCGCGTCGAGTTCGTCGTCGTCCTCGACGTCGACCGCCGCAGCCGCTCCCGCCGCCTCGTCCTCCTCGACGTCGTCGAGCACGAGCAGCAGCTCCACGTCGGCCGCCTGACCGCTCTTTGCCGAGGCCCCGCCCGCCCCTACCGGGCAGCGGGGCCTCAGGCATGCCCGGTTAGGGTGAGTGACATGGTGAACGCAGAGATCGGTGTCATCGGCGGCTCGGGCTTCTACTCCTTCCTGGAGGACGTCTTCGAGATCCAGGTGGAGACCCCGTACGGCCCGCCCAGCGACTCCCTGTACATGGGCGAGCTCGCCGGCCGACGGGTGGCCTTCCTGCCCCGGCACGGGCGCAGCCACACGGTCCCGCCACACAAGATCAACTACCGGGCGAACCTCTGGGCCCTGCGCTCGGTCGGTGTCCGCCAGGTGCTCGGCCCGTGCGCGGTCGGCGGCCTGCGGCCCGAATACGGGCCGGGCACGCTGCTCGTTCCCGACCAGCTGGTCGACCGTACGCAGAGCCGCGTGCAGACCTTCTTCGACGGGGTGCCGCTCCCGGACGGCTCGGTTCCGAACGTCGTGCACACCACCTTCGCCGACCCGTACTGCCCGGTGGGCCGGTCCGTGGCGGTGGCCGCGGCCCGCGGGCGGAACTGGGAGCCGGTGGACGGCGGCACCATGGTCGTCGTCGAGGGGCCGCGCTTCTCGACGCGCGCCGAGTCCCGCTGGTACGCCTCCGCGGGCTGGTCGGTGATCGGCATGACGGGGCACCCGGAGGCGATCCTCGCCCGTGAGCTGGGGCTCTGCTACACCTCGATGGCGCTGGTCACGGACCTGGACGCGGGCGCCGAGACCGGTGAGGGCGTCTCTCACACGGAGGTGCTGAAGGTGTTCGGCGAGAACGTCGGCCGCCTGCGCGAGGTCCTCTTCGACGCGGTGGCGGCGCTGCCCCCCACGGCGACCCGAGACTGCCTGTGCACGCACGCGCTGGACGGCTGGGACCTGGGCATCGAGCTCCCGTAGCCCGGGCCGTCCCCTCGGGGCAGTCCCGTGGGGGCTGTCCCCTCGGCGCTGTCACATCCGGGGCGGCTGTCCTGTCTTCCTCTGTGAAGGCCCAGTCGGGACAGACCGCTCCGGGAGATGACCGTCATGCCGCGTATCTCGCTCACCCCGCCCCGCACCCTGCTGATGCGCATCGGTGCCTGGTACTCGCGCCGCACCTACGGCAAGGTGCTCGACCCCGGCCAGGCCTACGGGCACAACGCGCGCGTGCTGTTCTCGTACGTCCGCCTCGAACAGCGGGCGGCGAAGTGGAACGCGCTGGACGCCGGTCTGAAGCACCTCGCCGTGATGGCGGCGGCGGCCCGCATCAACTGCTCGTGGTGCATGGACTTCGGCTACTGGGAGGGCCACGAGCAGGGGATGGCGGCGGAGAAGATCGAACGGGTACCGCAGTGGCGGGAGGCCCGTGAGGTGTTCACCGAGCCTGAGCTGCTGGTCATGGAGTACGCCGAGGCCATGACGGAGACCGAGCCGACGGTCACCGACGAGCTGGCCGCTGCACTGATCGCGCGGCTCGGGGAGGCGGCGTTCGTCGAGCTCACCGCGGTGGTCGCGCTGGAGAACTGGCGCTCGCGCGTCAACAGCGCCTTCGGCCTGACCAGTCAGGGCTTCTCGGAGTCCTGCCGGGTGCCGGCGAAGCGGTGACGCCGACCGGCAGCGGCCGGCCGTGCCGACCGACCGACCGACCGATCGACAATGACGGCGTGAACAACGACTTCTCCGCCTCTGAGGGCCGGGTCATCGTCGCCCTCGACTTCGCCGACCGCCGCTCGGCCGAGGCGCTCGTGGAGCGTCTCGGCGACGCCTGCGGCTCCTACAAGATCGGTCTGGAGCTGCTGACCGCGGCGGGCCCCGGACTCGCACGGGAACTGGCCGGGCGCGGCCACGAGGTCTTCCTCGACCTGAAGCTCTTCGAGATCCCGAACTCGGTCGCGGGCGCCGTCCGGGCCGCCGGCGCGCTGGGCGCGTCGATGGTCACGGTGCACTCCATGGGCGGTACGGGGATCATGGCGGCGGCGGTGGAGGCGGCGCGGGAGTTCCCGCGGCTGCGGGTGCTCGCGCTGACCGTGGTCACCAGCATGACCGGGAGCGACCTCGCCGACATCGGCGTCGGTGCGGGCCCGGAGGAGCAGGTGGTGCGGCTGGCCCGGCTGGCGGTGGGCGCGGGGTGCGACGGGGTCGTCGCCTCGCCGCAGGAGGCAGGGCCGCTGCGGGCGCTGCTGGGTCCGGAGCCGCTGATCGTGACGCCGGGGGTGACGCCGGGGCCGTTGGAGGGAGGGCTGGGCGGGGTGGGTGGGCACGCGCGGCCGGGGACTGCTGCGGCGGCCTTCGCGGCCGGGGCCTCGCACGTCGTGGTGGGCCGCTCGGTGGCGCGGGCGGCCGATCCGGTGGCCGCGCTGCGGCAGGTCCGGGAGGCCCGTGGGGCGGAGGCTCTTCGCTCGGACGGGTGACGGGGTTTTCCACAGGCTGGGGACCGTCCACAGGCGTGAGCGGGACGGGCGGGGAGGCCGGATCGTGGGGTGTGCCCGGACGGTGGGTCCGGGCACAGGAACTCGATCCGTCTGGTGGTGCTCGCCATGTCCCGTACGTCCGCGGCCTTTTCGTCCGCTCCTGCGACCTGCTCTCCGGCCTCGGCTCCGGCCTCGGCTCCGACCTCCACTCCGGCTTCCTCCACGTGCCCCCCGTCGCGCCCCGTGCCGCCGTTCCCGCCGCTGCGGGTGGGGCGGGGATCGGGGCGGCTGCGCCGGGCCGTGCGGCGCCGGCGGCGGGCCGCCTCGGCCGCCCTGGCCGTCGTCGCGGCGGCGCTGGCCGTGGGAGGGACCGAGGCTCAGGCCTCCCTGGGCGCGCCGCCGCCCGTGGTGAAGCCGCCGCCGGCGGCGGAGCGGATGGTCTCGGCGCCCGTGCGCATCGCGGACGCCGCGACGGTGCGGCTGCTGCGGCCCGGGAACCGGGTCGACGTGGTCGCGGCGGAGCGGGCGCAGCCGCCGAGGGTGGTGGCGGCGGGGGCCAGGGTCGCCGAAGTCCCCGATGCCGACAAGGGCGTTGGGGACGGCGGGGCGCTGGTCGTCCTGTCCGTGCCGCGGGACACCGCCCGGGCCCTGGTGGGGGCGGGCGCGACGGCGCGGCTGGCGGTGACGTTGTGCTGATCCGTACGCACCATCAGTCCATTCACCTCAAAGTGACGGCCGATTGGACACACCTCTCCCGGACTGCCGTAGCTTTCGGAACCGTTGGCTCCGTGTTTGGCTTCCGTGAAGAAGGACGCAGTGATGGGCGAGAAGAAGAAGGAAAGCGTGCTGGCGGGCTTCAAGGCCTTCCTGATGCGCGGCAACGTGGTCGACCTGGCCGTGGCCGTGGTGATCGGCGCCGCGTTCACGAACATCGTGAACTCGGTGGTCAAGGGGATCATCGGCCCGGTGGTGGGCGCGGTGGGCACGAAGAGCCTGGACGGCTACAAGTCCTGCCTGAAGGCCCCCTGCGCCATCGGCCCCGACGGGCAGCCGACCGGTGTCGAGATCCTCTGGGGGTCGGTGCTGAACGCCACGCTGACCTTCGTGATCACCGCGGCGGTCGTGTACTTCCTGATGGTGCTGCCGATGGCGAAGTACCTGGCGCGCCAGGAGGACCGCCGCAAGGCCCGCGAGGGGGTCCAGGAGATCGTCGAGATCACCGAGCTGGAGGTCCTCAAGGAGATCCGGGACCACCTGGTCGCGCAGCGCGCGGGTGGCGGCGGCGGTGTCGGCGGTCAGCCGGGTTCGCGCGACACCTTCTGACCGCGCCGGACGCCCCGGCCGGTCAGATGTGGTGCGGCGGCTTCTCGTCGAGGAAGCGGGCCAGGTCGGCCGGGCTTCCGCCGGTGGGCGGCCGCTCGCCCCAGCCCCGGTCGGTGTCGTCCGACGACTGCTGGTCCAGCGGGTCGTCGAAGACGATCCGCGGCTTCGGTCGGGGCGGCCGGGCCTCGGGCGCGGGGCGCGGGGGCTGCGGGTCGGAGGCGGGGGTGCTGCTCATGCCTCCAGGGTACGGCCGCCCCCGGAGGCGGCCCCGCTCAGCTGGGCGCCTCGGCTCCCTTGCGGGCGTAGAACCACCAGCAGACTGCCAGGCAGGTGGCGTAGAAGCCGATGAACAGCCACAGCGCGCTGGTGACGGCCATGGCCGCGAACATCGCCGGGATGAAGAAGAAGCCGTAGGCGGCGATGGCGGAGGAGAAGCCGGTGACGGCGCCCGCCTCCATCTCGGACTGCTTCAGGGCCGCCGCCTGCGCCTCGGGCCCCTTGCCCTCGGCCTCCCGCATGTGCTGGTCCCGGAAGATCACCGGGATCTGCCGGAAGGTCGAGCCGTTGCCGAGGCCGGAGAAGGCGAAGGCCGCCAGGAAGCCGATGAAGAAGGCCCAGAAGCTGCCCTGGTCCCCGCTGTGCGGAAGCGCGAAGATCACCACCACCAGAGAGGCCGCCATGCCGACGAAGGACAGCAGGGTGACCCTGGCGCCGCCGAACCGGTCGGAGAGCCAGCCGCCGGCCCAGCGCATCAGCGCGCCGATGAAGGGACCGATCCACGCGTAGGTGGTCGCCTGGTAGCCCTGGGACTCGAAGTTGTTCTTGATCAGCAGGGGCAGGCCCGCGGCGAAGCCGATGAAGGATCCAAAGGTGCCGACATAGAGCCAGGTCATCAGCCAGTTGTGCTTGCGCTTGAAGATGATCTTCTGCTGGCTGAAGGGGGCGGCGGCGACCTTGAGGTCGTTCATCAGGAACCAGGCGAGCAGCGCCATGACGACCAGCAGCGGCACCCACAGGAAGGCGCCGTTCTGCAGCCAGATGTCGGTGTCCTCCTTCGCGTCGCGCTGCGGACCGCCCGCCGGGGCGCCGAGCACGGCCGCGGTGACCACCAGTGGGGCGACCAGCTGGACCACGCTCACGCCGAGGTTTCCGAGGCCGCCGTTGAGGCCGTTGGCGCTGCCCTTCTCCCGTTTGGGGAAGAAGAAGCCGATATTGGCCATGGAGGCGGCGAAGTTCGCGCCGCCGATGCCGCAGACGGCCGCGATCAGGGCCAGCTCCCAGTAGGGCGTGCCGTTGTCCTGGAGCGCGAAGCCGAGCCAGAGCATCGGCACGACGAGGATGATCGTGCTGAACGCGGTGAACTTCCGCTCGCCGAAGTTCGGCCCGATGAAGGTGTAGAGGATCCGGAAGGTGCCGCCGGTGATGCCGGGGATCGCGGTCAGCCAGAACAGCTGCGACTGCGTGAAGCCGAAGCCGACGTCGTTCAGTTTGACGACGGTGACCGACCAGACCTGCCAGACCACGAAGCCGAGCATCAGGGCGGGGATGGAGACCCACAGGTTGCGCTGGGCGACCCGTTGGCCGGTGGTCTCCCAGAAGCCGTCGTCCTCGGGCCGCCAGTCGCCGATGGTGGCACCCGGTTTGTAGGTCTCCCGGCGGTGCGAGCGCACCGTGCCGGGGGTGGGTGGGGGCGAGGGTATCGACATGGTCATCGGTCCTTGGGGTCGAGGAGCCACAGTCCGATCACGACGAGGAAGGACAGGACCAGGAATCCCGCACCCCACCAGGCCGTGCCGGTGTTGCCCTCCATCCACTCGTTGACGGTGACGGTCAGCGCCCACAGCTGTCCGACCACGACGGTGAGGGCCAGGAACAGACGGGCGTTCAGCTTCGAGGACCGCTCCGGCTCCTGCTCGGTGCCGGCGCCGGGGCCGGGGCCCGTGTGCCGGATCCGCGGATCTCCGTAGCCGCTGGTGGGGCGGATCTGCGGATAGCGTTCCCGCACGGGCCGGTTGAGCCGCGGCTGGGCGCTGCCGGGCCGGTAGTCCGGGCGCGGGGGGATCCGGTCGCCGCTCATGTCCGTTTCCTCTCGGTCGCCGCGGCCCGGTCGACGCCGGGACAGCCCAGTTGCCGGGCCATCTCGGGGCGGGAGTCGCCGAGCTGCCGGCAGAGGGCCTCCCGGGCCGTCTCCCCGGACCGGGCGGTGGCGATGGCCCACACGCTGCCGTCGGCCTGCTCGGTGAGGAAGATCCTGGGGAGCGGGCGGGGCGGGGGACCCGCTGTCACCTCACCGGTACGGGCATCGAAGACGCCCTCGTGGCAGGGGCAGTACAGCTCTCCGTCGGCGCCCCGGTCCTCGCGCCACAGCACGGCGCAGGCCAGGTGGGTGCAGACGGCGGAGTAGCCCACGAGCGTGCCGTCGGAGAGACGGACGGCGAGGGCCCGGTCCTCGTCCTCGGGGTAGCGGAAGGCCACGGACTCGCCCGGCAACAGCTGGTCGGCGACCCTCTTCGGCGCGGGCATCGACTCGCTGTCGCCGTGCCGGTGCAGGATGCCGGCGGCGACGCCGACACCGCCGATGGCCAGTCCGCCGGAGACGGTGGCGACGATCCGCAGGTAGTCGCGGCGGGTGGTGAGGGAGTCGGCACTGATCCGGTCCCGCAGCCGTTCGGCGGCCTCGTCGCCGTCGGATTCCGGTCCCGGTGCGGGAGGAGGCTGTTCGGTGACGCTCATCGGACGTCGACTCCATTCACCTCGACGACGGGCAGCCCGCCGGGGACGGGCCACTGGACCTTGTCGGCGGGGACGACCATGGCCACCCCGGTGCTGACCACCACGTCGCCGAAGGCGAAGGAGTCGGCGACCTGGACGCCGGGGCGCTCGGCCTGGAGCTCCTCGAGGGTTCCGTAGAAGAGGGCGCCGGTGGGGCAGACGGTGGCGCACATCGGGGCCAGGCCGTAGGCGGTGCGGTCGTAGCAGAGGTTGCACTTCATCTGGAGCTTCGCCTGGAGGTCGATCTTCGGGACGCCGAAGGGGCAGGCGTTGACGCAGTTGGCGCAGCCGATGCAGCGGGTGGTGTCGGCCTGTTGGACCACTCCGTCGGCGGTCACCAGGATCGCGTCGGCGGGGCAGACCTCGGCACAGGGTGCGACCGGGTCCTCGCAGTGCATGCAGACGGTCGGGAGGGAGGCGACGGACACGCCGGCATCGGTGTAGTCCAGGTGGATCATCGACTTGCCGCGGTGGGAGTCGCATTCGCTGCAGGCGGAGACGCAGGCCTGGCAGCCGATGCAGCGACCCGGGTCGATGAAGATCGTGCGGCCCATCATGGCGGGTCAGCTCCTCTCCGCCGTGCCACGGCCCTGCGAGGACGTGGGGGGCAGGGGGTCGGTGCGGGAGACCTGGGCCTGCGGGTAGGCCTCGTGGCCGGGTGCCGTGGGCGGTGCGGGGACCTCGTCGATCTTCTCGGCGGGCTCGATGCGGGCGGCGCAGACCTTGTACTCGGGGATCTTCGACCGGGGGTCGAGGGCGTCGATGGTCAGGGCGTTCGCGGCCGTCGGCACGGGCCAGTGGTACGGAATGAACACGGTGTCCGGGCGGATGGCCTCGGTGACCAGTGCGGGGAAGACCTCGCTGCCGCGGCGGGTGACCACCCGCACCGGGTCGCCGGTGCGGTAGCCGTGCGAGGGGTGGACCTCCACCCAGGGGCGCGGGGTCTGTTCGACGAGGCCGCCCAGGCGGCGGGTCTGGTTGCCGGAGAGGAAGTGCGCGACGGTCCGGCCGGTGGTGAGGGAGAGGGGGTACTCCTCGGTGTAGGGGTCCATCGGCGCGTGCCACTCGACGACCTGCAGGTGGACCTTGCCGTCGGGGTGGTAGGTCCTGCCGCCCTCGAACAGCCGGGGGGTGCCCGGGTGGTCGGTGCTCGGGCAGGGCCACATGATGCCGCCGGTCTCCTCCAGGCGTTCGTAGGTGATGCCGTAGTAGTCGTTGACCGTGCCGGCCGAGGCGACGCGGAGTTCGTCGAAGACCTCGCGGGAGCCGGCGAAGTCGAACTTGTCGCCGGCTCCGAGGCGTTTGGCGAGTTCGCACATGACCCAGGTGTCGGTGCGCACGCCGGCGGGGGGCTCCTGGGCCTTGTTGTGCTTGACGACGCGGGCCTCGGTGTTGGCCATGACGCCCTCGTCCTCGGCCCAGACGGTGACGGGGAAGACCACATGGGCGTTGGTGGCGGTCTCGGAGAGGAAGAAGTCGAACTGCGCGTGGAACTCGAGGGTGTCGTAGCCCTGCTTGACCACGCCGTAGTTGGGGAGGGAGACGAAGGGGTTGTTGCAGATGCCGATCAGGCCGCGGATCTCCCGGCGCTGCATCTGCCAGACCATCTCCATCATGGAGGTTCCGGCGGCGGGGAGTTCGGACTCCTCGATGCCCCAGATCTCACAGATCTGGCGGCGGTGCTCCGGGTTCGTGATGGAGCGGCCGCCGGGGAGGAGGTCGGCCTTCTGGCCGTGCTCGCGGCCGCCCTGGCCGTTGCCCTGGCCGGTGATGGTGCCGTAGCCGGCGCCGGGCCTGCCGAGGTTCCCGGTGGCCACGCACATGTTGATGATGGACAGGCAGTTCTCGACGCCCTGGGAGTGGTGTTCGACCCCGCGGGCGTGGAAGGCCATGGCCTTCTCCGCTCCGCCGAACATCCTGGCCACCTGGACGATCTGCTCGGCGGGGACGCCGCAGATGCCGGCTGCGCGCTCGGGCGGGTAGTCCTGGACGGTCTCCTTGACCTGCTGCCAGCCGGTGGTGTGGGCGGCGAGGTACGCCTCGTCGGTCAGCCCCTCGGCGACGATCACATGGAGCACGGCGTTGAAGAAGGCCGAGTCGGTGCCCGGCTTGAGGGCGACGTGGACGTCGGCGGTGCGGGCGACGGCCGTCTCGCGGGGGTCGACGACGATCAGCGAGGCGCCCCGGTCGCGGGCGCCCCAGAGGTACTGGGTCATCACCGGGAAGCACTCCCCCACGTTCGACCCGGCGATCAGCAGGCAGTCGGTGAGGAGGATGTCGGAGAAGGGGTTGGCGGCCCGGTCGATGCCGAAGGAGAGCTTGTTGGCGCCCGCGGCGCTGACCATGCACAGCCGGCCGTTGTAGTCGACGTGCCGGGTCCCCAGGGCGACCCGGGCGAACTTGCCGACCAGGTAGGTCTTCTCGGAGTAGAGGCTGGCGCCGCCGAGCAGGCCGAAGGCGTCCTTGCCGTGGGCACTCTGGATGCGCCGGACCTCGGAGACCGTGAAGTCGAGCGCCTCCTCCCAGGACACCTCCGCGAAGGTGTCCTCGCGGGAGCGGCGCATCAGCGGCGCGGTCAGCCGGTCGGGGTGGTTGACCTGCTGGTAGGCGTTGATGCCCTTGGGGCACAGCCGCATCCGGTTGATGTCGTGGTTGCGGGGCTCCACGCCGAAGACCTTGCCGCCGGAGTCCACGCGCAGGTACATCCCGCACTGCACGCCGCAGAAGCAGCAGTGGGTGGGGACGAGGGTCTCGCCGTTCTGGTCGGCGTGCCAGCGGTCGGCGGGGATGCCGCCCGCGTCGCGGAAGTTGCGGGTGCCGGGCGGGGCGATGGAGGGGTCGAGCGGGATCGGCGCGGGCCGGGACGCGGACTCCGCAGGGTCGGTCGCGGTCACTTGAAGCCCTTCTTCACTTGGCTCAGGTAGGCATTGCCGCGCAGCACCCGCTTGCAGCGCGGGCAGTATTCGACGAAGGCGTTGTAGTCGAGCTTCAGGTCCTGCATCGTGCCGCGCAGGTTCTCCACGTACGGGGTGGTGTCGATGGGCTCCCCGCAGCGCTTGCACGCGAAGACCTGCTCGTCCTGGCGGGCCGTGTACTTGAACAGCTGCATGCCGACGGCGGCCGGGCGCTGGACGATGTGGAAGAACTTCCCGAAGGGGATGTAGATGAGGGTGAAGACCACCGAGACCATGTGCAGGATGGCCAGGAACTCGTAGCCCCCGCCGTGCAGGAAGATCGACGAGAACGTCAGCAGCAGCCCGGTCACCGAGATCACGATCAGGCAGATCAGCGGCAGCAGGTCGTAGGCGAAGCGCTGGCCGGTGATGGCGCCGCGGTCCTTCATCCGGCGCCACAGGAAGTAGCAGGCGCCGGGGATGACCAGCACGGCGGCGATGTCCAGGCCGTGGAACATGAGCCAGCCCACGATGTTCAGCGCGTTGAAGCCGAGGACCTTGAACCCCCAGATCCGCATCTCGTAGCCGGGGCCCGAACCGCTGTCGGAGGTGAAGGTGAACCAGCCCCAGGTCAGCGGGAAGGTGATGAGTGCGGCCAGGATGCAGCCCCAGAAGATGAGCTGGTGGGCGATCCAGCGGGCGCGTGAGCGGGCGCCGAGGAACTTCTGGAAGCCGAGGTAGGTCGCGATCATCCTCGGCAGCGCCGTGGGCGCCTTGCGGAAGTTGTCGGCGGAGAAGAAGCTGCCGAACCCCTTCCTGAACAGGCGCCGTGCGCCGGGTGCGGAGACCCAGACCGTGTACCGGTAGGCCACGCCGAAGGCCAGGAAGACGGTGGCGACGGCATACGGCAGCAGCGCCGAGTCGAAGTCGCGCAGGAGCCGGCTGCCGAGCACGATCGCGGCGACGAGCAGGAGCGAGACGACCGCGCCGGCCAGGGTGGCGCGCGCGGTCACCGACCGCCGTGCGCCGGGTCCGGGCGGGCTCGGTGCCGGCGGGGTCTCAGCGGCCTCGGCGGCTCCCGGCGTCCCGGGAGGCGGAGGCGGGACGGCGAGGGCTTCTGATGGCTCGGGCACAGCCCCACGCTAGGTGATCTATACAGTTTCAGCCCGTTATGGGGTGTTCAGGGTTAGGCCGAACGGGGTCTGCTGCCGTCATACCGCCGTCAGGCCCCGCGCCTCGAAGACCGCCCTGGCCGCCGCCGTCTGCCCGGCCGTGGGCGCGGGGGTGTCGTGGAGGGTGAAGTCCATGCCCAGCGCCTGCCACTTGCCCTCGCCCAGCTTGTGGAAGGGCAGGACGTCGACCCGGGTGACGTTGCCGAGGGATCCGGCGAAGGCGGCGACGCCGTCGACGTTCTCGGGGGCGTCGGTCAGGCCCGGCACCAGCACGAACCGCAGGTTCACCTCCGTGCCCAGGTCCGCCAGGCGCCGCGCGAAGTCCAGGGTGGGCGCGAGCGGACGGCCGGTGACCTTCCGGTACGTCTCCGGGTCCCAGGACTTGATGTCGAGCAGCACCAGGTCGACGTCGCGCAGCAGCGCGTCGGTGGCCCGCGCGCCGAGGAAGCCGGAGGTGTCCAGGGCGGTGTGCAGGCCCAGCTCGTGCTTCATCCGGTGCAGCAGCTCGCCCGCGAACACGGGCTGGAGCAGGGGCTCGCCGCCGGAGACGGTGGCTCCGCCGCCGGAAGCGGCGATGAACCCGCGGTACTTGGCGGCTTCCGCGATCACGTCGTCGGCCGAGGTGCGCCGGCCGCCGCGCATCCGCCAGGTGTCGGGGTTGTGGCAGTACAGGCAGGTCAGCGGGCAGCCGGCGAGGAAGGTGGTGAAGCGGGTGCCCGGCCCGTCCACACCGGTGGACAGGTCCCAGGAGTGCACCGAGCCCTCGCTGGGCCGCCGGGTCACGGCGGCCGCCGGGGTGGCGGCGCGGCTGGGGTTCGGGCCGAGGAGGACGGTCATGGCGGGCACTCCTGTTCCTGCGGACACGGCCTAGAGCGAGCCGTGGAAGGTGCGGCCCAGCACGTCGAGCTGCTGGTCGCGGGTCAGCCGGACGAAGTTCACCGCGTAGCCGCTGACGCGGATGGTCAGCTGCGGGTACTTCTCCGGGTGCTCCATGGCATCGAGGAGCGTGTCGCGGTTGAGCACGTTCACGTTCATGTGGAAGCCATCGCTGACCATGTAGCCGTCGAGGACGCCCGCCAGGTTCCCGATCCGCTCCTGCGGCGTGCGCCCCAGGCCGTCCGGCGTGACGGTGCTGGTCAGGGAGATGCCGTCCTCGGCGTCCTCGTACGGCAGCTTCGCGACCGACAGGGCCGAGGTGACGTAGCCGTGCGTGTCGCGGCCGTTCATCGGGTTGGCACCCGGCGAGAACGGCTCGCCGGCGCGGCGTCCGTCCGGGGTGTTGCCGGTCTTCTTGCCGTAGACCACGTTCGAGGTGATGGTCAGCACGGACTGGGTGTGCTCGGCGCCGCGGTAGGTCTCGTGCCCGCGCACCTTCCTCATGAACTCCTCGACGAGCCACACCGCGATGTCGTCGGCGCGGTCGTCGTTGTTGCCGTACGCCGGGTACTCGCCCTCCACCCGGTAGTCGACGGCGAGGCCGGTCCCGTCGCGCACCACCGTGACCCTGGCGTGCTTGATCGCGGAGAGCGAGTCGGCGGCGACCGACAGCCCGGCGATGCCGCATGCCATGGTCCGGCGCACGTCGCGGTCGTGGAGCGCCATCTCGATCCGCTCGTAGGCGTATCGGTCGTGCATGTAGTGGATGACGTTCAGGGCGTGGACGTAGGTCGCGGCGAGCCATTCCATCTGCGCGTCGAACTTGGCGAGCACCTCGTCGTAGTCGAGCACCTCGGAGGTGACGGCGCCGGTCTCGGGGCCGACCTGCTCCCCGGACTTCTCGTCGCGGCCGCCGTTGATCGCGTAGAGGAGGGTCTTGGCGAGGTTCACCCGGGCGCCGAAGAACTGCATCTGCTTGCCGACGGGCATCGCCGAGACGCAGCACGCGATGGCGGTGTCGTCCCCGAACCGGGGGCGCATCAGCTCGTCGGACTCGTACTGGACCGAGGAGGTGTCGATCGACACGCGGGCGCAGAACTCCTTGAATCCCCGCGGCAGCCGGGGCGACCAGAAGACCGTCATGTTCGGCTCGGGGGCCGGGCCGAGGTTGTAGAGGGTCTGGAGGTAGCGGAAGGAGGTCCGGGTGACCAGCGGCCGGCCGTCCTCGCCCATCCCGGCGATCGATTCGGTGACCCAGGTCGGGTCGCCGGAGAAGAGCTCGTCGTACTCCGGAGTGCGCAGGAAGCGCACGATGCGGAGTTTGATGATGAAGTCGTCGACGAGCTCCTGGGCCTGCTCCTCGGTCAGGACTCCGGCCTCGATGTCGCGCTGGAGGTAGACGTCGACGAAGGTGGAGGTGCGGCCCAGCGACATGGCGGCGCCGTTCTGCTCCTTCACGGCGGCCAGGTAGGCGAAGTAGAGCCACTGGACGGCCTCTCGGCCCGTGGCCGCCGGCCGGGAGATGTCGTGTCCGTAGGAGGCTGCCATCTGCTTGAGTTCGGCGAGCGCGCGGATCTGCTCGGCGAGCTCCTCGCGCAGCCGGATGGTCTCCTCCAGCGAGCGGTTGCGCGCGGGGAGGGGGTTCAGCTCCTCCTTCTCCTCCTCCTTGAAGGCGATGAGGCGGTCGACGCCGTAGAGGGCCACGCGGCGGTAGTCGCCGATGATGCGGCCGCGCCCGTAGGCATCGGGCAGGCCGGTCACGACGCCGGCCTTGCGGGCGGCGCGGATCTCGGGGGTGTAGGCGTCGAAGACACCGGCGTTGTGGGTCTTGCGGTACTGCGTGAAGACCTTCTCCAGCTCCTCGGAGACCGGGTAGCCGTACGTCTCCAGGGCGCCGGCGACCATCCGCCAGCCGCCGTACGGCATGATCGCCCGCTTGAGCGGGGCGTCGGTCTGCAGGCCGACGATCAGGTCCTTGTCGCGGTCGATCCAGCCGGGGGCGTGCGCGGTGATCGTCGACGGGATGTCGTGCGCGACGTCGAGCACGCCCTTGCGCCGCTCCTCCGGGAACCTGTCCGTGATCGCCTTCCACACGGCGGTGGTGCGCGCGGTGGGGCCGGCGAGGAAGGAGTCGTCGCCCTCGTAGGGGGTGTAGTTCTGCTGGATGAAGTCGCGTACGTCGACGGTGTCGCGCCACAGCCCGCCCTTGAAGCCCTCCCAGGCCCCGCCGTTCCTCGTGGTCTCCGCAGGGGTGGCAGTCATCGTCCGCACCTTCCCATCAGCTTCGTCGCGTGCCTCCATTCCACGCGTTTTGATCGATCATTTGCCGCCGCGTTGGTCCCCTCTTGCGGACCGAAAGTCCTGCGGATTCCGGCGGACGGTCAGGCGAACCCGCCCTGACCTGGGATGTCACTGAGGGCGAAAGCCCTGCGCGCGCTTGTGAATCCATTCACGACATTCGCCCTCACGCCTCGTCGTCAGCGCCGGCCGAGGGCGTTTCCGCCGCCACATAAAGGATGTCGCGGGCCTGCTCCGCGGCGCGGGCGAGGCTTTCGGCGACGAAGTCGAGGAAGCGGGCGACGTTCTCCAGGCGGACGGCGGCCGGGGTGCCGGGGCCGAGGACACCGGCGCCCTGGCGTGCGATGTCGACCTGCTGGTTGAGGGAGCGGACGCTGGCGACCATCGACTGGTACCAGAGGTTCTCGTCGATGACATAGCGCTCCCGGCGGCCCTCGTCGCGCTCCCGGCGGACGAGGGCCTGCCCCTCCAGGAAGGCGATCGACTTGGAGATGGACGCCGGGCTGACCTGGAGGCGCCGGACGAGCTCGGCGGCGGTCATGCTGCCGGAATCGGCGGTGAGGAGGCAGACCATCACCCGCGCGGTCATCTTGTTGGACAGACCCGACTGCATCATCACGGTGGTGAACTGCTCTTCGTACTCGGCCACGGCCTCGGGGTCGCGGCCGTGCGGCAGGGCGGCCCGATCCGCGTCCCGGGGTGCGGCGACCTGGCGCCGGCGGGCACGGCGCTCGGTGGCGCGGTGGGCCTGGTCCGCGCGGTAGCCGGAGGGGCCGCCGTTGCGCATGACCTCGCGGGTGACCGTGGAGGTCGGACGGTCCAAGCGCCTGGCGATCTCGGCGTAGGCGAGGCCGTCGGCCACCCCCAGGGCGATCTGCTGGCGTTCCTGCTGAGTGAGCCTGCCTCCCGGCATCGCGGTCTCCTTCTGTGGCCTGTGAGGCCTCCACCATAGCGTTCACCCCTAGTCCATTGCAACGCAACACGTTTCACCATTGCTTTAACCGCGAAACCGTTGCAACGATTTCCCTGCCTTGACCTGCAATTTCAACAGTTTTACGCAACGACACAGTTGCCGACGCTGCGAACGCAACGTAGCTTTTCCCCTATCGGAAACAGCGGCCCGCAAGGCGCCGCTGACGGACAAGGAGAAGCACCATGCAGAAGTTCGCCACCACCGCCCCCATCGCCGCCGTCCTCGACATCCCCGCCGGACGCATCCGCTTCATCGCCGCCGACCGCACCGACACCACCGTCGAGATCCTCCCGGCCGATGCCGCCAAGGGCCGCGACGTGAAGGCCGCGGAGCAGATCACGGTCGAGTACGGCGACGGCGTCCTGCGGATCGAGGCCGCGGAGCCGAAGAACCGGATCCTCGGCACCCCCGGGGCCGTCGAGGTGACCGTCCAGCTCCCCGCCGGCTCCCGCGTCGAGGCCAAGACCGCCAGCGCCGAGATCCGGGGCGTCGGACGGCTCGGCGACGTCACCCTCGACAGCGCGCACGGCGAGGTCAAGTTCGACGAGACCGCGAGCGCCCGCCTCACCCTCCAGGCCGGCGACATCACCGTCGGCCGCCTCGGCGGCCCCGCGGAGATCAGCACCCAGAAGGGCGACCTGCACGTCACCGAGGCCGCCCACGGCACGGTCGTCCTGCGGACGCAGGCCGGCGACATCTCCATCGGCGCCGCCCGCGGAGCCGACGCCACCCTCGACGCCGGCACCTCCTACGGCCGCGTCCGCAACGCCCTCAAGAACACCGGCGGCGGCACGGCCCTCGCCATCCACGCCACCACCGCCTACGGCGACATCACCGCCCGCAGCCTCTGACCCGCAGCCCCCGACCCGCAGCCCCCGAAGGAGCTCCCCCCATGACCGACCCGGCCATCGCAGCCCGCGGGCTGCGCAAGTCCTACGGCGACAAGACGGTCCTCGACGGCATCGACCTGGCCGTACCGGCCGGCACGGTCTTCTCCCTGCTCGGCCCGAACGGCGCCGGCAAGACCACCGCCGTCAAGATCCTCTCCACCCTCGTCACCGCCGACGCCGGCGAACTGCGCGTGGCCGGCCACGACCTGGCCGCCGACCCGCAGGCCGTGCGCGCCGCGATCGGCGTCACCGGCCAGTTCTCCGCGGTCGACGGACTGATCACCGGCGAGGAGAACATGCTCCTCATGGCGGACCTGCACCACCTGTCCAGGCGGGAAGGGCGCCGCGTCACCGGCGAACTCCTGGAGCGCTTCGACCTGGTGGAGGCCGCGAAGAAGCCCGCCGCCGCCTACTCCGGCGGCATGAAGCGCCGCCTCGACATCGCCATGACCCTGGTCGGCGGGCCGCGCGTGATCTTCCTCGACGAACCGACCACCGGCCTCGACCCCCGCAGCCGCCACACCATGTGGCAGATCATCCGCGAGCTCGTCACCGGCGGCGTCACCGTCTTCCTCACCACCCAGTACCTGGAGGAGGCCGACCAGCTCGCCGACCGCATCGCCGTGCTCCACGACGGCAGGATCGCCGCGGAGGGCAGCGCCGGCGAACTGAAGCGGCTCGTCCCGGGCGGGCACGTCAGGCTCCGCTTCACCGACCCGGCCGCCTACCGGTCCGCCGCCGGAGCCCTGACCGGGACCACCCGCGACGACGAGGCCCTGTCCCTGCAGATCCCCAGCGACGGCAGCCAGCGCGACCTGCGCTCCGTGCTCGACCGGCTGGACTCCGCCGGCGTCGAGGCCGACGAGCTGACCGTGCACACCCCCGACCTCGACGACGTCTTCTTCGCCCTCACCGGCGGCACCGCCATCCCCGACCAGCCCAAGGAGAACGTCCGATGAGCTCCCTCCCGCTCGCCGTCCGCGACTGCTCGACGATGCTGCGCCGCAACCTCCTGCACGCCAGGCGCTACCCGTCCCTGACGCTGAACCTGCTGCTCACCCCGGTCATGCTGCTCCTGCTCTTCGTCTACATCTTCGGTGACGTGATGAGCGCGGGCATGGGAGGCGGCGGCGCCGACCGCTCCGAGTACATCGCCTACGTCGTCCCGGGCATCCTGCTGATGACCATCGGCTCCACCGTGATCGGGGCCGCGGTGTCCGTCGCCACCGACATGTCCGAGGGGATCGTCGCCCGCTTCCGCACGATGGCGATCCACCGGGGCTCCGTCCTCGTCGGGCACGTCGTCGGCAGCGTGCTGCAGTCGGTCGCCAGCGTGGTCCTCGTCGGCGCGGTCGCCGTCGCCATCGGCTTCCGCTCGAAGGACGCCACCGCCCTGGAATGGCTCGCGGCCTTCGGCCTCCTCGCCCTGTTCGCCCTCGCCCTGACCTGGATCGCGGTCGGCATGGGCATGGCCAGCCCGAACGCCGAGGCCGCCAGCAACAGCGCGATGCCGCTGATCCTCCTCCCGCTGATCTCCAGCGCGTTCACCCCGATCGAGGCGATGCCGGGCTGGTTCCAGCCGATCGCCCAGTACCAGCCCTTCACCCCCGCCATCGAGACCCTCCGCGGCCTCCTCCTCGGCACCGGGATCGGCAACAACGGCTGGATCGCTCTCGCCTGGTGCCTGGGCCTCGCGGTCCTCGGCTACCGCTGGTCGGCCTCGAAGTTCGGCCAGGACCCGAAGTAGCCCGTGACCGCCGCACCCGGGGGCGGCGTACTCCGACACCGTCGGAGTACGCCGCCCTTCCGCGTTGCGCGGGCCCGGCAGGATCCGGGAGAGGCGGCCTAGCTCGGGGCCTCGGCGCCGGGGCGGGCGTAGAACCACCAGGCCACCACGACGCAGGACGCGTAGAAGCCCACGAAGCCCCACATCGCGCTCGTCACCGAGAAGTTGGCGAACATCGCCGGGATGAAGAAGAAGCCGTAGGCAGCGATGCCGGCCGTGAAACCGGTGACGGCACCCGACTCGATCTCCGCCTGCCGCAGGGCCGCCGCGTACCTCGGGGTGCCCTCCGTCAGGCCCTTCAGGTGCTGCCCCCGGAAGATGACGGGGATCTGCCGGAAGGTCGAGCCGTTGCCGACGCCCGAGAAGAAGAAGGCCGCCAGGAAGCAGAGGAAGAAGCCGGTGAAGGAGCCCTGGCCGGAGCCGGCCGGCAGGAAGGTGATCACTCCGATGATCGAGGCGGCCATGCCCACGAACGACAGGATGGTCACGCGGGCGCCGCCCAGCTTGTCGGCGATCCAGCCGCCCGCCCAGCGGGCCAGCGCGCCCAGCGCCGGGCCCATCCACGCGTAGGTCGCCACGGAGTACGCCGGGAAGGTGGTCTTGATCAGCAGCGGGAGGGCCGCCGCGAAGCCGATGAAGGAGCCGAAGGTGCCGACGTACAGGTAGGTCATCAGCCAGTTGTGCTTGCGCCTGAAGATGATCTTCTGCTGGCTGAAGGGGGTGGAGGCGACCTTCAGGTCGTTCTGCCCGAACCAGGCCACCGCCGCCAGCACGACCAGGACCGGCACCCACACGAAGGCGGCGTTCTGGAGGTAGATCTCCGAGCCGTTCGCCTTCTTCTGGCCGGCGCCGATGGCCAGGACGGAGGAGGTGATCAGGATGGGGGTCAGCAGCTGGACCACGGAGACGCCGAGGTTGCCCAGGCCGCCGTTGATCCCGGTCGCGTTGCCCTTTTCCTGCTTCGGGTAGAAGAAGCCGATGTTGGCGAGCGAGGAGGAGAAGTTCGCGCCGCCGATGCCGCACAGTGCCGCGATCATGACCATCGTGGCGTACGGGGTGGAGGTGTCCTGGACCGCGAAGCCCAGCCACAGCAGCGGGACGACCAGGACGATCGTCGAGAGTGCGGTGAAGCGGCGCTGGCCGATCCGCGGGCCGAGGAAGGTGTAGAAGATGCGCGCGGTTCCGCCGGTGAGGCCGGGAACCGCCGTCAGCCAGAAGAGCTGGGACTGCGAGAAGCCGAAACCGACGTCCCCCAGGTTGGTGGCGGTGATGCTCCAGACCTGCCAGACGACGAAGGCCACCAGCAGCGCCGGCACCGCGATCCACAGGTTGCGGGTGGCGACCCGCTTCCCCATGGAGCGCCAGAAGACCGGGTCCTCGGGCGACCACTGGGTAATGGTGCGGCCGGGGCGGTACTGCGCCTGATCGGCGAGCGGCGGCCGCTGCACTGCTTCCTGGGTGGCGGTACTCATGGCGGGGTCCTGAACTGCGAGGGGAGTCCTGACGTATCCACCTTCCGGGAAGGGCACCGTCCCGCGGCAGAGCAGAAGGCACCGCGGGCGACGGAACAAGGTCCCGCCGCCCCCAGTGCGTTGGTCCGGCCGTCTCCGGGCCGTGTGGGCCACCTCGCCCGCCCGCAGGCACGGCGCCATCCCGGGCACAGCGTCCGCCCGGGGCACAGCCGCCGCCCGGGGCAGCGCGCCTGAGCTGCGGCGCCTCACCGCCCTGGTCTCCTGGCCGGTATGGCCTACACCCCCATGACCGCCCGCAGCCGGGACGAGGACCACCGCGCGTCGACCCCGCTGGAGCTGTTCTTCGACCTCTGTTTCGTCGTCGCGGTCGCACAGGCCGGCGCCCGGCTCGTGCACGCGCTCGCGGAGGGCCATCCCGGCACCGGGGTGATCGGCTACTTCTTCGTCTTCTTCGGCGTGTGGTGGGCCTGGATGAACTTCACCTGGTTCGCCTCCGCCTACGACTGCGACGACGTGCCGTACCGGATCGCGACGCTCGTCCAGATCGCCGGCGTCCTCGTCTACGCGGCGGGGGTGAGCGAGGCCTTCGACGAGAACGACTGGACGATCGCCGTCGTCGGCTACATCATCATGCGCGTCGCGCTCACGGCGCAGTGGCTGCGGGCCGCCGCCGGTGAGAGCGGCTCCGCCCGCACCGCGGCCCTGAAGTACGCGGCCGGGCTGGTGATCTGCCAGGCCGGCTGGGTGGCTCTGCTCTTCGCGCCGGACGACGCCAAGCGCTGGCTGTTCCTGGTGCTGGTCGCGGCCGAGCTGCTGGTCCCGGTGATCGCCGAGCGCGGCCACCAGACGCCGTGGCACGCCCACCACATCGTCGAGCGGTACGGGCTGTTCACCATCATCGTGCTCGGCGAGACGATCGCGGCGAGCACGGTGGCCGTGAAGTCCGCGCTCGACGAGCACGAGGCCCTCGACCTGCTGCTGCCCCTCGCCGGGGGCGGGCTGCTGATCGTCTTCGCCGCGTGGTGGATCTACTTCGCCGTACCGATGCACCAGCACCTGACCTCCAACCGGGAGGCCATCCCGTGGGGTTACGGCCACCTGCTGATCTTCGCCTCGGGCGCGGCGATCGGCGCGGGCATCGAGGTCGCGGTCGAGCACGCGGTCGGCAAGGCGCACATCTCCCAGGTCTCCGCGAACGCCTCCGTCATGGTCCCGGCCGCGGCCTTCCTCTTCATGGTGTGGCTGCTGCACTCGCGCCACTTCAAGCGCGGCCTCGCCCAGCAACTGGTGCTGCCGGTCGCCGCCCTGGTCACCCTCGCCTGCACCTGGACGGGTGCCTACGCCGTGCTCTACGCGGGACTCGTCGCGGTGGTCACGGTCACCGTCGGCGTGGTCCTGGCCGGGCGGCGGGGCGGCGAGGCCCTGTAGCGGCCGCGGCGGCAGGGGCGGCCGAACCGTCACTCCCGCGCCCCCGCCGCCGTTCTCCAGCGCAGAACGAGCAGGACGATCCGCACCGACTGGAGGCCACGGCCATGACACTCCCGCCGCAACGCCACGGCACCGACCCCGGCAGGGAGCTGGCCGAGCCGGGCTTCTGGCAGCAGCCGCCCGCCCACCGGCTGGCCGCCTTCGCCCGCCTGCGCGCCGCCGAAGGCCCCGTGTTCGTGCCCGAGGGGTCCGGCCACTGGGCCCTCGTCCGGCACGCCCACGTGCAGGAGGCCAGCCGACTGCCCAAGGTCTTCGCCAGTGCCCCCGGTGTGACCACCCCGGAACCGGCCCGCTGGGTCCGGGCCCTGTTCGGCGACTCGATGGTCAACCTCGACGGCCCGGACCACGCCCAGCTCCGCAAGATCGTCCAGCGGGCCTTCACCCCGCGCCTGCTGGCCGCCGCCGAGGCCGACATCCACGCCGTGGCGGCCCGCATCGTCGACGACGTACTGGCCGACCGGCCGGACGAGTTCGTCTCGGCCGTGGCCTCCCGGCTGCCGCTGGAGGTCATCTGCAACATGATGGGCATCCCGGAGCACTTCCGCGCCGAGATCGCCGACCGGGTCAACCACGCCTCCGAGAACATCGGCGTGGAGCGCGGTCTGGCCTCCCGGCTGCGGATGCCCGGTCGCGGGCTGCGCGCGCTCGCCCGGATGCAGCGGATGGTGGCGGGCATCGGCCGGGAGCGGCGCAGGAACCCCACCGACGACCTGATCTCGGCGCTGGTCTGCGCGAACGTCGACGGCCAGGCCCTCGGAGCCCGCCAACTCGGCGCCTTCTTCTCCCTCTTGATGGTCGCCGGGGTGGAGACCACCCGCAACGCCATCACCCACGGGCTGACCCTGCTGACCGACCACCCCGACCAGCGGGACCTGCTGCTGTCGGACTTCGAGACGTACGCGGACGGCGCGGTGGACGAGATGATCCGGCACTCGACGCCGATCATCCAGTTCCGCCGGACGGTGGTCGCCGAGCACACCATGGGCGGCCGCGTCTTCCGGCCCGGCGAGAAGGTGGTCCTGTACTACGCCTCCGCCAACCGCGACGAGGCGGTCTTCCCCGACCCCGACGCCTTCGTCATCACCCGCTCGCCCAATCCGCACCTGGGCTTCGGCGGGGGCGGACCGCACTTCTGCCTGGGCGCGCACCTGGCCCGGGTCGAGATGAAGGCGCTCTTCCGCGAGCTGCTGACCCGGCCGGTCGGGCTGCGCGCGGTGGGCCTGCCGGACCTGGCGGGCTCGAACTTCGACAACCGGGTCCGCTCGCTCAGGTTCGCCTTCGAGCGGCCCTGAGGCGGGCCCTGCGCGGGACCCCACGGGAGGAGGGGCCGGCCACCGGGCAGGCTGGGAGCCCGGCGGCCGGAGCGGGTGGGGCGGTGGCGGCCGCCCGGCGAGCGGCTACTTCTGCAGGCGCCGCACGGAGAGCACGCAGTGGGCGCTGCCCGTGAGGACCTCCTCGTCGCCCGCGAAGGCCTGGAGGGTCTTCGCGTCGACCGGCCGCCCGGGGACCGCCTCAGGCCAGGCGCGCGTGGCGAAGAGGAAGTACGCCTGCCCGCTCTCGTCCGCCGCGGCGACCCACTCGTCGGGGGCGGTGCACTGCGCGTTCATCCCGGGCAGGGTGAGCGCGATCTGGTTGCCCTCCAGCAGGATCTGCACCGGGAAGCCTGCCGGGTTGCGGGTGCCGTCCATGACGACGTCGCCGATGGGCAGGCCGATCTCCTCCAGCAGCCCGCGGGCCGCCGCCTCGCCCGCCTCCCGGCCGCCCGGGCCGTCGCCCAGGGTGTAGGCGAGGAGGTACGGGATGTCGTGCGCCTCGGAGGGGTCGCCGATCCAGGCGAGCACCGAAAGGGTGCCGAGCTGGGACCGGTCGATTTCGGCTTGAGTAGAAGTCATGCGCCGCACCCTAGTGGTCCCGCGCCCGGGCCTTTCACGGCCTTTCACCCGGGCGGGCTAGACGGCCCAGAAACCCTCTCCGGTATTCGCCCTGATGTTCGCGTCCTGGTATTCGAGCCGCACAATGCGCGCGTTTTCCGGGATTTCGAACACCACCCACCCCTCTGCCCGCTCACCGACCTCCAGGGAATCGAAGACGATCGGTTTGCCGGTCGTCAGCTCACCGGTGGGCACCACCGGGTGGCGCTGTCCCGCGCCGTCGTGCGCCCACATGCGTCCGAGAGCCCCGTACGAGGCACCGCCCACGTTGACGAAGGACATCGAGGCGGCCACCCAGCGCTTGCCGGCGGGCGGGGCGAAGTTCTTGTCGGCACTGATCGCCGGGTCCACGTAGGCGCCGAGCACGACTTCCAGGTGACGGCCGACCTGCGTGCCGTGCACCCGTACGGCGTCACCCACATGGGCATCCTTCGTGCCCGGCCGTACGGGACCCGCCTCGCCGCCCGGAGCACCGTCGTCCACCGGGACGGCCGGCGCCGCGGCCGGGGCGAGGGCGGCTCCCTCGGGGACGCTCTGGCAGGCGGAGGCTCCGAACAGCAGCAGCGGGAGGAGGGCGAGGGCGGGGAGGGCGGGCTGGCGCATGCAAGATCCCTTCGGGGACGTATTGCGGCCAGTTTCACGCGCCCGGGCAGGCAATTGCACACACCGACACGAGTGCGGGGAGCGAGTGCGTACGCCCACCTGCCAGCACAATGCGTTCCGGTGGAATACCGCCGCCCGCACCCCCTGGAGGAAGAATGCGCGTCTCCCCCCGCCGAATGGCCCTTGCGGCCTTCTCGGCACTGGCCGCCACCACGTTGTTCTGCGCCCCGGCCGGCGCCACCGTTTTCAATCAAGGTATTTCCGTACATCACGACGCGTACGTCGCGGGCGACGGCACCGTCACCCTTTCCGGGTCCTACCACTGCGAGCAGGCTTCACCCACGGGGGCGATGCAGATCAAGGCGACCGTCGAGCACGAGGGCGGCCGGCTGAGCATCGGCGCGGAGCAGCCCGTCTGCGACGGCACGGAGCGCCGGTGGGTGGCCACGGCCCCGGGCCACTGGGTGAACGTGCGCCCGGGCGACGCGGTGGTCACCGCCGAACTCCAGGAGATCCACCTCTCGGGCCTGATGCCGAGGTCGGTCACCACGGTCGCCCAGGACAGGCAGGACGTCGAGGTCCGCAGGCACTGAACCCGTGCGCGGCCGTGGCGTCTTCCCGGTAGCCGCCGCTACCGGGACCGGCACTCGGGCGCGACGCCCGTCATCGACATGAAGGCCACCGCCTGGCACCCGGGGTCCGCGTGCGGCCGTCCCGTCGTCCAGTCCACGACCGTCGGCACTCCGGCGGCCAGCAGCAGCACGGCGAGGATGCCGGTCACGGCACCCTTGCTCAGCCTGCGCACAGCGCGTTCCGTTCCATGGTCGGCATCATCGCCCCGGCATCCGCCGCCCACAACTCGGCGTGTCCGGCCGGTCACCCCGCGCTGCGGGGGCTGTCGGCGACGTCGAACTCGCACCACACCGCCTTGCCGTCGCCCCGGGACTCCACGCCCCAGTGCGTGGCCAGGGCGTCCACCAGCAGCAGCCCGCGCCCCGTGGTGGCGGCCTCGCCCGGGCTGCGCCGACGCGGCCACACGCTGGAGCGGTCCTTGACCCACAGCCGGATCCGCCGCACCGGCTCCGGCAGCACCTCCATGGTCAGCACCGCCCCGCCGTCGGTGTGCAGCAGGGCGTTGACCAGCAGCTCCCCCGCCGCGAGCTCCACGTCGTCGGCGAGTTCCGGCACACCCCAGTCGCGCAGGGCCTGGCGCAGGGCGTAGCGGGCGTCCGAGAGGCCTTCCGGGTCCGCCTGGTGGATGTACTGGTGGATGCGCGGCGCCCGGTGGGTGCCGGGGTCGGGGGCCCGGCGCAGCACCAGCAGGGCCACGTCGTCCCCGGAGCCCCAGCGCTCCCACAGCCGGTCGGAGAGGTGGTCGGCGAGCGCGCCGGCGCCTTCGGGGCCGCTGCGCACCGCGTGGGCGAGGGCGTCCATGCCCGCGGTGATGGTCGTGCCGGGCTCCTCCACGAGGCCGTCGGTGCACAGCACGAGCGTCTCGCCGGGGACCAGGTCGAGCTGGGTCTCGGGGAACTCCTCCTGCTCGAAGGCCGAGGCCAGGCCCAGCGGCAGACCGCCGCGCACGTTGGGCCAGCCCGTTCGCCCGTCCGTGTGCCGGATCAGCGGGCCGAGGTGGCCCGCGCGGACCGCCCGTACGCCGCCCGTCTCCAGGTCCACCTGTGCGTACATGCAGGTGGCGAAGCGCTCGGTGTCCAGCTCGGCGAGGAAGCGCGAGGCGCGTGCCAGCACGGTGGACGGCGGGTGGCCCTCGCCCGCGTACGCCCGCAGCGCGATCCGCAGCTGGCCCATGATGGCCGCCGCGTGCGTGTCGTGGCCCTGTACGTCGCCCACCACGATGCCGACCCGGTTGCGGGGCAGCGCAATCACGTCGTACCAGTCCCCGCCGACCTCCCGCCCGCTCCACGCGGCGTGGTAGCGGACCGCGATCTCCCCGCCGGAGATCTCCGGGATCCGGCGCGGCAGCATGGCCGCCTGCAGGCCCGTCGCGAACTCCCGCTCCTGGTCGAACAGGAGCGCCCGCTGCAGCGACTGGGCCACGATGCCCGCCAGTCCCAGGCACAGGTTGCGCTCCTCCGGGCTGAACTCCTCGCGCTGCCGGTAGAAGAGCACCAGTCCGCCGATGGCCTTGGCCTGGGCGATCAGCGGCAGGTAGGCGGCGGCGTCGAACCGGATGCGGTTCAGGTAGTCCGCGAGGAGCGGGAACTCGCCGCCGAGTTCGCTCAGTGAGGTGACGAAACGTGCCTGCCTGGTCAGCACCGCGTGCGAGAGCGGCAGCGACCCGTCCATCCGGGTGAACCGGCGCTCGCTGAGGATCTCCAGCGACTCCCCGCTCAGCGCGATGATCTTCATGGTGCCGCCCTCGACCAGCCCCAGGGCCAGCCCGTCCGCCCCGAGCCGCTCCAGCGCGCCCGCTCCGGTCAGCGCGGCCGTGACGTCGTCGACCGTCACCGCCCGCGACAGGGCCTCGGTGGTCCGCTGCACGATCGTCGTCTGCTGGGCGCGCGCCGCCTCCAGCTTGCGCAGCAGCGTCGCGTGGGCCAGCTCCGCCGCCGCGTCCCGGACGATCCCGGCGATGTGCAGCGCCTGGCCCCCGGCGTCCCGCACCACCCGGCCCGTGGTGTGCGTCCACTGGTCGCGGCCGTCGCGCCGGTGCACCGTGAAGTACGCGCCGAACGTCTCCCCGCCCTCCGCCAGGACGCCGGCGATGGTCGCGCGCAGCCGGGCCGCGTCCTCGGGCCGCACGCGCAGCGCGGCGCCCTCCGCGGTGCCGTCGTACTCCTCCGGCTCCAGGTCGAACACCGCCATGGCGGCCGCGTCCAGCGCCACCGTCCCGGTGCCCAGGTCCCACTCGAAGCTGCCCATGCCGTTCAGCGCGAGCCGCTCCCCGGCGTCGGTCACGGGGGTCCGCCGGGCCGGCCCGGGTCCGTCGCGCTCCGCCGCTGCCACCGTCCGCACCCCCTATCGGCCGGGCCAGCAGGGCTGGGAGATCAGCCGCTCCCACTCCTCGTCGGGATGCCCCGGAAGGGTGCGCCCGGCTTCCCGCCAGCGCTTGACGACGGAGAGGTAGATCGTGGCCTGGTCCGTGGCGGCGGCCGTCGCGTACGGACCCGGGTGCGGGCCCGCGTACGGTCCCTGGTGCGGGCCCCCGTACGGCCCCGGGTACGCGGACCGGTCGTGCCCGGCGGTCATGCCCGTGGCGGACTGTTCGCCGCGGCTGGCGGGAATGCGTACCCAGCCGCGGCCCTGCGCTCGCTCCGTGCTCATCACGGACCCCTTCTCACTGCGGATCTCACCGCAGGTACGTCTTCGGATGCCCCGGGGGTACCCCCGGGGCCGGCCCGGGGGAAGCAGCCCGGACGAGCCGGGCGACACCGGGGGAGCCCGGCCGCGGACCCCGGGCACCGAGGCGCTTGCGGACTCCTCTCACCAGTCTCCCCGCCGTGAAGCCCGCGCCGTGCACGAATCGCATGGAAGGGCCGAATGAGGGAGCCGCCAGCAGCCCCGCGAAGAACAGTCCGGGCCACGAGGACTCGAAGCCGGGGTCCAGTTCCGGGGCGCTGCCGCCGCCCACGGTCGTCAGCGCGGCGCGCAGCCCCGCGTCGAGCATTCCCAGCCGGGCCAGGTCCGGAACGAAGCCGGTGGCCGCGATGACGTGGGCGACCTCCAGGACCACCGATTCGCCCGCGGGCGTGGTCAGCCCGAGCCGTGTCCGGTCCCCCGCCACCACCGCCCGGTGCAGCCGGTGCCCGAGCAGCGCCGGCACGCGCCGCTCGAAGCGGTCCCGCAGCCACCAGGCGCCGGCCGGGCCCAGCGCGGTCGCCGCGATCCGCTCCCGGGTGTGCGCGGGCAGCCGGCGCACCGCCCAGGGCAGCTCCGACCACGCCCAGCTGCGCCAGCCCGTGCCGAGGCCGCTGTGCGGCTCGCGCAGGGCGCGCAGCGCGGGCCTGCTCAGCGGCTGCGGGACGGTGTTCCAGTTCAGCCGGGACCGCCGGGCCACCAGACACGGCCGCGCACCCTGCTCGGCCAGCAGGGCGGCGGTCTCCAGGGCCGCCTGCCCCGCGCCGAGCACGGCGACCTCGCGGCCGGCGAAGCCGGAAAGGTCCCGGTGGCCGCTGCTGTGCGAGTAGTGGGCGGGCGGGAGGCCGGCCAGCGCCTCGGGGTGCCGGGTGAAGGGCATCACCCCGACCGCGACGGCGACCGTGCGGGCGAGCAGGGGCGGTCCCTCGGCGGTGCGGACGCGGAAGCCGTCGCCCTCGGGGGTCACCTCCGTGACGGTCACCTCCTCCACCTGCGGCCCGGCGTGCCGGGCGAACCACATCCCGTACGCACTGAACGTGCCGATCGGCAGCGGAGTGCCGTGTTCCGCCACGGTGCCGAGGGAGGCGCAGTACTCGGCCAGGGTGTGCCGCCCGTCCGGCGCGGACAGGTTGGAGGACCACGGCTCCGACTTCAGATACATGCCCTCGGGCATGTGGTCGCGCCACGAGGCCATGGGCCGCCCCAGCACCCGTACGCCGAGACCCGCGCCGGCCGCGTGGGCGGCGATCGACAACCCGTACGGGCCCGCGCCGATCACCACGAGATCGTCGATCCGCGTCACGACCGCTCCTCCAGCACCTTGGTCACCTGCCCGGCCCCGACCGCCGGTCCGGACCCGGTCAACGGGTCACCAGTTCGTCCGGCTCGGCCGAGGCCTCCGGCGGGACGGGGCGGGAGACCGCCCCGGGAGTGGTCACGCCCGGCTGCTCCCGCCCGCGCTGCCGGGGCGTACGGACGACCGCGCGCGCGGTGCGGCGGCCCTGCGCCGGCACGCCCCGCAGGACCCGGACGCCCTTGGCCGCGCCGCGCCCCAGGAACGCCGCGAGCATGGCCAGGAACGGCCGGAGGTCGTCCGACGCGAACCAGGCCGCCTCGACCTGCGCCCGCTCGGCGACCTGCCCCCGCTCGGCGACCTGCCCCCGCTCCGCGGCCGGTCCCGGCTTCGGGGGCGCGGGGTCCGCCGCCCGGCTGCGGCGCGGCAGCGAACGGCCCCGGACCGCCGCCAGCAGCGCGTAGTTCTCCGCGACGAAGACGCGACCCGCGCCGCCCGAGGGCCGCGGGACCCGTTGGCCCGTCAGATCCAGGTACATCGCCTGCACCACGTCCAGTCCGGCCGTGTCCGTGAACAGCCTGAACTGTGCGCCCGGGCGGGGGTTGAAGTCCACCAGCCGGAAGACCCCGCGCTCGTCCCGGCGGAAGTCCAGGTCCAGGATCCCCTGGTAGCCGAGGCGTTCGGCGAGCCGCAGCGCCGCCTCCTCCACCGCCGGGTCCGGCAGCCACCGCCCCACCGCCGTCAGCCCCGTGCGCACCGGCCAGGACAGCTCCTTGCGGCCCGATCCGGCGAGCAGCGGATGCCCGCCGCGGGTGAAGGCGCCGTGGAAGAACCAGTCGGTGTCCGGACCTGCCGGAAGGAACCGCTGGAGCAGCAGCCGGCTCCCCGCCTCCGCGGAGCGCTCGTACAGCCGGCGCGCCTCGGCCGCGGTGTGCACGAGCGTGGTGCTGCGCAGCCCGTCCGCCTCGGAGGGGAGCAGCCAGGGACGGCTCCACTTGGCCACCACCGGCAGGCCCAACCGCCAGGCCGCCTCCGCCGCCTCGGCCCCGCTCGCCGGGACCACGGTCTCCGGATGCGGCACGTCCCACCGCGCGCACAGGCGCGACAGCTCGGCCTTGTCCGCCACCCGGGCGGGCAGGTTGTCGGGCTGATGGGGGATCCGGAATCGCTCGCGGAGCACTGGGGCGACCCGCGACACGGCGATGGCGCTCAGGTCGTCCATCGCGATGAGCACGGCCGGGCGGCCGATCAGCTCCGACACCCCGGTCAGGCACTCCAGCAGTGCCTCGGGCGCCTCCGGGTCCAGCCCGCCGACGGGCCCGGGATGCACAGCGCGCAGGTACCGCGAACGCCCCATGGGACCTCCCCCGGCCTCGACGACGGCATGGACCTCCACGCCCTTGCGGCCAAGGGATCTGACGGCGCCGAGGGTTCCGTGGTGGAACGGATTGCGGTCGAGTCTGAGCACAACGGCGGGCACATGGTTGGCGAACGCGTGCATGGCAACGGTGTCTTTCACCTAGTCGGACCAAGCGGGGGTGGTGTGCAGCTGCTAATGGCCTACGCGGCAGTCACCGAACAGGCCATTCGTCAGATCTGATGCCTAACGTCTTTGGCAAGCACACCGATTCAGGAAAGCTCGGGAGACGCCATGCCCACACCACGCCGCCGACTGGCGAGCACCTGCATCGGTACGGTCACGGCCGGACTGCTCGCCACCGGGGCCGCCCTCGCGACGCCGGACGAGCACCGGACCGAGGACTCCGGCGCCGCCATGGGCGCCTATCTCGACTACGGGCCCGACGGGGTGGCCCGTATCCCGCACCTCTCGCGCTGGCTCGGCGGGAGGCAGATCCGGGTCGGCCACACCTATCTCCCGGGCGACCAGTGGGCGGGCATCGAGGGCCGGGTCTCCTTCCTGGAGGACTGGGCGCGGTGGCGCCTGGCGGACGACGACCGGATGTTCGTCCTCAACGTGCCCATGCAGGCGCGCAACGAAGCACGGGTGCCCGACCAGCAGGTGGCCCGGCTGATCCGGGCGGGCGCGCAGGGCGAGTACGACGAGCACTTCCGCAGGCTCGCCGAGCGGCTGGTGTCGCTGGGCGTGCCGGACACCGTGATCGTGCTCGGCTGGGAGATGAACGGCATCACCTACACCCACCGCTGCCGCCCCGATCCGGCGAACTGGAAGCTGTACTGGCGGCGCATCGTCACCGTGATGCGCGCCGTGCCCGGCCAGAAGTTCAAGTTCGACTTCGCCCCGAACCGGGGTACGGACGCGATCGGATGGACGAAGTGCTACCCGGGCGACGACTACGTCGACATCATCGGGATGGACTCGTACGACCAGGGTCCCGGGGAGGACTTCGACGACCAGATCTCCCAGCCGTACGGGCTCCAGAAGCACGTCGACTTCGCACGGGCACGCCGCAAAGCGATCTCGTACCCGGAGTGGGGCCTGTTCCGGCGCGGCGACAACCCGGAGTACGTGCGGCGCATGCTGCAGTGGATCGCGCAGCACAAGCCGCTCTACCACACCATCACCGACTACTGTCCGCACGGCGTGTGGCAGTGCAAGCAGAACCCGGAGTCCGCGAAGGTGTTCCGGGACGCGCTGACGCCCGAGGTGCCCGGCCCTGTGGTCCCGACGCCGGTCGTGCCCACGCCCGTGGTGCCGACCCCCGTGGTGCCGACCCCGGTCGCGCCGAGTCCGGCCGTGCCCACGCCGCAGGTCCCGACGCCGGAAGTCCCGACCCCGCAGGTCCCCACCCCTCAGGTCCCGACGCCGGAAGTCCCGACCCCGCAGGTCCCCACCCCTCAGGTCCCGACGCCGGAAGTCCCGACCCCGCAGGTCCCCACGCCCCAGGTCCCGACCCCGCAGGTCACCGAGCCCGCGCCGGTGGAACCGAGTCCGGTCGTGCCGAGCCCGGCGGCGCCGAGCCCCGAGGTGCCGACTCCGGCGGCCCCGAGCCCGCTCGTGCCGACGCCCGTCGGCCCGAGCCCCGAGGTCCCCGAGCCCGTCACCCCCAGCCCCGAAGTGCCGAAGCCCTCGCCCGTGACTCCCTCGCCCGTGGCAACGGCGCCCGTCACGCCGGGCCCGGTCGTGCCGAAGCCCACGCCCACGCCCACTCCGACCCAGCCCCTGCCGCAGCCGCAGCAGCCGCCCCTCAACAGCAGGCAGTGGTGCGTACCGATCAACTTCGGCGGGTGGCTGTCCGAGCTCGTCGGCAAGCAGTCGGTCTGCATCAAGATCGACCTGGGCGACGACTTCGGCTTCTGGCCCTTCTAGACGGGTCATCGCACCCGCAGTTCGTTGAGCCGCGCCCGCCAGTCCCTGGCGGCCGGCAGCGCCTCGCGCAGCGCGTCGACCGCCCGCTCGCGCCCCGTCACCTGCGACTCGTGCAGCCGCAGCAGGGGCGCGAGCGCGCTCGTGGCCAGCAGGAAACGCTGGTTGACGACCGCCTGGGGACGCCAGTGGTTCTTGTACGGCTCGTTGCCCCGCAGGAAGCTCACCACCGGCCGGCCCTCCGCCAGCGCCCGCCGCGCCTCGTGGCGCAGCAGCAGCGTCGCCACGTCCACCTTGCGCGCCCGCAGGTCCGGGTCCGCCCCGTAGAGGTAGCCGCCGCTGAGTCCCGCCGACAGCAGGGTGACGTTGGCCGCCACCACCTTCCCGTCCAGCCGGAACTCCGTCAGCCTGCCCTCCCCCGCCCGCACCATCCGGCGGGTGGCCCGGGTGAGGTGCTCGGCGAAGCGGGGGCGCAGGTGCTCCGGGGTCACGCCGCGGCCGCGCCACTGCTTCTCGTGCAGCCGCAGCAGGTTCCGTACCGCGCGCGGCACTTCCTGTTCGGTGGCCTCGTGCTCCTCGATCCCGGCCGCGTCGGTCTTGCGCAGCTTCGCCCGGACCCGCTGGGCGCCGGAGGCCGGCATCCGCTTGACCAGGTCGTCGAACGGCAGGGTCGGCAGCTCCATGCACGTGGAGTCGGCCAGCCTGCTGCCGGTCCCGGGCCACTGCCTGAACAGCTCCTCGGCGGCGGCCCCGGGACGGACCTCCCGCAGGTCGACCACCGCACTGCGGGCGGCCCGGTGCAGACCGTGGGCCAGCGCCGGGACGACCTGGGCGGCGTGCTCCGCGGCCACGAGCACGTCGAAGTAGTCGGTGATCGGGCCGCCGAGGGGCACCAGCAGCGGAATCGGCCGGTGCACGAGCATCAGGGCGGCCGCGCCGACCAGTTCCCCGCCGCGCCGGACGAGGACGATCCGCAGCCGGCCGTCCTTCCCGTACGACAGCCACCAGGAGTGCAGCCAGGCGTGGCTCTGGAAGGGGGTGGCGGTGGGACAGGCGCGGACGAGCCGGTTCCACGGCTCTTCCAGCGCGGCGAACTGCCGGGGGTCTCGGCACAGCGTCACCGACAGGGCCCCGGCGGAGCCCGAACTCATCGCACGGACTCCTTCTCCTTGGCCGAGGCCGGCTCACCCTGGGCGGGGAGAGTGGCGTACTCCTCGGCGACGTGCTCCGCGACCGGCTCGGCCACCGGTCCGGCCGCGGGCGCGGCAATGCCCTCCTCGGGGCGTCGGGCGCGGCCGGGCCGGGCGAGCAGCCACAGGCCGCCCAGCAGCCCGCCGGCGCACAGCCCCACGGCACCGCTGATGGCGGCGGACGGGGAGGCGGGGTCGGTGGGGGCCACGGCTTGGTTGAAGAGGAGGAGCTGGACGCCGGTGTTCTTGGCGGCCTGGTTGCTGCTCAGCGAGAGGGCGTCGGCGACGGCGTTGGCGATGTCGGCGGCCTCGGCGGGGCTCTTGGAGGTGCCGGTGATGGCGATCATCGGAGACTCGGGCGAGGTCTCGGCCCGCACCTGCGTGCGCAGCTCCCGCGCGGTGATGCCCGCGCGGGGCTGCGCGTAGGCGAGGGTGGAACTGCTGGTGGCGATACGGGCGTAGGCCTGCGCGAAGCCGAGGGCGGTGGCGGGCTCGGTGGTGTCGTCGGGAACGGCGACGACATAGCTGGTGGCGGCGTACTCGGGGGCCTTGAGCACCCCGTACGCGCCGCCGGCGGCCAGCCCCAGCACGGCGCAGGCGGGCAGCGGCCACCACACGGGGGGCCGGCCGAGCCGCCGCCTGGGCCTCTTCCCGGAGCGGTGGTCGGCCTTGCGCTCCTGCTTCCTCTCGGGGTTCTCCGGCTTCTCTGACTTCTTCGCGGCGGTGTCGGCCATGGTCGTGCTCGCTTCCTGGAGGGAGGTGGGTTCCTTCGGGTCCCGGCCGGGACCCCTTCGGGGGTGGGGATCAGCCACGGGCGCCCGGCGTCTGCCGGGGGGAGCCGGGCCCGGGCACGGTCAGCCCCGCCGCCGGTCGCGCCGCGGGGTCCGGGGCCGGAGCCCCGGCCGGGTCCGCGCCCGGATCCGTGAGGGGGCCCGGCACCCGCGGTCCCGGCGCGGCCGAGAGGGCGAGGTCGTACACGTCCAGCAGCCGGCGCGCGCTGCCGGCGATGTCGTAGCGGCGCACGACGGGCGGCGGGGGCAGCCGGCGCGCACCCGCCTCCATGTGGCCGCGCAGCGCCGCGACGAGTTCCTCCGTGCCGGTGCCGATACGGCGCGCCCCCGGGGCCTCGGCGGCGGGCAGGTCGTCGATGGCCGGGCAGGTCACGTGCAGGACCGGAAGTCCGGCGGCCAGGGCCTCGACGACCGCGAGCCCGAAGGCCTCCTCCCGCGACGGCGAGACGAAGACGTCCATGGCGGCCAGCAGGGCCGGGATGCCCGGGGTGCGGCCGTCCGCGCTGTCCCCCAGCGGGTCCCGCTCGCCCAGCAGGTGGATCCGGCTCTGCGCGCCGAGCTCGGCGGCCAGCCAGCGCAGCCCCGCCCGCTCCGGGCCGTCACCGGCCAGCAGCAGGTGTGCGCCCGGCAGCGCGGCCACGGCCCGCACCAGCACGTCGAACCGCTTGCCCGGGACCAGCCGCCCGACCCCGCCGACCACGAAGGCCCGCTCGGGCAGTCCGGTGCGGGCCCGGGTGGCCCGGCGGACGCCCTCGTCGAAACGGAAGCGGACGGCCTCGATGCCGTTGGGCACGACGTGGACCCGCGCGGCCGGCACCCCCCAGCCCTCCAGCCGGGCGGCGACGGTGTCCGACACGGCCACCGTCGCCGCGCCGAGCCGCTCGCTGGCCAGGTACAGCGCGCGGACCCCGCCCGTGAGGGGCCGGCCCTCGATCTCGCCCTCGCCGAGGGAGTGCTCGGTGGCGACGGTCGCCCCGGTGCCCGCGAGGCGGGCCGCGAGGCGCCCGTACACGCAGGCCCGGTACAGGTGCGTGTGGACGAGGTCGTACTGGCCGCGCCGGATGAACCGCACGAGCCGGGGCAGCGCCCCCAGGTCCCGGTTGCCGCGCATCCCCAGGTGCACGACCCGTACGCCGTCGGCGCGCAGCCCCTCGGCCACCGGCCCGGGATTGGTCAGCGTCAGCACGTCGCACCGCATGGGCATGTGCCGCAGCAGCAGCCGCAGTTGCTGCTCGGCGCCGCCGACGCCGAGGCCGGTGATGATGTGCAGGGCCTTGACGGCCTCGATCTGCTTCACCGGTACACCGCCCGCCGCAGCTCCCCGACCCGGTGGCGCACCTGCTTGACCCGCAGCCGGGTGCCGCCGTCGGCCTGGCTGACGTGCGTGCGCGGCAGGGCGTGCGGGCCGGCGAGCCGCCCGGGGTCGATGGCGCAGGCGTAGCCGTAGCCGGCCGCCCGCGTCGCGTCGACGACCCGGGCGTCGAGGTGCCCGTACGGGTAGCAGAAGCCCTCGGGCAGGGTCCCGGTCAGCTCGCGCAACAGGTCGCGGCTGCCCCGCAGTTCCTGCTGGAGCACGTCGTCGGGGGTGGCGGTGAGGTCCTGGTGGAGGAGGCCGTGCGAGCCGATCTCCTGCCCGGCGGCGGCGACTTCGCGGATTCCCTCGGCGGTGAGCAGGGACTTGCGCGGTCCCAGCGGGTCCCACACGTTGTCCACGCCGAGCCGGCCGGGCAGCACGAAGAGGGTCGCGGTGCAGCCGTGGCGCTGGAGCAGCGGCAGCGCGTGGGTCAGGAAGTCGGTGTAGCCGTCGTCGAAGGTCAGGCCGACGAGCCCGGCTCCGCGTCCGGCCGCCCGGGCCCGCAGCAGTTCGCCGACCGACACCCCGCGCAGGCCCCGGGAGCGCAGCCACAGCAGCTGCGCGTCCAGGGCGAGGGGGGTGACGGTGATGCCGTACGGGTCCTCGGCGGGGTCGGTGAACTCGGCGACCGAGTGGTACATCAGGACCCACGGCGAGGCGGTCCGGCGGGCGGGGACCACCGCGGCGGCGGGCGCCGTGTCGGTGTCAGCGGGCATTGCGGAACCTCTGCGTGAACTGGGAGATCTGACCGGGCAGGGCGGTGACTTCGAGGGCGCGTATGGCCATGCCGGTGGCGCCGAACATGGCCGGGACGAGCAGGCAGCCGAGTGCGGCGCTGAGCAGCGGATCGGGGATCATCGGCCCGGCGATCCAGCCGGTGGCGCAGGCGGCGACGGCGGCCACCGCGAGCCGTCCGATGCTGACGGAGACCCGGCGGACGTGGATGGCGATGATCCGCGGGCCGAGGCCGGTGAGCAGCAGGGCGGCGGCGGTGGAGATGCCGGCGGCGTTGGCGGCGGCGATCCCGTAGGTGCCCCACCAGCGGACGGCGAAGGCTCCGGCCACGATGTTGACGAGCAGTCCGGCACCCATCGCGAGCGCCGGGAACCAGGTGGGCCGGGCGGTCGAGAAGAAGGGCCGGGACAGTGCCCCGACGAGGCAGTGGCCGAGCAGTCCGAGTCCGTAGACCCGCATGACGGAGGCGGTGGCGAGGGTGTCCTGGTGGGTGAAGGCGCCCCGTTCGAAGAGGACCTGGATGATCTGGGGGGCGTAGCCGATGACGAGCGCGGTGCCCATCAGGACGGCGAGCGAGGCCAGTGCCAGGTCCCGCTCCACCCGTCGGCGGGCCTTGTCCCGCTCGCCGCCGGCCATGGCCTGGGCGACGACGGGGAAGGTGACGGTGCAGATCATCAGCGACAGCACCATCGGCATCTGCGCGACCTTCTGCGCGTAGTTGAGGTGGGAGATCGCCCCGGACGGGAGCGAGGCGGCCAGGAACCGCTCGACGAGCACCTGTGACTGGCGGAAGACGGCGAACAGGATGACGGGGGCGATGACCCCGAAGGCGATGAGGGTGGGGCGGTCGCGGTCGCGCTGGCTGCGCGGGGCGGCGGCGCGTTTGGCCCGGGGCGGGCCGAATCCCACGTTCCTGATGAAGGCGGGGAGTTGGACGAGCGCCATCAGCAGTCCGCCGACGGCGACGCCCGCGGCGGCGGCCCGCACGCCCCAGAGGGTGTGGAGGGCCACCATCGTGCCGATGATGCCGATGTTGTACGAGACGTAGATCGCGGCGGGCGGCAGGAAGGAGCGGTGCGCGCGCAGGGCGGCGCTGAAGTAGCCGGCGACTCCGAAGGAAAGCACGGTCAGCGCGGTCAGCCGGGTGCACTCGACGGCCAGTGCGGGGTCGGGCAGGCCGGGCGCGAGCACGGCCACGACGGCCGGCGCGGCGACGACGAGGACGGCGGCGACGGCGGCCAGGAGCACGACGAGCCGCGGCAGGGTCGCCCCGACCAGCATCCTCACGGGGTCCTGCGCGCGGGCCTCCCTGCGGGTCAGCCCGGCCCGGCTGGCGGCCCGCCGGGCCAGGGCGTGGCTGAAGGCGGGGACCATCAGCAGCGCCATGGCGTCCTCGATCAGCAGCGTCGAGGCCATCTCCGGGACGGTCCAGGCGATGAGGAAGGCGTCGCTGTCGTGCCCGGCGCCGAAGAGGTGCGCGATGGTCTGGTCGCGCACCAGCCCGAACAGGGCCCCGGCGGCGGTGAGCCCGGCGGTCACGGCGGCGGCCTTGGCCAGGAACCGCCCGAGCGGAGCGCCCGCCGCGGGCTCGGCCGGCCTGCTCCCGCCCGGTCCGGCGGGCTCGCCGGGCTCGCCGCGGCGGCGGGCACGCCGGAACCGGCTTCCGTCGGGGGTGGCGGACACGGCGGACTCCTGCCCGCGACGCTCGCCGTCGAACCGGCTCCCGTCGGGGGCGGACCGTACGGATGCCGCGACGCGGCGCCGGGCGGCCCCGGGCCGCACCCCGCCGGGCGCGGCGGCCGCATCCCCGCGCCGCACCCCGCCGACGGCGGACACGGCGGGCGCGGCGGCCTCGGAGCCCGGCCGGCCGCCGGCCGATGGCGGGGCTCCGGGCGCGTCGGCGGCGCCGCTCGCGACACGCGCCGCCACCCGCACGCCGCGATCGGCCGGGGCCCCGCCCGGAAATCCCGCGGAGCCGAACCGCGGTTCCCGCACGGCGGGCCCGCCGCCCGGCAGACCCCCGGCGACGAATCCCGGGTCCGCCGGTACCGGCGCCGCCGGGTGGGGTGTCGCCCGGTGGCCGTCGTGGCCCGGCCGACCGGGGGCCGCCGGGCCCGGACCACCGCCGCGCGCCTCGGCCGCGGACGCATTCGCTGCGTACCCTGCGGAACCCGGGACGCGGGTGGGGCCCGCCCCGGCCTGAGGGCCGGGGGCGGGCCGCCAGGGCGTGGTGCCCGTCACCGGCCGCTCGAACTCTCGGGGACCGGGCCCCGTGTCCCGATGCCCGCGCCGATGCCGGTGCCGGTGCTTCCGGACGCCCTCCCCCGGACAGCCGCCGGGCCGGAAACGGTGCCCGAGGCGACGCCACGCCCGCGCAGCGGATCCGCACCACCCGGGGAGGGAAGCGCCCACCAGGCCGCCAGGCCGACGATCACGCCGGTCAGGACGGTGGACGGGCCGCCGATGTCCGCGTAGAGGAAGTCGGTCAGCTGCCAGACGAACAGCCCGGTCGCGACCAGCCCGCAGTCCCGCATGCGCGCCCCCGCGCCGGAGGCGAGCCGCCGCAGTCCGGCGACCAGCAGGGCCGCCCAGCCGCCCGCCAGCGCGACCAGCCCGATCAGTCCCTGCTCGCTCAGGATCAGCAGGTACATGTTGTGCGGGGAGAGCAGCGGCTGGCGGATGTACGCCTGGCCCGCGCCGGCGGTGTCGCTGCCGGAGGAGAGCCCGAGCGAGGAGTGGCCGTCGCGGTGGGCGGGAAAGCCCTTGAGTCCCACGCCCGCCGCCGGCCGCTCGCGCCACATCGACTCGGCGGCGGCCCACATCGTGTAGCGGTCGGTCACCGACTGGTCGGGGGCACTGGAGACCTGGGTGATGGAGTTCAGCCGCTCGGCGACCATCTCGGAGCCGACGCCGAGCCCGCCCACCAGGACCACCCCGGCCGCGGCCAGCGCGGCGAGCACCGTGAGCGCCCGCCGGATCCCGGCCAGCGCCATCACCAGCAGGGCCGCGCCGAGGGTGGCGATCCAGGCGCCGCGGCTGAAGGAGAGGACCAGCGGCAGGACGAGCACCAGCGCGCAGCCCGCGGCGATGCGGCGCAGGCGCGTCGGCAGTCCGGGGGCGAGCGCGGCCGCGGTCGCGACGATCAGCCCGTAGGCGACGACCGTGGCCATGCCCATCACGTCGCCGGGGCCGAAGGTGCCCACGGCCCGGATGTCCTCGCCCTGGTAGGAGGCGCCGGTGTGGGTCGCGTACTGCACGACCCCGACCGCGCCCTGCACCAGCGCCAGGACCACGAAGCAGCCGGCCGCGATCCGGAACTCCCGCGCGTCGCGCACCAGCAGCACCACGGCCGCCGGGACCAGCACGAAGACCTGGAGGTAGCGGACGAAGCCCGGCAGGGCCGCGTACGGGTCCCCCGCGGTCACCGTCGCGACCGCGAGGCCGACGGCCGGCGCGCCGAGGACGAGGACGCCGAGTGGGGTCAGCGCCCGCACCCGGCCGCGCAGCGCCTGCACGGCGCAGACGAGGACCAGCAGCAGCGAGGCGGCGTCGGCCGGGCCCACCTTGCCGGATGCGGTCGCGTCCCCGGCCGGCAGCGGGGCGAGCAGGAACAGCACGGTCGCGGCGAGCGGCAGCAGCGGCCAGTGCCGGCGCAGCATGCCCGCCGCGTCCGGCCGGGCCCAGTGTCCGGGGGCGGCGAGGCTCATCAGCTGCCCCCCAGCCGGAAGCGGAAGAAGGAGGCCGCGGTGCGGGCGAGGATCCACAGGTCCTGCCACAGCGACCAGGTGTCGATGTAGTGGTTGTCGAAACGGGCCCGGTCCTCGATGGAGGTGTCCCCGCGCAGGCCGTTGATCTGGGCGAGGCCGGTGATCCCGACGGGCATCCGGTGGCGGGCCTCGTAGCCGGGGTGCACGGTGGAGAACTTCGCGACGAAGAAGGGCCGTTCGGGGCGGGGCCCGACCAGGCTCATGTCGCCCCGTACGACGTTCCACAGCTGGGGCAGCTCATCGAGGGAGGACTTGCGCAGGAAGGAGCCGACCGGGCTCATGCCGCGGTCGCCCGCGACCGTCCAGCGGGTGGCGGCCTCGTGCGCGTCGGCACGCAGCGTACGGAACTTCAGGAGGGTGAAGGGGCGCCCGTACAGGCCGACCCGCTCCTGACGGAAGATCACCCCGGGCCCGTCCCAGAGGCGTACGGCCGCCGCGCAGAGCAGCATCACGGGCGCGGCGCCCACCAGGGCGACCAGGGCGAGCACGGAGTCGATGGCGCGCTTGGCCCAGCGCTCCAGCGGCCGGGCGGGGCGCGGCAGCAGCGGCTGAACGGCGTACCCCCACAGCTGGTCGGCGGGGTGGGCCGACCGCATGCCGGTGACCTTGGCGGTGCCGGCCGGGTCCGCGAGCCACAGCCGGCAGCCGTGGTCGTGGAAGAGCCTGACCAGGGAGGCGGTGCGCTCGTCGGCCTCGGGCGGACGGGTGAACACCGCGTGCCGGACGGTGTTCTGGATGACCGCGCGCCGGATGTCCTCGTGGGTGGACAGGAGCGGGAGGGTCCCGGTGTCCCCGTCTCCGGGGGCCGCGGTGTCTGCGAGTCCGACCGGGCGCAGGCCGAACTCGGGGCGGCCGTGCAGGGCGGCGGCCACCGCGCTCGCCCCGGCGCCGGGTCCGACCACGAGGGCGGAGGCGGGCCGGCGTACGGCGGCGCGGCGGTGCAGCTGGTTGACGACGCCGCGGCCCGCGCAGACCAGTACGGCCTGCAGGCACACGGCGGTGAGCAGCGCGGTCCAGCCCATGGCGCGCCCGGGATCGAAGGCGGCCGCGACGGCGGCGGCCGCGCACCACAGGACGGCGGAGCGCCCCACCAGGGCGGGCAGTTCGAGGAGGGCGGAGGGGGCGAGGCGCGGCCGGTACAGGCCCGCCTGCGCGTGCAGGGCGACGAGCAGGGCGGGCAGCGCGGCGGCTGCCGGCGCCGCCGCCAGGACGGGCAGCGCCGGTCCGGGCAGGGTGGCCGCGGTGAGTACGGCGGCCAGGGCGTCGGCGGTGAGCAGGGGGAGCACCCGGCTGCGGCGGCGGACGCGCTGCGGGCGTACGGCGGACCGGGCCCGGTCGACCCGGGGTCCGCGCGGCGGGTGGATGGCGGTCGCGGAACGGCGGGCTGCTGCGTGGGGCGCGGGCGCGAAGGCGCTGCCGCCGGGCCCTGTGCCGCCCTGCCCGGAGTGCCGGGCGGGTGCGCTGTCCATCGTCATCGGCTGATGCGCTCCTGGTTCAAGGGCCGGGGCCTGCCCAGCAGTTCGTGGTACAGGCCGCTGACCGCGTCCGTGGTCCGCCGCACGTCGAAGTCGGTCCGGGCGTGCTGCCGGGCCTGCTCCCCCAGTTCGGCGAGGAGCCGCGGCTCGGCGAGCAGCCGTCCCAGGGCCTTGGCCAGTGCCGTCGGGTCCTCCGGCGGCACCAGGCACAGGCGTCCCTGGCCGGGCGGCAGGCTCTCCCGGGCACCGCTGACGTCGGAGACCAGGACCGGCCGACCGCAGGCCATGGCTTCGAGCGGGGCGAGCGCCATGCCTTCCCACCGCGACGGCAGTACAACGAGATCGGCGGCCCGAAGCCACGGTCGGATGTCGGCTGCGGCGCCCGCGAAGTGCACGGCGGTGCCGGACAGCGCCGCGGTGCGCCGCAGCCGTTCGGTGTCGGGTCCGTCGCCGACGAGGGCGAGGCGGGCCGTGGGGACGGTCGCGAGCACCTCGGGCCAGGCCTCCAGCAGGAGGTCCTGGCCCTTCTGGGCGCAGATCCGGCCGACGCAGACGGCGAGCGGCCCGTCGGCCGGGAAGGAGGGCGGCAGCGGCAGTGCGGCGCGGGACTCGGCCCGGTCCTGGCCGGGGTCCGGTGCGCCGGGCCGGAAGTGGTCGAGGTCCACGCCGTTGCGGATCACCGTCCAGTGGGCGGTGATGCCCTCGCTCTCGCCCGCGCGGCGTTCGGCCTCGCTGACGCAGAGCACCCGGTCGGCCCAGCGGGCGCCGTACCTCTCCCAGCGCAGGGCGAGCGCGGCGGTGGCTCCGCCGACGGCGTCGAAGGACCAGGCGTGGGGCTGGAAGACGGTGGGCAGTGTTCCGCGTGCGGCGAGCCGTCCGGCCAGTCCGGCCTTGGCGCTGTGTGCGTGCAGCAGGTCGGGCCGGACCCGGCGCAGCAGCCTGCGGGCGCCGGCCACTTCGGCGGGCAGCCCCGGGCCGGGGGAACGGCCGGCCCGCCAGGTGAACACCTCGGCCCCGGCGGACCGGGCCGCGTCGCCGAGCGTGCCGCCGGGCGGGCAGCCGACGACGGCGCGGATGCCCTGCGCGGTCTGGGCGCGGACGAGGTCGGTGACGACCCTGGCCACACCGCCGTCGACGGGCTGTACGAGGTGGAGGACGGTCGTGGGCTGTGCCGCCCGGGAGTGCGTGGGCACGTGGAGTGGTCTCCTGCGTTCAGCGGCGCGCGTCTGTCTGAACGAAGAGCACACCGAGGAAATAACCCTGACTTTCACCCGTGAACCTGAAGTTCAGGCTGCGGGCACCACCGGACAGGGCGGGACTCAGGTCGAACACGTCCGCGTCATATCCGAGATTATTCATATGATCTGGCTGTCGCACGAAAGATTGGCCGCCGAATTCCGTGATCGTGGAATTCATGACGTCGTTGAAAGGGTTCTCGCCGTCACTGAGGCTCACCCGGCGGCCGCTGTCGGCCGTCACGGTGAGTGAGTCCCCGAGGGTGCCCCGGTCGCCGTCGTACGCGACCACGCCGGCCCGGCCCGCCGAGCCCGCGGGCGCGTCCACTCCCTCGATCTCGACCGTTCCGTCGCCGGCCCGGGCGGCGAGCGACTCGAAGCCGTCCCACAGGGAGATCCGGCGCAGCGGCTCCTGCGGGTGCTCGTAGGCGACGACGAGCGTCCAGCCGCCCCAGGCGCCGACCTCGGAATGGCCCATGGCGATGTTCAGCTGGGAGACCGTCCACATCCCGGCGCCGCCCTTGCGCACCAGCGGGGTCACGTCCGCGGAGGCCTGGTAGGCGTCGCTGCCCGCGTCCGTGCGGTGGCCCATCACCGTGTCGGCGAGGACCTCCTTGTACGCCCCGCCCGGCTCGGCGACCAGCACCCGGCCGTTGTCCTGCGGCGGCTTCTGCTCGCCCACCCGCAGGTTCCCGCCCCAGTAGAGCCGGGCGTACGAGACCTTCGCGCCCTGGGGGACCTTGAGCTCGGCCCGGGTGGAGTTGTAGGTGTCCGGGTCCTTGTCGACCTCGCTGTAGAACATCTCGAACTCGCTGTTGACCCCGGCCGCGCCCCGCTTGACCTCGGCGCACGGCTCCGCCTGCGGGGACTCCTCCTTGCGGCAGCTGATGCCCGAGTTGGAGGCGCGGACCAGCCCGCCGTGCTGCACGGCCTGGTAACGCTGGGTGAACGGGACTCGGGGCAGCTCCTTGGGCGCGGGCGCCGCTGCGGCCGCCGCGGGAGCGTTCACGGAAAGTGCGAGGCAGGACAGCACGCCGAGTGCGCCGAGGATTCTGCCGGAGGAACCCATGACCCTGTCTCCATTTTCGATCAAGGGGACAAAACAGGAGTGAACTTTGTCAGAAATCGGGCTGGAAATCACGTCGGACTCGCTCGTACGGCCTTTTGGGCGATAGCACGCACCCTCGCAACGGGCGGGTCGTTATGAGGAGCACCATTGTTCGAACCGAAAGGAAATACGCAGATGAAGAAGAGGCTGGTGCGCGGCACCACCATCGCCGCCGCGGGTGTCGCCGTGCTGATGGGCGGCGCGGGCCTCGCCTCCGCACACGGCGGCGGCGCCACGGCCGAGGGGCTCGCCGCCGGCTCCCCCGGTGTGGCGAGCGGCAACCTGGGCCAGATCCCGGTCCACGTACCCGTGAACGTCTGCGCCCTGACCGTGAACGTGGTCGGCGCACTGAACCCCGCGTTCGGCAACACCTGTGTGAACGCCTGAGCGTCAATCGCGCCGCCCGAAACGGCTGCATCCGGGTGAAGCCTCGCAACCCGCGCCGGGTCGCGGCCGTTGATCCGGGTGCTCCACTACCGGGCAATCCTGCAAAAAAGGGACGACAATGATCAAGAAGATGATGGCCTCGGCCGCGGTTGCCGCCTCGGTCGTGGGCATGGGTGCCGCGATGGCCCCGCAGGCGATGGCGGTCGGCAACGACAACGGCATCAACACCGTCAACGGCAACAACTCCGCGCAGATCTACGGCAACCAGGCCACCTACGGCAACATGAGCCCGCAGATGGCGCTCATCCAGGGCTCCTTCAACAAGCCCTGCATCGCGCTCCCCGCGAAGGCCAACGTCCAGTCCGTGCTGGCCCTGGTCAACGTCGGCGTCCAGGACATCCCGGTCCTGTCCAGCCCGCAGAACCAGCAGTGCACCGAGAACTCCACCCAGGCCAAGGGCGACGAGGCTCTCTCGCACATCCTCAGCAACATCCCGGTCCTCTCCGGCAACGCTTCGGCCGGCAGCTGACCGCACCCCGCGCCTGCGAGGCCGTCGCACCTTCGGGTCGCGGCGGCCTCGCCGCATGTCGGGCGGATCCCCACCCCGGAATTGGCGGCGCAAATCACCGTCCGATCTCCGTCCGAATTCTCCCGGGCATCGGGGTGAATTTCCGGGCGATCGCCGAAAATGCGCGGTTTCTTTTCCCTCGTCTGCTCGTTGTCAATTCTGCAGCGGATACGCCTCTGCGGGAAGGATCGAAAAGAAAATGACGTACAAGAAGGCAGTGGTGCTGGCCGCCGGCGCTCTGATGGCCGCCGGTGCCGCCTCCCCCGCCATGGCCGACTCGGTCGCCGGCGGCACGGCCGCGGGCTCCCCGGGCGTCGCGTCCGGCAATGTCGCCCAGATCCCGGTCAACATCCCGGTCAACGTCTGCGGCAACAGCGTCAACATCGTCGGGCTGCTGAACCCCGCGTTCGGCAACACCTGCGTCAACGCCTGACGCAGCGCGTGCGCCCGCAAGGGCAGACCTCCTCGCAGGTGGCCTCGGAGTGCACGGCGGTGCACTCCGAGGCCACCTTCGATTCACCACCGGCGCCTGCCGGTAGACAGGGAAGGACCCATGCGACAGGTACTGAGCCGACAGGTACTGGGCAAGGGCATGCTCACGGCGGCAGCCGCGTCGAGCCTGTTGTCGATCGCGACCGGGGCGGCCTACGCGCACACCGGTGCCACGGCCGAGGCCTCGCATTCGCCGGGGGTGCTGGCCGGCAACAGCGTCTCGGTACCCATCACGTTCTCCCCGAACGTGTGCGGCAACAGCGTGGACGGCGGTGCGGCCCTCAACCCCGCGATGGGGAACACCTGCGTCACCGGCGGCGGATCGCACACCGGCGCGGGCCACGACTACGAGCGCTACCTGAGCCCCGAGCAGGCCGAGGCCTTCGAGCGCTACCTCGACGAGCGCGCCGGCCGCCACGCGGTCCCCGAGCAGCGTCAGGAGTCGCGCCCGTACGAGGTGCCGCGGCAGCAGGTGGCACGGCCGGAGCAGGCACGGGAGGAGCAGGCACGGCCGGAGGCCCCTAGGAAGCAGGGCCCCCGCCACGCCAAGCCGCGCCACGAGGAGCCGCGCCACGAGGGCGGCTACGGCGGTCCCGGCGGACAGGAGAACCGGGAGGAGGAGTGCGACGACCACCCCGCACCGCCTCCGCCGGCGCACCACGCCCCGCCCGCACCCGAGCACCCGCACCCGAAGCCGGAGCCGGTGGAGTACCACCCGGCCCCACTGCCCGTCCCGGAACCGGTCCAGGAGGCTCCGGCCCCGCCCGCCGAGCAGCCCGTACCGCTCCCGGCGCCCGCCCCGCAGCCCCCGGCCGAGGAGGCCCCGAAGCCGCTGCCCGCCCCGCAGGCGCCGGCCGAGGAAGCCCCGCACACGCTGCCCGCCCCGGCGCCGGGCCCGGCGCCCGTGGCCGAGGAGGAGGCGCCGCCCGCGCCGCCGCGCGGCAGCCACCCCGTGGTGCGCCCGGCCCCGGCACCCGGCCCCGAGGCGGCGCCGCCGGCGGACCAGCCGCCGGCCGCCCCCGCCGGGGACACCCCCGTCCACGTACCGCCGGCACCCGCCCCCGCACCGGCGCCCGAGCCCGCGCCCTGGGACGCGCCCGCACCGGTTCCGGCTCCGGCCCCCGCCCAGGCGGATGCGCCCCAGCTGGCCGAGACCGGCGCGGGTCAGCCCGCGGCCGCGGCGGCCCTCGCCTCGGCGCTGATCCTGGGCGGCGCCATTCTGTACCGCCGCTCGCGCATCGCCTGACCGGCAATACCGGTAATCGGAAGAAATGCCGGCCGGAGAATCCCTCGTCGGATTCTCCGGCCGCTGTCATGTACCCGCGCTTTCGCGTTTCCAGGGCGCCCGGGAATCGTTACGCATGGTGAAAGCGGCGCCGGTCGCCGCCCACGCCTCTGTCCACGAAAGAAGAGGATTTCGATAATGAAGCTCACGAAGGTCGCCGCTGTCGTCGTCGGCTCCGTCGCCGCCCTCGGCGCCTCCGGTACCGCGTTCGCCGCCGAGCCGACGGCCGCGATGCCCCCCATGAGCCTGACCGGCGGGGTGACCCAGACGCTGGACTCCTTCGTCCCCGTCACCGAGAACCTTCCGCAGACCGTGGGCAACGGCCTGGCCGAGCAGGGGGACACCGTCAACAAGGTCGTGGGCACGGCCCAGAAGGTCAACAAGGTCCGCAACGACGTCCCCGGCACCGTCCTGGGCCTCGCGAACGGCGCCACCCAGGCATCGCCGATGCTGGGCGGCGTACAGCTCAACGGCGGCAAGGGCTGAACCACCCCGGCCGACTAGATCCGGCGGGGCTGCCGTCCGCACCCGCCGACAAGACTGTGGGCGCCACCGGCAAGGCCGGGGCGCCCACGGTCAGTTGTACGACCGACGTCAGTCGTTGACGCAGACGTTGCCGAACGCCGGGTTCAGCAGGGCGATCACGTTCACGGTGTTGCCGCAGACGTTGACCGGGACGTGGACCGGGACCTGGAGCAGGTTGCCGGAGAGGACGCCGGGGGAACCCACGGCCGCGCCCTCGGCCGACGAGTCGGCGACGGCGGAGCCGGCGGCACCGGCCGCGGCGAGACCAGCGGTGGCCAGGACCAGGGCGGCCTTCTTGGCAGAGTTCATGGGAAGTGCACCTTCTGTTCGACGTTCCGCCCCGTTCCGGGGCTCACACCGAGCGAAACGTTCCACGCTCCCAGACGACACGGTTTCGCGCACGATCAGACCTGTTCGGCTCAATCGCCGTCACCGTGTTGCCGTTCCGGGCCCGTTACGGGAGGGCGGGGAGCTGTACCTCCGGGAGTTGGACGTCGGGGATCTCCGGCACGACTTCGACCGGCGCCGCCGGATCCGGCAGCGCCGGCGGGGTGAGCGGCACCTGCGGGAGCTCGACCCCGGGGATCTCGGGGAGCTGCACGCCCGGGAGGCTCGGCAGGTTGATCTCCGGCAGCTTGATGTCCGGCAGCTTGATCTCGGGGAGCTTGATTTCCGGGATCTTGATCTCCGGCAGCGTGACGCCCGCCGGCAGCAGGGCCTTGATCTGCTCCAGGAGCCCGTTGACGAGGTCGTCGATCGGGCCGGCCGGGGCCGCCTTGGTGGACACCGCACCTGAACCGGCGTCGACAGCGCTCGCGGGTGCCGCCGCGCCGGTCAGTATGACGACGGCGAGCGCCGAGGGGACGAGGAGGCGGGCGCGGGACGGCTTCGTGCGGTGCATTGGGGTTCCTTCGCGTGGGGACACGGGGACACGGGAGCGGCCCGGATCGGACCGCTCCTTACTCACCGTGGGAACACCTCTCACGGAGCGCAACAGGAACCCGGGCGACTGGGGCCCCGTACGGGCTTCGCGCACGTGTCCGCAGGCGGCTCACCCGGGGCGGGGAAAACATCGGGACGCGCGGGCCGTTTGAGTGAAGCAGCGGAACCAACCCCCTGGCTGGGCAGTTGACCAGGGCGCTCCATCAGCGGGCACTCGTGCGACAAAAGGATCAAGATGTTCAAGAAGTTCATGACCGCCGCCGCGGTTTCCGCCGTTGCCGTCGGCGCGGGCGCTGCGGCTGCGGCCCCGGCCATGGCCATCGGCAACGACAACGGCGTCAACACCGTCAACGGCAATGGTGCCCAGCAGATCTACGGCAACCAGAAGACCCACGGCGACCAGAGCCCGCAGCTCAGCCTGGTCCAGGGCTCCCTGAACAAGCCCTGCATCGGCCTGCCGGCGAAGGTCAACGCCCAGTCGCTGATCGCCGCGCTCAACATCGGTGTCCAGGACATCAACGTCCTGTCCAACCCGCAGAACCAGCAGTGCACCGAGAACTCCACCCAGGCCAAGGGCGACGAGCCGCTCTCCCACATCCTGGACAACATCCCGGTCCTGTCCGGCAACGCCTCCGTCGGCAGCTGATTTCCGCTCCCCCCGCCCCGCGCGGGGGTCCGGGCCGACGAGCCCGCGGCAGTGCGTGACAGGGCCCCGGCAGCGTCCAGCTGCCGGGGCCCTCGCACGTGCCGCGCACGCGGCGGTCAGCCGGTCCAGAAGTCCCACCACCGGGTGAGGACCAGCATCCCGATCACCCCGGTGTGCAGGGCGGGCGGGGCCCAGCCGAACTCGGTGAAGAAGACCCGCAGCGGGCCGGGGGCGGGGAGCACCCGCGTACGGACGTTGTGCGCGGTGACCGCCCAGAACATCAGCAGCGTCGCCACCCAGGCCAGGCAGCACCACAGGCAGAGCGCGTTGATCTCGTAGAGCGACTGGACCATGAGCCAGCTGCAGAAGCCGACGCCGAAGAGCGTGCCGGCGTTCAGTCCGAGCCAGAACCAGCCACGGTGGCGGGCGCCCGCCAGGAGGCCGGCGCCGACGCAGACCACGACGGCGTAGCAGACCAGCCCCAGCATGGGATTGGGGAAGCCGAAGGCCTGCGCCTGCTCGCTCTGCATCACGCTGCCGCAGGAGACCACCGGGTTGAGGCTGCAGGCGGGCTTGAAGTTCGGGTCCTCCAGCAGGAGGAACTTGTCGAGGGTGATCACCCAGGAGGCCAGCACCCCGGCGGCGCCGGTGACGGCCAGCAGCCAGGCCAAACCCCTTGGTGCGGCGTCCCGTTCGTCTGCGTCTGCGCTGCGGGGCCGCCCCTGTTGGCGCGGGAGGCCCACTGTATTCGTTGCCATGTGGCCCATATTCCCCCGTCTCCACCCAGAGCGGACCCAACCATGCCCATCCGTATGCAAGTTGACCTGAAGGTGTGGCGGGAACCTCCGATGCTTCCCGGACGTTTTACCGAACCCCGGACGTGATGTCAGAGCCAGGGGTTACGTTGAGCTTCCGCTAAGTGACAAGCTGCGACGGCCTGGAGACCCACCTTGAGCGATCCGTACGAGACAACCGAGGCGCACCTCGACCGACTCCTCGGCCGCGCCCTCAACTCCTTCGACCTGCCGGACAGGCTGGTCGAGCGCCTCGGCACGGCGCTCGCGCACAGCTCGTCGCTCTACACCACCCACCACAGTCCGGCGGCGGGCGTCTGGCGGGAGACGCACCGGCACACCTACCTGCTGGCCGACGGCGGTTCCGTCTCGCTGTGGGAGCTGTCGTACCGGCCGGAGGGCGACGGCGCCGTGCGGCACGAGGTCTTCGCGAGCAAGGCGGAGACGTGCCTGGCGGTGGCCCGGCTGTTCGGGGAGTCCGCCGCGGGGGCGGTCCCGGATCCGGTGCCGCTCGCGGGCGAGGAGGATCCGTACGACGACACGTCGGCGCTCGGTGCGCTGTTCGCCTCCGCGGCTCCGGTGCCCCGGCACCGGGAGTACGTGGTGGAGGATTCCGCCGACCACGCGCGCCGGGTGCTGCGCCGCGCGGAGAATCCGGACCGGCCCGGCGAGCGGGTGGCGGCGCTGCTGCGCGCGGCGTACGGGCACCAGATCACCCAGGCGTTCGGGACGCGGCAGGCCCTGCCGAACGGGCGGGACGCGGGCTTCAGCCTGTACGAGCACGCCTTCGTGCTGCTGGACGGGACCGAGCTGAGCCTGTGGGAGGTCGAGCACACGGCGACGCCCGACGGGCGGCACATGTGCGAGGTGTACGAGAGCGAGGCCGTCGCGCGCGGGGCGATGGAGCTCCGCGCCCGGGTCGGCTGAGCCTCCTCCCCCGTCCCGCCTCTTCACCTCCCGGCCGCGTCAGGGTGTCCCGGGGTCGGTGAGCGGGAGGTCCAGGGGCAGGTCCCGCGTGATGCGGACCTGGTCCGGCCGCAGGTCCGAGGGGGCCGGCATGACGGAGCCCGGCAGCCGGCCGGCGGCCGCGCCGTGGGCCACGGCCGAGCGGAGCGCGCCGGGTCCGTCGCCGCCGGCGATGAGGAAGCCGGCCAGCGCCGCGTCGCCCGCGCCCGCGGCGGCGCGGGCCGCCCCGGCGGGCTCGGCGGCGCCGTGGCAGACGCCCTGCTCGCTCACCAGGAGCAGGCCGTTGCGGCCGAGGGAGGCCAGGACCGCTCCGGCGCCCAGGGCGAGGAGTTCCTGCGCCGCCCCGACCGCCTCGCCCAGGGTGGACACCGGGCGTCCCACGGAGGCCGCGAGCTGGGACGTGTCCGACTTGATCACGTCGGGCCCGGCCGGCAGCGCCGCGCGCAGGGCCGGGCCCGAGGCATCCAGGGCGACGCGGACGCCCGCCGTGCGGGCCGCGGCCACCAGGTCGGCGTACCAGTCGGGCGGGAGGCCGCCCGGGAGGCTGCCGCAGCCGGCTACCCAGGAGGCGCCGGCGCGGGAGGTGCGGACGGTGTCCAGGAGGAGGTCGGACTCCTGCCGCGAGAGCTCGGGTCCGGTGGCGTGGATCTTGGTGAGGGTGCCGTCCGGTTCGGCGAGCGAGATGTTCGAACGGGTCTGGCCGGCGATGGAGACGGCCGTGACGTTCACGCCCTGCCCGCCGAGGAGTTCGGCGAGGAGGACGCCGGGGGCTCCGCCGAGCGGGAGGACCGCCGTCGTGGGGACGCCCGCGGCGGCCGCGGCGCGGGAGACGCCCACGCCCTTGCCGCCGGGGTCGGTCCGGTCCCCCGCGGCGCGCAGCACCCGGCCCCGGTCCAGCGAGGGGAGCTCGTAGGTCCGGTCGAGGGAGGGGTTGGGGGTGACGGTGAGGATCATACGAGCACGACTTCCGTACCGGCGGCCTCGATGGCCGCTTTGTGAGCGGGGGCGAGCCCCGTGTCCGTGAGGAGGAGGTCCACGTCCGCGAAGGAGCCGAAGCGCGCGAAGTGCTCCTGGCCGGCCTTCGTGGAGTCGGCGAGGAGGACGACACGGCGGGCGGCGGCGATCGCGGCGCGCTTGACGGCGGCCTCGGCGAGGTCGGGGGTGGTCAGGCCGCCTTCCGCGGAGAAGCCGTTCGTGGCGAGGAAGGCGACGTCGGCGCGGATCTCGGCGTATGCGCGCAGCGCCCAGGCGTCGACGGCGGCACGGGTGCGGTGGCGGACGCGGCCGCCGACGAGGTGCAGGTCGATGCCGGTGTGGTCGGCGAGCCGGGCGGCGACGGGCAGCGCGTGGGTAACGACGGTGAGGGCGAGGTCAAGGGGGATCGCGGTCGCCAGGCGGGCCACCGTGCTGCCGGCGTCCAGGACGGCGCTGCCGCCGTCGGGGAGCCGCGTCAGCGCGGCGGCGGCGATGCGGTCCTTCTCCGCGGCGGCGGTCGCCTCGCGCTCGGTGAGGTCCGGTTCGAAGTCGAGGCGGCCGAGGGGGATGCCCCCTCCGTGCACCCGGCGGACCAGACCGGCCCGGTCCAGGGCGGTGAGGTCGCGGCGCACGGTCTCGGCGGTGACCTGGAAGCGGTCGGCGAGGGAGAGCACGTCGACGCTGCCCGCCTCGCGGGCGAGGCGGAGGATCTCCTGGCGGCGCTCCTGTGCGTACATGTGGATCTGCGTCCGTTCGATGCCCGGGGCTGTGACTTTCCCCCACCGTACGCATATTTACGGACAGAAACAAAGAAAAACGGACATGCCCACCCAGGGCGGGCGGGCATGTCCGCGGCGAAGGCCGAGGTCAGGGCCTAGACGGCGGGCACTTTCTCGGGGGTGTTCGCCGTGTGCTCGGCGGCGCCTTCGCGCTCCTCCATCGGGATCGCCTTGCGCGGCAGCATGAACATCACCGCGGAGATCACGACCAGCACGCCCACGACCCACCAGAGCGCGCCGCGGAAGGCCTCGACGTAGGGCGGGCCGAAGACCATGTCGTCCTCGATCAGCCCGAAGAAGACCACGGAGGTCAGGGCGAGGCCCAGGGCGTTGCCCATCTGGCCGGTGGTGTTGATCAGCCCGGAGGCCGAGCCCGCGTCCCGGCGCGGCACCTCGGACAGCGTGGTGTCGTTCAGCGGGGCGACGATCAGGCCCATGCCGATGCCCATGAGGACCAGCGGGGCGGCCATCTGCCAGGAGGCGATCTCCATGCCGTAGTGCTCGGACTCCCAGATGTAGAGGACCAGGCCCGCGGCCATGACCAGGGCGCCCGCCTGGAGCACCTTGCGCCCGAAGCGCGGCACGAGCTTCTCGACCGAGAGGCCGGCGGCCACGGAGACGGCGATGGAGAAGGGGATGCCGGTGGTGCCGGCACGCAGGGCGCTCCAGCCGAGGCCCATCTGCATGTAGAGCGTCCAGACCAGGAAGAAGATGCCGGTCGCGATGCCGAACGTCAGCTGGACCGCGATGCCGCCGGCGAAGCTCTTGACCTTGAAGAGGGAGAGCTCGACGAGCGGGGAGCCGTCCTTCTTGATCTTGTACTTCTCGTACGCGATGAACGCGGCGAAGACGAACGGCGACGCGATCATGAGGGCGAAGCCCCACGCCGGCCAGTCGTTCTCGCGGCCCTGGGTGAGCGGGAAGATCAGCATGACGAGGGCGAGGGTCGCGAGGACGACGCCGACCAGGTCCAGCCGCAGGGCCTGCGGGGCCTTGGACTCACTGATGAACTTGCGGCCCAGGATCACGCCAGCGATGCCGACGGGCAGGTTGATCAGGAAGATCGGGCGCCATTCGAGACCGAAGAGGTTCCACTCGGTGAGCAGCGCGCCGAGCATGGGGCCGGAGACGGCGCCGAGGCCCACGATCGCACCGAACATCCCGAAGACCTTGCCGCGCTCCTGCGGCGGGAAGGTGACGTGGATGATCGCCAGGACCTGCGGCACCATCATGGCGGCCATGCCGCCCTGGAGGATGCGGGAGGCGACGAGCATGCCCGGGTCGGCCGCGATGCCGCAGAGCAGCGAAGCCACGGTGAAGCCGGATATGCCGATGAGGAAGAGGCGCTTGCGTCCGTAGATGTCACCGAGACGGCCGCCGGTGATGAGCCCTGCGGCGAACGCGAGCGCGTAGCCTGCGGTGATCCACTGGATCGCGCTGGTGGACGCGCCGAAGCTCTGACGCAGGGTGGGTATCGCGATGTTGACGATCGTGACGTCGACCAGGTCCATGAAGGCCGCGGTCATCACGATGGCGAGCGCCAGCCAGCGGCGGCGGTCGGGGGGTGAGCTGGGTGCGTCGTGGGCTGCGTCGTTCCGCTCTTCTTGTACGGGCCCGTTCTCTCTTTCGGGCGATGTCTTGGACGTCTCGGTGGTCATGAGGAGAAACCTAGACGGGATGTAGGTCAAGGAGTGTCCTATTTCGCTGGCAATCTGGATCACATGACCGACACACCGGCACGGCTGCTGTCCCTGCTGTCCCTCCTGCAGACCCCGCGCGAATGGCCCGGGAGCGAGCTGGCGGAACGGCTGCGGGTGAGCTCGCGGACCATCCGGCGCGACATCGAGCGGCTGCGGGAGCTCGGCTACCCCGTGGAGGCCACGCTCGGGGCCGAGGGCGGCTACCGACTGGTGGCGGGCGCGGCGATGCCGCCGCTGCTGCTCGACGACGAGGAGGCCGTGGCGATCGCGGTGGGGCTGCGGGCGGGGGCCGGGCACGCGATCGAGGGGGTCGAGGAGGCCTCCGTACGCGCCCTGGCGAAGCTGGAGCAGGTCCTGCCGTCGCGGCTGCGGCACCGGGTGGGCACGCTGCAGTCCGCCACGATCGCCCTGACGCGGGGCGACGGCGCCAGCGTGGACCCGCGGACGCTGACAACGATGGCATCGGCGGTGGCCGGACCGGAGCGTCTCCGGTTCGCCTACCGGGCGCGCGACGGGGCCGAGTCCCGGCGGCTGGTGGAGCCCTACCGGCTGGTCAGCACGGGCAGCCGGTGGTACCTGGTGGCCTACGACATGGAGCGGGAGGACTGGCGGACCTTCCGGGTGGACCGGGTGGCCGAGGCCTTCGCGACGGGGGCGCGCTTCGCGCCGCGGGAGCTGCCGATGGACGCGGAGGAGTTCGTACGGCGGGGGCTCGGCGCACACGGTTCGCGGGCGTACGCGGTGGAGATCGCCTTCGAGGCGGGAGCGGCCGAGCTGCCGGAGTGGCTGCGGGCGGCCGTCGTGCCGGGCGGGGCGACGCCGGCCCTGGTCCGCTTCGAGAGCCGGGACGCGCCGGAGTGGCTGGCGGCCCGGCTGGCGCTGACGGGGCTGGCCTTCTCGGTGCGGGAACCTGCGGCGCTGCGGGCGGCGGCCGGCACGCTGGCCGCGCGGCTCTCGTCGGCGGTGGCGCCCGGATAGGTGGCGGCGGCCCGGGCGGCGGCGGGGCGCCCGGGCAGGGGGGAGCCCCGGCGCCTGGGGGGGATAGGCACCGGGGCTCGTTCAGGGGGCTCGACGGCGGGCTAGGCCACGGCGTCGAAGCCGGTGTCGCGCGCCATCCGCTTCAGCTCCAGCAGCGCGTGCTTCTCGATCTGGCGGATCCGCTCACGGGTCAGGCCGTGCTGCTTGCCGACCTCCGTCAGGGTCCGCTCGCGGCCGTCGTCGATGCCGTACCGCATCTTGATGATCGACGCGGTGCGCTGGTCGAGCTTGCCGAGCAGGTCCTCCAGCTCCTCGCTGCGCAGCAGCGAGAGGACGGACTGCTCGGGGGAGATCGCAGAGGTGTCCTCCAGGAGGTCACCGAACTGCGTGTCGCCATCGTCGTCCACGGACATGTTCAGGCTGACCGGGTCGCGCGCCCAGTCCAGCACGTCGCCGACGCGCTTCTCCGTCGAGTCCAGCTCCGCGGCGATCTCGGCGTGTTCGGGGTCGCGGCCGTTCTCCCGGTTGAACTCGCGCTGGATCCGGCGGATCCGGCCGAGCTCCTCGACGAGGTGCACGGGGAGGCGGATGGTGCGGGACTGGTCGGCGATCGAGCGGGTGATGGCCTGGCGGATCCACCACGTGGCGTACGTGGAGAACTTGAAGCCCTTGGTGTAGTCGAACTTCTCCACCGCGCGGACCAGACCGGCGTTGCCCTCCTGGATCAGGTCGAGGAGGGGCAGGCCGCTGCGCGGATAGCGCCGGGCGACGGCGACGACGAGGCGGAGATTGGAGCGGATGAAGACTTCCTTGGCCCGCTCCCCTTCGGCGGCCAGCGCCTCCAGCTCCTCGCGGGAGGGCTTGTCCCCGTCACGCTCTATCGCGCCGTCGAGGATCTGCTGGGCGTAGACACCGGCCTCGATGATCTGGGAGAGCTCCACTTCCTTGGCGGCGTCGAGGAGCGGGGTGCGCGCGATCTCGTCCAGGTACATGCCGACCAGGTCGCGGTCTGCGATCTCCCCGCCCACAGCGCGTGCGCTGCTCGTGGACTGACGGCGGGCGACGGCGCGGGTTGCCATGCGTGCTCCCTTGCGAAGAGTTCGGTCGCGGTGCGGCTGTCGGTCGGCCACCGTGGTGCGGTGGTCGCCCTCGGACACTCTCCCGAGTGCCCGCATCCGAAGGAAACAACGACTGGAATCGGGACAGAATTCCCACGCTGGTCCCTCTTTTCCGAGATCTTGCAGTATCCTGCCCCGCCACGAGAGGGGGACGAATGTCGCACGATCGCGAAGAGGTGCAGGTCAGGCCCGGAATGGGGCCCGGCCCGACATCGCCCGTGGACTTGCGCCCATGAGACGACCGTCACGCTCGGCGTCGGCGCCATCACTCGGAACAGCGCCGCGCCGGCTGCACTCCCACCCCTGAGGACGGCCACCGCGGGCTTCTGGTTGCCTGGACTGACGAGCGAATGCCCGAATATGCCGCAACCAACCCTTTCCGGGCCGGGTCGGGCGCCCTAGTGCTGTGACCGGAAAGGTTCACCGTGTCGCGGCGCCCGGCACGGCACCTCGCCGCGTTGTCGGACCACGCGAGTACGTCCGGTACGGGCCGCGGCCCTCCGCCTTGCGATCCACCGCACCGGACACCGCGACCCGGCAAACCTGCCCGGCCACAGCACTAGCCGAACTGGAGGGAGCGCTTCGAGAGGCCCATCCAGAAGCCGGACACCGGGTCGCGGCGGGATGCGAGGTCGCCGGTGGCGTCGGCGGCGCCGAGGGTGACGAAGAGCGGGGCGAAGTGTTCCGTACGGGGGTGGGCCAGGCGGCCGGAGGGGGACCTGGCCTCGAAGTCGAGCAGGGAGTCGACGTCGCCGGCGGCCAGCGCCTCGTGGCCCCACGCGTCGAACTCCGCGGACCAGCCCGGGACTCCGGGGCCCGTGTGGCGCAGCGCGGCCAGGTTGTGGGTGAAGAAGCCGCTGCCGACGATGAGGACGCCCTCGTCGCGCAGGGGCGCGAGCTTGCGGCCGATGTCCATCAGGCGGCGCGGGTCCAGCGTCGGCAGGGACATCTGGAGAACCGGTATGTCGGCCTCCGGGAACATCTCCACCAGCGGGACGTACGCGCCGTGGTCCAGGCCGCGGTCCGGGATGTCCTGGACCGGGGTGCCCGGGGCGCGGAGCAGCGCCCGGACCGACGCGGCGAGCGCGGGGGCGCCGGGGGCGTCGTAGCGGACCCGGTAGTAGTGCTCGGGGAAGCCCCAGAAGTCGTGGACGAGCGGGACCGGTTCGGTGGCACCGAGGGCCAGGGGGGCCTCCTCCCAGTGGGCGGAGACCATGAGTATCGCCGCGGGGCGGGGCAGGTCCGCCGACCAGGCGGCCAGTTCGCCCGGCCAGACGGGGTCGTCGGCGAGCGGCGGCGCCCCGTGGCTGAGGTACAGCGCCGGCATGCGCGCCGCCTGCGGGGTCGCGCCCGTCGGGGCCTGGGGGGCGGGGGCCGGGGTCATGGGGCGCTCCTCCGTCGTCGTACAGGGCTGCCTCGAAAAGACTAACCCCGCTTGGTTCAAATTTGAACCAAGCGGGGCGTCCAGTCATTCCCGCGGGCGTGCGGCCCTGGTCAGTGGGCGATCACCGGGACCTTGATCGCGGCGTCCTCGGCGGAGCCGGCCCCGGAGGCAACCGGGTCGCCCGCACCCGGACGGCCGGTGTTGATCAGCGTCAGGGCGATGGCCGCGCTGGCGGCCAGGATGCCCACCGCCCACCAGATGGCGGAGGCGTAGCCCTCGACCATGGCCTGCGCCTGCACCAGCTGGGCCGCGGCACCGCCACCGGCGGCCTCGGCCGCGTGGTCGGTCAGGTACGCGGTGGTCGCCGAGGCGGCGATGGTGTTCAGCAGCGCCGTACCGATGGCGCCGCCGACCTGCTGCGAGGTGTTGACCATGGCGGAGGCGACACCGGCGTCGGCCGGGTTCACCCCGTGCGTGGACAGGGACATGGCCGGCATGAAGGCCGTGCCCATGCCGAGGCCGAGCAGCAGCTGCGCCGGCAGGATCAGCGCCGGGTACGAGGATCCGACCTCCAGCTGGGTCAGCAGCAGCATGCCGACCGCGGCGACCAGGAAGCCCGGGCCCATCAGCAGGCGCGGTGCGACGCGGGTCATCAGCCGGGCGCCGATCTGGGTGGAGCCCAGGATCATGCCCGCGATCATCGGCAGGAAGGCGAAGCCGGTCTTGACGGGCGAGAAGCCCTTCACGACCTGGAGGTAGTAGGTGAGGAAGAGGAACAGGCCGAACATCGCGATGACGGCCAGGCCGAGCGAGAGGTAGACACCGCCGCGGTTGCGCTCCAGCAGGACGCGCAGCGGCAGCAGCGGGGACTTCACCTTGGACTCGACGAAGACGAACGCCGCCAGCAGGGCCGCCGAGGCGATGAACATGGCCACGGTGACCGCGTCCGACCAGCCGGCCGACTCGGCGCGGGTGAAGCCGTACACCAGGGCCACGAGCCCGGTGGTGGACAGGACCACACCGGGGATGTCCAGCGGGGCGCGGTTGCGGGAGCCGGCGGGCTCGCGGATGACCATCCAGGCACCCACGGCCGCGACGATCGCGAAGGGGATGTTGACGAAGAAGGTCCAGCGCCAGTTGAGGTACTCGGTGAGGAAGCCGCCGAGGATCAGGCCGACGGCGCCGCCGCCGCCCGCGATCGCACCGTAGATGCCGAAGGCCTTGGCGCGCTCCTTGGCGTCGGTGAACATCACCGCGAGCAGGGAGAGGGCCGCCGGTGCGAGCAGTGCGCCGAAGGCCCCCTGCAGAGCGCGGGCGCCGAGCATCATGGCCTCGCCGTTCGCGGCGCCGCCGAGCGCGGAGGCCAGGGCGAAGCCGATGAGACCGACGACGAAGGCGTTCTTGCGGCCCCACTTGTCGGCGATGCGGCCGCCGAAGAGGAGCAGTCCGCCGAAGGCCAGCGCGTACGCGGTGATGACCCACTGGCGGTTGCCGTCGGAGATGCCGAGGTCGGTCTGGGCGGAGGGGAGGGCGATGTTCACGATGGTCGCGTCGAGGACGACCATCAGCTGGGCCAGGGCTATGAAGACGAGAGCCTTCCAGCGGCTGGGATCGGCAGCCGACGGGAGCGTCGCGGCTGTTTTCGGCATGGGGGTACCCACTTCACTGTGCGGAATGACTGGAAAAGGCTAGTTCGTAAGGTTTTGCGGTGTCACATGGTTTTCAACGTGGTCTACAGCGCGGTCCTCAGCGTCAGGTCCTCCAAAGTGGCCGCCGAACCGGGCAGTTCGGAGCGTGCCGGGGCCTTCAGCCCGTCGAGGAAGAGCTGGAGATGGCGGTGGGCGAAGCGGTCGGTGTCGAAGCAGGCGGTGCCCGGGAGGGGGCGGCTGAGCTGGGAGAGGGCGACCATCAGGTCGCCGACCCCGATGTCCGCGCGGACCAGCCCCGCCTCCTGGCCGGCGGCCAGCAGGGTCTCGACGGCCGCCGCCAAGGCGGTGCGCGCCGCGAGGAGTTCGGGGTGGTCGCGGTCGAAGCCGTCGGCGAGCATCGGGCACAGGGCGCCGATCCGCTCGTCGGCGGCGGCGTGCGTGAACCGGCACAGCGCGGCGAAGGCGTCGGACTCCTCCGCCAGCGAGGCCTCGGCCGAGGCCGTGACCCGCTCCGTGGTGAAGAGAACGACGTGGTGGACGAGGGTGTCGCGGTCGGGGAAGTGCCGGTAGAGGGTGGCGTTGCCGATGCCCGCCCGGCGGGCCACCTCGTCGAAGGGGGCCGCCGAGCCGAATTCGACGAAGGCCTCGCGGGCCGCCGCCAGGATCCGCTCGCGGTTGCGGACGGCATCGGCGCGGGGGCGCGGTACGGCGCCGCCCCCGCCGGAAGCGCCGGACCGGCCGGCCTTGGGGGCCGCCGGGTCCCCTGCCGGGACGTACGGGGCCGCCGCGGCGGTCGTGGTGGGGCGCTTCATTCCGGGGCCTCCCTGGGGCGGTGACGAGCAGTTCGGGACGTACGGGCCGGCTCGCCGAAACGGGGAGCAGCTCCCCGCTTGGCGGGACTCACGTACAAACGGGGAACCGCTCCCCGGTTATTTCACTCCTGCGTGTGAGCCGGGTCACGCTGCCGAGGGTGGCCCGTCACCGTTTGGCCTCTCCCGACGCGCGGGCGCGGCGCGCCCGGCGGAGGGTGAATCGCACAGGGCGCAGACCGGACAGGGCCGGCTGCCGCGGACCCGAAGGCGATCTCCATGACGCAGACCCGCCGCCGGATACGCAGACCACGCCTGACCGGCGCGTACATCGGACTGACCGCGCTGGCGATCGGCGTCACGGCGACGGCGAGCACGGGGATATCCGGCCGCGGCCAGTCCGCTGCCGGACCGGTGGCCACGACCGTCGAATCGGCGCTCGCGCCGTGCCGGATCGCCGGGACGATGGGCGTGCAGATGTCCGAGGGCATGCCGACCCCGCCCGGGTACTCGCGCTCGACGGGAGAGGTCCGGGCGCTGAACCTGATGATCGACTTCCCCGATGCCAAGGGAGAGGGCACGGCCCTGGACCGGATGGCGGAGTTCTTCCCCCAGACCTCCGACTGGTTCCGTACCAGTTCCTACGGCCGGCTGGCCTACCGGGCCGAGGCTCCGATAAGGACCTGGCTGCGGATGCCGATGCCCTTCGCGGCGTACGGGATCGAGCGCGGGTCCTCGTACGAGCCGGGCTACCGGCAGCTCGTGGAGCACATCGCGAAGGCCGCCGACTCCGAGGTGGACTTCAGCCGGTACGACCTGATCAACATCCTGGTCACGCCGAACGCCGGGCCGTCCGCCCTGGACACCGTCCTGTCGGTGACCTTCTCGGGCAACGGTGAGGCGCCGATGGCCGACGGGGTGCCGCTGTCCAACACGTCCTTCGTCTACAGCCGGCAGGACGACGGCTCCGGGACCTACCGGGAGACCGGCTACCGGGTGCTCCCGCACGAGAACGGGCACGTCTTCGGGCTGCCCGACCTCTACACCGCCGACGGCGGGAACACGGTCGGGCACTGGGACATCATGAGCGAGGACTGGGGTGCCAACAACGACCTGATGGGCTGGCACAAGTGGAAGCTGGGCTGGCTGGACAGCACGCAGATCTCCTGCGCGTCGAAGTCCGGCACCAGCGACCACATACTGACCCCGCTGGCGGTGGAGGGCGGCATGAAGCTGGCCTTCGTCCCGCTGTCGGAGAGCGTCGGCTACGCCGTGGAGGTGCGGACGAGGGCCGGCAACGACGAGGCCGTCTGCCGGCCCGGCGTCCTCATCTACAAGGTGGACTCCGACGTGGACACCGGGCACGGCCCCGTGACCGTGTCGGACAGCGCGAACGCGAGTGGCGGTTGCACCCGTCGGCCCAACGTGCACGCCGAACTGTCGGACGCCCCGTTCCGGCCGGGTGAGACCTTCACCGACGAGAAGGCCGGGATCAGCATCTCGGTGGTGGGCGAGCTGCGCGACGGCAGCTACCAGGTCCGCATCATCCGCCCGTAGCCCGGGGCCCGGGCCGCACACGGCGCGGCCCCGGCCCCTTCGCATTGCGGGCGCAGGCTCCCGGGCACAGGTCAGTGCGCGAGGGCCTCGCGCAGGACGTCCACGACCGCGCCGCGGTGTGCGTCGGCGAGGAGGAAGAAGTGGTCGCCGTCGAAGCGGCGGACCCGGCAGGGCCCGGTCGTGTGGTCGGCCCAGCCGTCGAGCGGCTCGTGCGGGACCAGCGGATCGGCCGTACCCCCGATGACGTGGAGGGGCACGTCGAGCCGTACGTCCTCGAAGCCGACGGCGGCCTCCCGGCTGAGGTCGATGTCGGCACGCAGGACGCGCGTGACGTGGGCGAGCATCTCCGGATCCTGCATGACCCATTCCGGCGTGCCACCGCCGTCCCGCAGCAGCCGGACGGCGTCCTCCTCGCTGCTGGTGGCGTGGGCGCGGCGCCGGGTCCGGCCGGGCACCTGGCCGCTGACGACGGCGGCCCGGCAGTGCGGGCCGAGCAGCTGCGCGGTGCGGGCGGCGAGGAGCGCCCCGAGGCTGTGGCCGAAGACCACGGTGGGCAGCGGGTCCCGGCCGAGCACCTCGTCGGTGACGGAAGCCAGCACCTCGTCGAGGCGGCAGCCGGGGGTCTCGCCGAAGCGGCGCTCCCGGCCGGGCAGCGAGAGCCCGAGCACCTCGACGTCGTCGGGCAGCGGTTCGACGAGGGGGAAGAGGGTGTTGGGGCCGGCGCCGGAGTGCGGGAACAGGAGCAGGCGCAGCCTGGGCGCGGCGGTCGGCCGGAGCCGCAGCTCCGGCCACCAGGGGGCGGTGGAAGAGGACTTCATCGTGGTCACGTCGTCCGTCCCGGTCACGGGCAGTGGATGATCTGGCCGGCGTAGGACAGGCCGCCGCCGAAGGCGAAGAGCAGTACGGGCGCCCCCTTCTTGATCTCGCCGCGCTCGATGAGCTTGGAGAGCGCGATCGGGATGCTGGCGGCCGAGGTGTTGCCGGAGTCCACGACGTCCTTGGCGACGACGGCGTTGACCGCGCCGATCTTGCGGGCCAGCGGCTCGATGATGCGCAGGTTGGCCTGGTGCAGGACGACCCCGCCCAGGTCCTCGGGCTTGACCCCGGCCCGCTCGCACACCTCGATCGCGACCTTCGGCAGGGCGGTGGTGGCCCAGCGGTACACCGACTGGCCCTCCTGGGAGAAGGTGTGGGACGGCGCCTCGATGCGGACGGCGTGGCCCATCTCGGGCACGGATCCCCACACGACCGGGCTGATCCGCGACTCCTCGGAGGCGACCACGACGGCCGCTCCGGCTCCGTCGCCGATGAGCACGCAGGTGGTGCGGTCCGTCCAGTCCGCGAAGTCCGTCAGCTTCTCCACGCCGATGACCAGGGCCTTCGTGGCGGAGCCGGTCCGGATGCTCTGGTCCGCCAGGGCCATCGCGTGCGGAAATCCGGAGCAGGCGGTGTTCACGTCGATCGCGGCCGGAGCCTTGGCGCCGACGGCCGCCGCGACGCGGGCCGCCATGTTGGGAGAGCGGTCCTGCGCGGTGCAGGTGGCCACGATGACGAAATCCATGTCCTCGCCGGTCAGCCCCGCGTTGGCGAGGGCGTTCGCGGCGGCCTTCGCGGCCATGTCCGCAACCGACTCGTCCTCGGCGGCCACCCGGCGGGTCTTGATCCCGACCCGGCTCTGGATCCACTCGTCGCTGGTTTCGACCATCTGCTCCAGATCGGCGTTGGTCAGAACCTTCGCCGGCTGATAGTGCCCGAGGGCTAGGACGCGGGACCCGACCATCAGTGTTTCTCCTCGCTCCATGGACCCTGACCCGGATCCGGGTTGACCGATGGTCAGCCTATGCAGCGAGCCGACCGCGCTCATATGACTTTCGGGGATCGGAGAAGGGCTCCGGAGAACGACTCCGCCCCGGCCCCTTCACGGGGACCGGGGCGGGACCGCGTACATCCGAGCGGCTCAGTCCCGCCGGGACCCGGACAGCGCGGGCTCGGACTCGGACTTGGAGCCGGCCGTGGACGGAGCGGCGGCCGCGGCCGCGGGCACGGTCGCCGGACGGCGGCGGTCCACCGCCTTCTGCACGCGCCGGCCCAGGCGCTGCATCGGCATCTCGACCAGGCGGTACATCAGGTGGCTGACGGCCACCACGACGCCGAGGAAGATGGCCGTCCAGGCGATCTTGCCGAGCGTCGAGGACGGCTGCGGCGGAATGCCCAGCAGCGGTTCGATGGTGCGCAGCAGCGGGATGTGCAGCAGGTACACGGAGAAGCTGATCGCGCCGAGCCACGTCAGCACCTTCGGGAAGCGGCGCTCCCGAAGGAGGAAGCCGACGCCGAACAGCACCCAGGCCGCGAGGTAGGCGACCGACCAGGCCTTCCAGCCGGAGGACCAGGTCAGCTCAAGGACCTTGCCGTGGTTGTAGAGCCGGCCGACCAGCACGCCCGCGACGATGACGAACCCGCAGGCGAGCAGGGCCGGGACCCGGGCGAGCTGCCCGTGCTGAGCCCGGTAGACGACCGTACCGGCGAACATCGTCGCGAAGATCATCCAGGTCTCGAAGGCGGGGGCCCGGCTGTTGAGCGTGACCAGGACCAGGCCGATGCCGCCGAGCAGCAGCGCGCCCGCCCCGGTCAGCCTGCGGTTGCCGCTGAGGACGCCCGCCAGGCCCAGGAGCACGATCGGCGTCACGATCAGCAGGAGCTTGCGGGTCGAGCCGAGTTCCGCGTTCAGGAGCTGGATGCCGACGGCCGTACCGGTCAGCAGCGCCACGCCGGCCATGCCCACCGCGATCGGCCCGCTGTGCCGGTGCAGGCCACGGGTGAACAGGGCGGTGACGAGGAAGTAGAAGACCATCTCGTAGCAGAGCGTCCAGGTGACGTTCATACCGTTGATCACACCGAGCAGGTCCTGGAGCATCAGGCCGTTCGCCACCAGCGAGGCCAGGTTGTCCCCGGTGCGCAGCAGCGCGACCGAGCCGTCCCCGGCCGGCAGCATCAGCATCGACAGGACGAACGCGGCGATCAGGGCCGGGTAGATCCGGAAGATCCGGCCGATCCAGAAGGCGCGGACGTCCCCCCGCCGCTCCAGCGAGGCGGGGATGATGTAGCCGCTGACGATGAAGAAGAGCATGACGCCGAACAGGCCCATGTCGAAGTTCCGCCAGACCGCGCCCCCGAAGGGCAGCATCCGCAGGACGTCGAAGTGGTGAAGTGCCACGACCAGCGCGGCGATGCCGCGCAGCGCGTCCAGCCAGCCGAGCCGGGCGCCCGGCGTGGCTGCCCGTGGCACATCGGACGCGTCGGACGTCCGCCGGGTGAGTTTGGGTATGAGCTTCACCGCAGGGACGATATCCGACGCCCGCCGCCCGACCACCGCCCACGGGGCCGAGTGCAGGTCACAGGCCCCCGCCGCACCACAGGGGAATCGGGGCGACCTCGGCCAACCTGATCCGCTAGGCTGTCAGCGGTCACGAGGCGGTCTCCGCCGAGGCCCCGCCTTCGTGGGGCTTGACGGAAACCCCAAAGGCCCAGGTCAGAGGCTCACTGCGGAAGCTGCCGGAAACGCTCCGCTCCCCATCTCGAAACGCTCAGCACATCACTGCAGCTCAGAGGCCTATCGACGGCACCGTCGACACCCAACTCACCGGATGGCCGAGACGGCCCTGTCAGCCCGTCTCGGCCATCCGCCATTCAGGGCACCAGGGATAAGGCGCGTCGAGGCTCCGACGCGGGCCGCTGGCCGTCGCCGTCGCCCATCGTCATGGTCAGGCCGAAGAGCATCTTGTTCACGTGTGAAAGCTGGCTCGCTTAACTCCTACCTCCCCTGTCCAAACATGATCAAATAGCGCCATGGTGTGGGACGAATGGGAAAAGGCAAAGGTGGATGTGGCTGGCGAGCGCCAGGTGTCTATGCGCCTCAACCAGGTGACCAGCGGACCTGGTGGCGGTCAGGCCGACCTGGTCGTACACCAGAATGACCTGGGCGAAGTGGGTCATGAGGCTTTCCTGCTGCATGGCCAACTGCAGAAGCAGGCCGACATCGCCGGCGCCGGTGCCGACGGCTCAGGAAGCGGCTCCACGTTGCGGGCCGCAGCATCCTTGAAGACGGCCGGCTTCTCACTCGGCGGCGAGCTGGAGACCACGGTGTCCGTGTGGACCTCTCAGGTTAAGACGGTCCTGCAGGCATGCGCCCACATCTCGAACCACCTGGACTACTCCAAGAAGGCGCACGCCGCGGACGACGAGGCCATCGCGGCCTCGCTACGCAACCGCGACGGCTCGGCCGTGTCCGTCTCCCGTATCGACGAGTACCTCAAGTAGGGAGCACGGCATGGACTACTCGGACCTCATGGAACTGGACCTCACGAAGCTGGGATCCGCCGTTCAGGACTGGAAGCGGACGGCCGACGCTCTGCAGAGCCTGGGGGGACAGGCGCGCGACGGGGCAAAGGCCAAAGCCGAGAAGGCCCGCTGGGAAGGTGTGAACGCCGGTGTGACCCGCGCCTTCGTCGGCAAGACGGTCAAGGAGATAGAGGACCTCCACGCGGAGGCCAAGAGCATCTTCAGCGTCCTCCAGGACGCCCACTCCGAACTGGTGGCCATCCAGCAGCAGGCGAAGAACGTGACCGCCGACGCCAAGGAGGCAGGCTTCAACGTCCGTGTGGGGCACGGCGGAGCGGTGACGATCGAGGATGCCCTGGTCTGCGAGGTGGACGGTCCCGGCCAGCGCAAGCAGGACCTCATGCGCTGGTACGCCGACACCCTGAGCGGAGTGGTGAGCCATGCGGCCGAGGTCGATGCCGCTGCCGTACGCGCTTTGCGCGGCAGCCACGGCGCGGATCCGCACAACGCCGGCCAAGCAACGTACACCTCCCTCGACCAGGAGATGCTCCCCCGAGCACTGAAACTGGCCGGGCTCGGCGAAGAGGCCAACACCAAGCAGCGGAAGGAGCTGCAACGGCTCTGGCAGTCACTCGGGCCCGAGACCCGGGCCCAGTTGTGGACCCGGCACCGAGACGACCTCCTTGCCGCCGGCCTGCTCCGGCCTCAGGTCAAGCAGGTCTCCGCGGACGACGGCGCCGGACCGTACGACGTCGAATCCCCGGGGCTGTCGGACTACTGGAAAGAGATCCAGGCCAACGGCATCTCGAACTCGGGCGACGCCATGGGCAAGACCGACGCCGCCCGGCACATGGACCACTACCTCAACGGCAGCGGCAAGACGCTCGATCTGGACGTCGACCGCATGCTCGCCGACGACCCGTCGATCCGAGACGCGGTGGCGAAGATCCGGGCCGCAGAGCAGGACGAGTGGCGGCAACAGGCGCTGGAAGCCTTCGAGAAATCGGGCGGCAAGCCCGTCGCCATCCCCGTGGAATCCAGCAGTACGGGATACGAGCACGAAAAAGGGCCGGACGGCACGAACAACTGGTACCTGGCCGTAGGCAGCGGCATGACCAATACGACCGGGGTGGTCACCGCCGTCCCCGGCCCCGACGGGAAACCGCAGGTCAGCATCGACTATCAGGTCAATGTGTGGGACCGCTACAACTGGGACGAAACGAAGGCCACGCCGATCGGACCGACCACCGTCACCGACGCCGACATGGCCCGCATGCACACAACGGGACTGGCCAGGGAGTTCGACATGCGAGGAAGCAGCTCGGTACAACGGCACGACCTGTCGGCAGGAGGATCCTGGCCCGCACCCGAGGACACCGGGCGGAGCGGCACCCGCACGGACATCGGCCGCAATTCGGCCGCCCGATGATCCGCGCACGACGACCGGGGCGCACCCCGGCACTCGCCGTGGCAACGGTCCTGCTCGGCGCACTCGCCGCCGGATGCTCTGGAGCGTCCGGCGGTAACGGCAGGGAGACCGGCCGCTCCGCAGCCCCGGGGACGTCCGACTGGGTCGAGGGAGCCACCGCCGAGTCCGTCGCCCGGACCCTGCACGTGGAGGTCCCCGCGACAGCGACCCAGACCGCTGCGGCGCACCGCAGGGGGTTCCAGGACGACGGGTTGATCCTGTCCTTCGTCCTACCCGCAGAATCAGTCGACCCCTTCCTCACACAGCTGAAGCCGGAGCAGCCCCTCAGACTGCGCGAGCAGCCCTTCCCCGCGGAGGCAACACCGGCTACGCCCTTCGCACGCCTGGGGCTGCCGGAACCGGATTCCCTTCCCAAGGTCAGGGAAGGGCAGGTATGCGCTCCCTGCAAGGGCGACCTGAACTGGCTCAAGATCGCGGTGGCACAGATCGACGAACGGAGCAGCCGCGTCTACCTGAGAGCGGTCGACTGACGTCCGTAGGAATCCACGGTGCGGCAGACGCCCAGACGTCCGAGGAGACCGCGACGGCGTGCCTACCGGTCACGGCCGCCTTCGCGTCCCCGGGCACAGACAGGGCCAAAGCCACCCGGGGCGCGAAGCGGATGCCGCGGGACCTTGCTGAGTAAGCCTGCCGCGATCGCAGAGAAGATCGATGCAGTGAATCCTTCAACCAGCATCGGTGCCAGGTTGTGGCTCTGGGAGTGCTTTGCCGAGTCGCTCGCTGCCGCGTGTCGACCGACCGCGTCCGCCCCTCCGGAGATTGCAAACGCTGTTAACGGACGCGAGATCTCAGCAGAGGTGGCAACCGCGCAGGATGTCGTCTACGAGTGGATCCTCCGAAGCTAAGAAATCGATCTTGAGCACCTCTCTCTGCCTCTCCCCCGCTAGAAGTGCGGCCGGTCAAGGCTGCTATTGGTGGGCGAAGTCTGACAGCTCAGGCGCGAGGCCGGCCTAGGCCCCCGGAGACGCACTCCGGGGGCCTAGGTGTATCGGCCGGGCTTGGTTCCTGCTGCGTTACCGACGAGGCTCCATGAGCAATCGAGACTAGAGCAGACGAAGGCCCGGCGTACGGAGGAAGTGGGCCATTTCAGCCCACTCGAATAGACATGCAGCCAGAATGGCGGGTGCTGTGGGAGCGGAGAACTCCCAGCCACCGCCCCTTCTCACGCCCCGCACGACACCGTCTTCCGCCAAGCTCATGGCCAGGCCTGTCGTCGTAAACGCGAGCTCGCCGCGGTCCCCCCGGAGGCAGACCGAACGCTTCGACCAGAGGTAGGCAGACGAGACCGTGACTCGACAAGGCCGACCCTCCACACTACCGGCCACACCCATCCGAAGTCGCTTGCGGACCGGATATCCCGGCGCTGCCAGCCCGTGGACTTCCAGCCGCTGCCCAGCCCGGAGGGTTACGACCCAATCCTCCCACGCCTCTCCGGCCGATTCGGCGCGCCCGCGGTCCCCAGGCCCCCTGGTCAGGATTACAGAACCCAGAGGCGTATGACCGCTCGCATACACAGCCTCCTGGTGTGCAGGCGCCCGCCAGGTGGTCAGGGAGACGTCTCTCTTCAGTTCCACGTGCCATATCCTCGCGTCTGTGCTCGACCGGTTACTTCCAGGGCCCTGTACGCAGCGTGGCCTACCGCTTTCCCCCCTTGGACCAGCCCTCGGCCCACGACTGGTGCCATCTGTCGGACCCCCTGAACTCCAACCCCAAGCGGGCCTGCGCCCATGATCTGACGGAATCCTCCCTGGAAGCCGCCGCCTACGGCAGACCCAACGAGATACTTGGCCGCTTCACCACCGGACGTCTCATGCCCCATTGCCTTGTCGGCAATCAAGTGTGCAGGAGTCCCAACCAGCACCCCCACCGCCGCACCTGCGATGATGGCGCAGCCGATACCGGCCGTTCCGGCACAGATCGCAACTGCAGCGAGGCCTGCTCCGAAACCGACGCCGATACTGATGGCTCGATGGACAATTCGGCCCTTGTTCTTGTCCCACCAGCTCTGCTTCGGTGGAGCCTTCGCCGCCTTCTTAGCAGTGGGGGCGTTGTAGCCGTAGGACGACTTGCAGCTGGATTCGAAGCGGCACGCCCTCTGGTAGCTCTTCTTGCGGGCCACATACTTTGCATCGAGCGTGCCGCCAGCGATGGCGACTTCCTTCTCGTAATTGTGGCCGTAGTCGTATGCGTTGCTGCCGTTGGTGCATTTGTACATGCCGCTCTGGCACTCCGGGAGGGCCTCACCCGTCGGATCCCACTCGGTGAGCGGGCTGTTGTTGCCGTACTGGTAGCCGTTGTGCTGGCGCGGGTCGTCCGCCACCATCAGCGGGTCCACGGAGAGGAAGCGGCCCATCACCGGGTCGTATTCGCGGGACTTCAGGTGGATGAGTCCGGTGATCTTGTCCTGCGTGCCTCCGACGAAGCCCCGTTCTCCGGGCCACGAGGCCGGCCCCGAGCCGCGCTCCTCGCCGAAGGGCTTGGTCGCGCGGCGCTGGACCTGGAGGGTCGCGGCGTCGACGGCGGTGGTGCCGGTGTTGTGGTGGTCGGCGGCGACGTAGGAGATCTTGCCGTCGGATGTCCGGACGATGGTGGTGCCGCCGGGGGCGGCGTAGTAGCGCGTGCCGGACACCGCGTTCGTGCTGGTGTTGAGGATCAGTTCGTTCGAGCCGAGGTAGAGCGTGGTCTTTCCCGGATCCTTGCGCAGCAGCCGATTGCCATCGGCGTCGTAGAGGTACGTGGACGTGCCGTCAGCGGTTGTCGCCGAGGCGAGTTTGCCTTCAGGCGTCCAGGTCAGTGTCTGTGTGGTGTCCGCGGCACCAGGGCGGGTGAGTGTGTTGCCTGCCGCGTCGTAGGTGGTCGCCTTGCTGACGGAGGGACCTGCCCCTGTGTTCTTGGTGGTGGAGGTCGGGGCGTGGGGGCGCGAGGAGCCGGGCGCCGGGTAGGTGTGAGTGGTGGTGACGGTCTTGGCCGGGTCGCCGGCGGTGTCATGGTCGGTGGATGAGGTGCGGTTGCCGGTCACGTCGTAGGTGAAGGACTGGTGGTATGGCGCGATGCCGCCGATCTTGCCCGGCTGCGGAGCGGCGTTGGCACAGGCGCCGATGCCGGGGACGGACGGTCCGGGCTGGGTCGTGGTGGTTCCGGTGTCGGTCCAGGCCTGAGTCAGGCGGCGCAGGTAGTCGTGCGTGAAGCACTGGGTCTCGCGTGCGGCGCCCTGGGTGCTGGTGACCGAGGTGACATCGCCGACCGGGTTGTAGGTGTAGTCCGTGATGTCAACAGGTGACCCGGAGTCCTGTTTCTTGAGCTGAGTATTCAGGAGACGTCCGGTGGCCGGGTCGCGGGTCTGGGTAAAGCTGACCTGCCGCGGGTCGTCACCGAAGGTCGTGCGCTGCACCATGCCGAACTCGTCGTAGTCGGTGAAGTTGACGTAGGCGACGTTGTCCGATCCGTAGGAGACCGGCAGGCCGTTGACATTGCGTCCTGTGCTCAGGCGCTCCTCGGGGAGGCCGCCCATGGCGGGCAGCGTGGTGCGGCGCTCCAGCCCCGTGATGGGGTCGTAGGTGGTGGCGGAGGTGTAGGTGCCGGTGAGCGCACCTTCGCCTGCGGGCACCGTGAGTTTGGTGCCGGTGGACCGATACCCGGTGTCGTAACCAGTGGTTTCCTGCCGCCAGGGCTTGCCTTCCACCCAGCTGGTGGAGGCGGTGAGCTGGCCAGGGAGCAGGGTGTCGTACTCGTACGTGGCCAACTTCGTGCCGTCGAAGGTGTTCAGGTTGCGGGATGTGGGGCGGCCGAGAATGTCGTAGCTGGTGAAAACTTTAGTGCCGCGCGCATCCTCTGTGGATACGGGACGCCCGGCGTCGTCGTACGTGACGCTCGAGGCGCCCTTGTCGGGATCCAGCGAGCGGATCTGGCGGCCGCGGAGATCGTATTCGTAGGTCCAGACGTTCCCGGCCGGGTCTGTGATCCGGGTGAGCTTCCCGTCGAGGTTGTACGCGTACCGGGTGCTGTCGAAGTCCCCCTCGGGCTTGGCGGACTTGTACTTGCGCCGCTCGACCGTGTGCCCGAGGGTGTCGGTGATGACGCTGCCGGCCGTTTCTCCCTTCGGCGGTGTGGTGTCGGTGCGGTCGGCGCCGGGGTAGGCGGTGGTGGTGCGCCACTGCTCGATCGCCTTGGCCGAGAAGGTCTTGGCGACCGGACGGCCGATTCCGTCGTAGAAGGTGCCGTTCTGGGCCGGAACCATGTTCTCGTCGGCGATGAAGCGGGTCTTCACCGGGTCTGATGTGGTGTTGAAGTACTGCTCGTTGGTCTTGAAGGCACGGCCATGGCTGTCGTAGTACGTGTCAGTGATCAGACGGCTGGTTGCCGCTCCGTTCTGCGGGGTCGATTGGACCTGGACCTGCTGTCCGAACGCGTCGAGGATTGCGATGGAAGTCGCGTAGGACTGGTTCGAGCGGAGCGTCCGGGTGGTGACGGAACTCGCGGCCGTGTTGGTGAGGTCGTATTCGAAGACCTTGCTGGCGCCGGCGCTGCGTGCGCGGCCGGGGAGCCAGACGCCCGTGGTCCTGCCGAGCGGGTCGTAGGCCACCTCGGTGGTGCGGTTGTTCTGGTCGACGGTCTTGACCGGCACGGCACGCAGCGGGTGCAGGGTCGTCGTGGTCGTCCAGTCCTTGGCGTTGGTGACCTTGACCGTGGTGGCGGGAGCGGGCCCGGCCGGCTCGTAGACAGTGGTGGTCTTGGCGCCGACGGCATCGGTGGCACTGGTGACGCGACCGTAGGCGTCGTAGGTGGTGGCGCTTTTCACGCTGTACTTCGGCCGCCCGGACTCGAAGCGGTCCAGTTCCTCAGTACTGGTGACCTGGCCGGATCCGGTGAGAGTGCCGTGGGGCTGGCCGTCGTAATAGGTGCGGTTGCGACCGAGGGTGTTCGCCTCCGTCGCGTCCGCGGTGCAGTCGCTGCTGCGGGTCTCGACGGTTTCGGAGACGCGGTCGATCATCCAGGCGCCGGTGTTGCGGGCGTAGGACGTCACGGTGCATGTGTCCGGGAAACCATCGGCTCGGTCCAGGGTCCATTGCTCCGTGCCGTAGGCGTCGTCATACTTCACGGTCTCCGAGGTGGTCTGCCACGTCTTGTCGGCACGCAGCTTCTTCTCCTGGGAGGAGCCCTCTCGTTGCATCTGGGCCGTGAGAGCGGGAAGTTTCGTACCGCGGCTGTGTGTCGCGGTGGCGCCGGAGAGCCACGGCTCGTTCTGGGTCACGGTGACGAGTTCGCCGCCCTCGGAGGCGAAGGTCTGGGTTTCGCGAAGGGTGCCGGCAAGGGGGTTGCTGTCCTTGACCGTGTTACCTGTGAGGCCGGTGAATGTGGCGGTGCGCTTGCCGCCGTCGGCCTTGACGTCTCCGTCCATGCCGCGCAGGTAGAAAGCCGCAGTCTTGGAGACGGCGTCGGGGGCGGTGCCAGCGCGGGTGATGACCTGTTCGTATCCGCGGAACTGGTTCCAGGTCCGGCGCTTGTCCTCGGTCAGCTCCTCGTCGTCCCGGTGCCAGGCGGCGCCGCCGACGTACTCGTACCGCGTCTCTTGGGGGCGGGAACCGCCGAAGGGGTCGATCTCGGTGACGCGGGTGACGACGTACTTGTGGAACCAGTCCAGGGTCGGATCATTGGGACTCTTGTCGTCCGGGTTCCAGTAGACCGGGAAGCACCGCGTGGTGTTCGCGTCCTTCGAGGACGGCAGGCCGGCTCCCCGCGCGCAGTCCGGGTCCGCGTATCCGACGTCGATGACCTGGCCGGTTTCGGAGGTGATCCCGACGATGCGGCGCCGGTTCAGCGCGGGCCTGTTGTCGACACTGGAGTCGACGCGATTGTTCCTCAGCTTGCCCGTGAAAGTGACGGGCTTGGTCTCGAACTTGGTCTCGCCGTCGTAACCGGTGCGGGTCAGCGAGGAGAGCCACAGGGCGGGCGCCGTGTGGTCCTCGGGGTTGGGGAACTCGTGCTTGAGCTCGTAGAGGTCGACGTTGTCGTAGCCGCCAGCGGTGTTCAGGACCTGGGTAGTGATCTTGGTGAGGCGCTTGGTGGTCCAGAACGTGGCGGAGTAGTTCTCACAGGTGCCCGTGCCCGCGCACTTCTGGTCGAAGGGGACATCGGGCCACTTGGTTGCGTTTGCCTTGGTCAGCTTGGCCGAGGCGCAGTCGAAAACGTCCTTCTCGGGAAGGCAGCGCTCGGAGGTGCCGAAGAGCACCTGGGCGGTCGGCTTGACGGTGTCCGCGTCGGCGAGCTTCGAGCCATATGTGATCTTGGTCAGACTGCCGCCTCGGATGTACGGGGTGAGGTCGCCGTTGGGCGTCGCAGCCGATGCCCCGCGCTTGTAGTGATTGGTTTCCGTGTCGTACCAGTGGGTGATCAACCCGCCGCGCGGGTCGACCACGAAGTCCAGATTCCAGCGCCAGGCCTGCTGGCACCAGGACGCGGCAAAGGTGGACTGGTGGCACTCCTCGCCGGAGTTGTTGCCGTAGACCGGCGTGGTCCAGGCAGAGTTCGTCGCCGGAGCGGTCGTACTGCCCGGCTTTCGGCCCACGCCGAAGTAGTACTGGGTACCGTCTGCGGTGGTGACCTTCCAGTACTCACCGTTGTTGTCGCCATTGACCGCGCCGGTCAGCCGTTCGACCTTCGATGCGTCGTCGTCCTCGAGCCGCCAGGTGCCGGTCGCGTCATTCCGCACGAGGGTCGAGGACTTGCCGTTGAGGGAGAGGGTGGCGTTGTGGCCGGCCAAGCACTGCTCGCTCGATTCGGCCTGGCCGTCCTTGGCGCATGGCTTGAAGGCTCGTTCGACGAACCCGGGAGAGTAGTCCCATCCTTCGCCGATCCATGAGGCCTGGTTGTTCGTGGCAGCGGTGCGACCGTCAACTGACTGGGAGTTGTAGGCGAGGGAGACAGCAGGCTTGGCACCGCCCAGCCCGTCGGGAACGTTGATCGGGTACGACCAGGAGAAGCCGCCCGCGTTGCTGCCACTGGTCCACTTGCCGGAGGGGGCAAGGCTGGTGGCCGTGTAGGTACCAGCCGGGCCGCCCGGAGCCGCTGATGCGGCGATCACGGTTGCCCCGCCTGCGGCGTCCGAGGCGCTGCTGGCGCGTTCGCCGCCCGCTGGTGAGGCGCCCTTGAGAGTCACTTCCGTGCTGAGCAACCCGGCTCGGTTGCCGTCCTTCGCGGTCGGCAGGGGTGTCTGCGTACGGCACTCCGCCCGCTCGGGAGACGTCAGCGCGCACTCGGGCAGAGCAACCAGGCGAGCCCGGGACAGCCAGTCGCCGCCGAAGGCTCCCGCAACGTACGAGGCGTCCACCGAAACCCTGACAGGGCCGCCCTTCGACGCTTCCCCGACTGGTCGGACTGCGAGCAGCAGCCCTTGCACACCAGCCTTCTCCGCCCCCGACCTGTCCGTGACTTGCACGGCGGCCTTACCGGTGCGCAGCGCGTCCTTGTCCCGCGCCGAGCTCACCCAGACGGGAGCAGCACCCGCGCGGCTCGGGTCTGCGGCGGGAGGTGCCGCTACGCCAGAGGGCGCAGGCGCGGCGAGAAGATCGCTGCGCGGAGGAACGGACGCCACCGCCCCCAGGTCCACTTCCGCCCGTGAAGCGGGTGGCCAGTACACGTCCACCGGCCGCCATGCTCGCGCCCCGTCACCCTTCGGATTTTTAACTTCCGCTTTAGGGGCATTCTTCCCGGCGACCGATTCGGTCTTCTTCAGGCCGCCCGGTGACCAGCGACGCTGCTCTGTGGGCTGCCACTGCGCGGCCTCGGCCGTGCCTGTTCCGACAACTAACGAGAGCGCCACTAATACCGGAATCGCGACGCTCTGTTTAATCTTCGATTTTCTTCTAACTGGCTGAAATCCAGCCGCTGGCACCGACACGGCATTCCCCCCACGGTCGCCGAGTGGATCAATTGGCCTGGCAGCCTAGCGTGTTAGCAAATCGCAAAATCGAGAGCAATTCAGACAAGGGGTGCCCCACCGGCGTGCACATAGACGAAAGATGACCGAAAGTTGCCCGTCAGGCTGCAGGGTGTCTCGATCGCGTCAGTCAATTGATCCCGATTACGGAAATAAGAGCCAGGGAATCTGCGATTCCAGATTCGCACCCGCAGCGGCTGGGAGTAAAGGGCTGTTAGCGTTCACGCCCAGTTGACAGCCATCTATCAGACCGGGGAGTTTGCCGTGGGGGGCACACTGAGAGAGAGGCGACCAGCCAGTCGGCCGATCGCCGTTGCAGGGATGGTCTTGCTGGCCCTGACCATCACATCCGTGGGCGGAGCGCCCACCGTGTTAGCGGCATCCGGAGTGGGCACATCGGCAGCCCCCGCCGCCCAAACGCCACCAAAGCGGCCTAGTACCGAACGGGAGCGAGCAGAGGAGGCCGCCCTCGCGGAGGCCAAACGCACCGGAAAGCCCGTACCCGTGGCGGCAGCGACGACCGAGACCGACACCGTGGTGGCCAATCCGAACGGTTCCCTCGGCCTGACGCGCAGCGTCACACCCCTGCGCAGCAAGCGCGACGGCAAGTGGGTCGATCTCGACGCCACCCTCGTCAAGGCGACCGACGGCACGCTCCGTCCGAAGGCTTCAGTGGGCAGCCTGACCCTGTCGGGCGGAGGCACCACGCCGCTCGCCACGCTGGACCAGGACGGCAAGCAGTTGGTGCTGACGTGGCCTGAGCCGCTCCCCACCCCTGCGTTGGAGGGCGACAGCGCCCTCTACCGCGAAGTGGTGCCGGGCACCGATCTGAAGGTGACGGCCGACAAGGCCGGCGGAATCTCGCAGATTCTCGTGGTCAAGTCGGCGGAAGCCGCCAAGCATCCGAAGCTCGCCAAACTGACCACGGGACTCAAGGGCCAGGGCGTGACCGTTTCCTCCGATGGCCACGGCAACCTGAAGGCCTCCGACACCTCCGGCCGTACGGTCTTCCAAGCACCCACCCCGACGATGTGGGACTCCACTGCCCCGGTCCGGGCGCCGCTGACCAAGTCCTCCGGCTCCACCACATTCTCCGAGTCGGCCAAGAACACGGCGCCGACCGGTGCGGACGACGAGCCTGCAAAGTCCCTCTCCGGTACCGACGGCCCCGGGGACTTCGCAAAGGTGTCCCGACTCCGGACCGAGCTGGGCAAGGAGTCTCTCGTCCTGACCCCTGACCAGGCCTTCCTGACGGACCCCGCCACTGCGTACCCGGTCTACATCGACCCGGCCTGGCAGCCCACCAGCCGCGGCACGCAGCACTGGGCATGGGTACAGGAGGCGTACCCCACCACCGTCAGCTACGACGATTACGGCGACACCTACGACCCCGGCGTCGGCTACCAGCACTGGCGGACCAGGACCGGGCTGGAGCGCTACTACGTCCAGCTCGACACCAGCGACCTGGGCGACAAGAGCATCAAGAAGGCGTCCTTCTTCGCCACCCAGTCCTATGCGGCGGACGCGACGTGCAGCAGGACCTACAACGTGGACCTCCACTCCACCGAACCGCTGCTCTCCGACATCACCTGGAACACCCAGCCGCGCGACTGGGAGGTCCTGCGCACCACTGCCCTCAACAGCGCCGGCGGCCCCGGCTGTCCCGGCTCCACGACCCGCGGCGAGTGGGACGTGCGCGACCACATTGCCGCCAACCACTGGCGCGGCAGCGTCACCTACGGCCTCTTCGCCTCCAACGAGTCGAAGAGCAGTGGGAACAGTTCCTTCAAGCGGTTCACTCGCGACAAGAACAATCTGCCGTTCCTGTACGTCGAGTACAACCGGCGCCCGTACAACCCATGGGAGCTGGGTACGTACCAGACTCCGAAGAACCCGAACGGCAACGGCTGTGGCTGGGTCGGCGCCACCAACTACGCCGGCCTCGTCCTCGGCGCATGGATCGGCGACCCGGATGGGCAACCCAACGACGCGCGCTTCGTCGTCCGCGACACCGCGGACTCCAGCCTCGCCTTCGACAGCGGCTGGGTCGGAGCCGCAAGCGGAACGCACTGGGTGTCCGCCCACCCCACCAACCTCGCGGACGGCCACACCTACAAATGGGACGTCCAGAGCGGCGACGGCGACATGACCTCCAACTGGGTCACCGGGTGCACCTTCACCATGGACACCCAGCCACCGTCGGTTCCCGTGGTGACCTCAGCCGAATACCCGCCGTCCGGCACCCTGCCAGGCTCCACGCAGCGTATCGGCCAGCCGGGGACCTTCACGGTGAAGTCCACCGACTCCCTCAGCGGAGTCATCTCCTACGAGTGGGCTCTCAACGGAACCATCCCGGTGGGCGGCGCGAATTCGGTCGACGTCAGCGCTGATGAAAGCGCCACCATCAGACTCACCCCCACGACCTGGGGCACCAACATCCTTCGCGTCCAGTCAGTGGATCGCGCTGGCAACCGCTCGCAGCAGCACACGTACGCCTTCTACGTACCCGACAACCCGAACGCCAAGACGACCCTCGGCGACATCACCGGCGACGAACGGGTCGACTTCATCGCCCCCACCGACAACGGCGATCTCGTCGTCTACCCGACCGCCGTCGACCCGGCCGCCGGCGGCGTCATCGCCTCCAACGCGGCCAACAGCCCTGGGGGCAAGGGCTGGGGCAAGGGCACGCTGACCACCCACCGCGGCGGCAACGGCATCCGCATCGACGACCTGTGGGCCTACCGCGACGGACAGCTCACGCTCTACCGCAACTCTCTCACCCAGGGCGGGCTCGCAGCCAATGGCGGCCTCTACTACCACGCTGCCAAAGCCATGCCCGTCCAGCGGCCCTACACAGAGGACTGCACCGTCGCCGCGACAGGCCGGCCGTGCGGAAGCGAGTACGCCGAGAACTGGACCCGGGTAAACCAGATCCTCGCCGTCGGGGACGCGCTGCCGGAAGCAGGTGTCGCACCTCGTAATGACCTGCTCACGGTGGAGAACGACGGTACGAGTAGCTCGCTGGTGTTGTTCCAGGGCGCCGGTGCAACGGGCGAACTGCGCGATCCGGTGGTACTCGTGCTCAGCCCCTCCGGTTGGGACAACCTCACCCTGCTGGCCCCTGGCGACGCTACCGGCGACGGGCTTCCCGACCTCTGGGCCCGCAACAACATCACCGGCGACGTCTACCAGTACGCGAACGTCGCCGGAAACCCTGCAGCCCTCGGCGACCACACCAGGCGCACCAAGATCGGCTCTGGCCTCAAGGCGGCCGACCATCCCGTCGTCGGCTCGTCGGGCGACACCAGTGCTGATGGCATTCCCGACCTCTGGGCCCTGGACAGCCTCCACCGGCTGCGGACCTGGGACGGAGCCGCGACCTCCGGAAAGGTCACCGGACTCGGGACCGGCCGCACCATGGGCGACGCCCGTATCTCCAGCTCTCACTGGAGGCTGAACGAAGGCACCGGAAGTGCGGCCGCCGACTTGCGCGGCAGGAACCACGCCACGCTCAGCACCACTGGCGCCACCTGGGCCGACGACACCGTGGCGGGCGCGGCTACCAAGGTCGTCGCCCTCGATGGCACAGGGTCCGGAACCGTCACCACTGCCACCTCCGGTCTCGACACTTCCCGCAGCTTCACCGTCTCCGCCTGGGTCAAGTCCAAGGAGAAGTCTGTCGTCCTCAGCCAGGACGGGCAGCGCTCCAGCGGCTTCGCGATCTGGCACGACCAGGACGGCACGTGGCAGTTCGGACTGTCGAAGAAGGACGACGACAACTGGGACTACGACCGGACCCATGTCGTCAACGACGCCGCCAAGGTCCGAGTCAACGAGTGGACCCAGCTCACCGCCACCTACGACGACCGGACGGGACTGATCGCCCTCTACGTCAACGGCACCCTCGTCGGCACGGGCCACCACGCCAAGGGCAATGCCTGGAACGCCACCGGCTCTCTGGTCCTGGGCCGCTTCAAGAATGCCGGCCAGCCCTCGTCCTTCTTCCAGGGGCGCATCAGCAACGTGACGATCTTCAACCACTCCAGCGTCCCCTCGGCCACCGGCACCACCCTCGTCTCCGCGGTCAGCGCCACCAAATGCGTGGACGACAACCACGGAAGCACTGCTGAGGGCAACCGCATCCAGATCTGGGACTGCAACGCCGACCCGGGCGCCCCCCAGCTCTTCGATATCCGTGAGAACGGCGAGATGCGCGTGGTCGGCAAGTGCGTGACCGCCGCAGGCGGTGGCATCGCGAACGGAACCCCCGCCCAGCTCTCGGCCTGCGACGGAACCGGGGGCCAGCAATGGCTCCCCACCGCCACGAGCGGCTTCTACAACCCGCAGTCCGGCCGCTGCCTCGACCTTCCGAACGCACGGATCGACAACGGCAACCAGCTCGTGTTGTTCGACTGCAACAGCTCCAACGCACAACGCTGGCATGCCTTCGGTCTGGCCTCTCCTCTGGGAGCTGCCGGCTGACCCCTGACGGATGCCTTGGGCCCGCTGTCTCCGGTTTCACCTGGGGCAGCGGGCCGCTTCCTGCCTGCGGAAGCCGTGGACTCCTCCCTCACCCAGCTGAATCCGGAGCAGCCCCTCAGACTGCGCGAGCAGCCCTTCGTCGCGGAGGCAACACCGGCCACGCCGTTCGCACGCCTGGGGCTGCCGGAACCGGATTCACTTCCCAAGGTTCGGGAGGGGCAGGTGTGCGCTCCATGCACGGGCGACCTGAACTGGCTCAAGGTCGCGGTGGCACAGATCGACGAACGGAGCAGCCGTGTCTACCTGAGAGGGGTCGACTGACGCCCGCAAGAGCCGCGGTGCGGTCTGACGCCCAGCCGTCCGCGGAGACAGCGGTGTTGCAAGCACACGTCAACCCGGTCGCGCCCCGGCAGGGGGGAGGCCGGTCCAGTCGGCCTTCGTCACCAGGACGCCGGCCCATCAGAACCCCCCAGGCCTCGCGCCTGCGGCAATCCATGCGACCACTCCCAGCACAATCCAAGACGGCTCACATCACGCAAGCGATGTCTGGCACTCCTCGCACCGCCTGATCGCCTGCCGTGTGATGTTTCCCTCGGTCGCGGTCGCCGGATAGCTACTGCTCAACCGGTGCCACAGCCCGGGCGGAGGTGTGGGGATCCATCCCCAGCGTGGGGCGGTCACCAGTTCCTCGGTCAGATGGGTGCAGGCCCCGGGAATGTGCGCGTACTGCGTCGGTGAGATCAGAATCGTGTCCGCAGGGAAACGTCGCCACTCCTGCCGGGGCGAGGTGATTGGGCGGGCTTTTGGCGTGGATCCGTCGGGCGGGCACGCACAGCCCAGCCCGATGATGACGTCGCAGTGCTCGCAACGCCATTCCTTCACGGCCCCGCCCCACTCTCACGTCGTACCGGTGTCCACACGGTAGACGATCTTCCCGTCGAACTCCGCGAACCCCAACGACTTGTAGAAGGCGCGCGCGTCGGGGTTGTTGCGGTCCGTCATCCACTCGACCCGGCTGCATCCGGGACGTGCTGAGGCCAGGGCGCGGAGCTCGTCCATGAGGCGGGCGCCGACGCCCTGGCGGCGAAGGGTGCCGCGGACATAGAGCTCTTTCAGAAACAGGGAGTGGGATGAGCCGGCTGCTGGCCAGAGGAACGAGTAGGCGGCCAGCCCGACGAGATCACCAGCCTCGTCCTCGACCAAGAGAGCGGACGCCAATGGCGGGGAGCCGAAGAGCGCCTCCTCCACCTGGGAGCGGCGCTCCTCGAGCGGCTGGATCTCGGTCGATCCGTAGAACCGTTCGATCTCCTCGATCAGATCGGCCACTGCCACGGTGTCGCGCCCTTCGGCGGGGCGGATCGTCACGGTCATCGAGATCTCCTGTCGCTCTTTCATCGCTTCACTCGTTCGTTTCAATACGTGATCCTGGCGTGGCGGCACGGCTCGTGGCTACAGGGGCGTCAGTGCCTGAGGAGCCCAGCCGTGCTGGCGCAGGGAGTCCTGAACATGCCGGATGAGGTACTCCAGATCCGCGCAGTAGACCGAGGGGTTTCGGTAGCCGCGGTCAGTGCTGAAGCGGTGCGGTAGATAGCCCCCACCGCACACCTCCACCAGAGGACAGCTCTGGCACTGATCGGCGAGCGCGGCCTTCCCGTTCTGCCGGTGCAGGAGCTTCGGATGGTGAAGGACCTCATTGAAGGACTGGCTGAAGACGTCGCGTCCCAGCCAGGAGGCGCCTTCCTCGACGGACCGCAAGGTGTCCACGCCCTCGATCGTGCCGTCCGACTCGATCACGATGCTCGTCGGCGGGGCGAGGCCGAGGGACTCCACCGAGCTGTGCACCCCGGAGCTCAGCGCCACGATGTCCTCCAGCATCCGCACGCTGTGCTGCTGCTCCGGCCGGGCGAGCCAGGCGTCGTAGACGCGGCTCATCCACAACCCGTACTCGGGCACACTCGGGTCGTCGCGACGCGGCGGCTCGTCGTGCGTCCCGTGCGGCAGGCCGAAGTCGATCACAGGCGGCTCGAACGACGCCAGGTAGTCGTGGACCTCGACCGGGTCGTTGGCCAGGTCGACGACCGCGAGCAGCCCTGCGAACAGGTGCGGCCGGGACCGCAGAAGTTCGATGCCTCGTACGGCCGAGGCGGCGCTCGATCGCGAGGCGTGTGTCAGCCGGTGCCGGTCATTCGCGGTCGGCGGTCCGTCGAGGCTGACGCCCACGACGACCTCGTACCGCTCGAAGAGGTCCAGCCACGGCTCCGTGAGGAGCGTCCCGTTGGTCTGAAGCTCGAAACGGACCGCCACACCGGCCGGAACACCCTCCCGTACGGCGCCGAGCAGGTCTGCCATGTGCCGGGGGCCGGCGAGCAACGGCTCACCGCCGTGCAGTACGACGTGCACGCTCCCCAGGCCGTGCACCGCTGCGTGCTCACCGATTCGCAGCCCAGCCGCCCGGGCCACGTCCGCACTCATCCGAGCAGGCAGGTGCCGCCACGCCTGGTCAGCGGAGTTGAAGACGTAGCAGTAGTCGCAGTCGATGTTGCAGCGATTGGCAACCTTGAGGATGAAAGACCGAAAGGGGGCAACGTCCGCGCGCGGTGTCATCGAGCGGAACGGCTCAAAGAGGCCAGGTCCAGATCAGCGAAGCGTGGTGACCACCCTCGCCGGCGGGGTTCGATGCCGTCTGCTCGGCCGCCAGCCGCCGCCGTACGCGGACGGCGACACGATCCAGGACGACCGAACCGTTGATGGACTCCGCGACGACAGGCGCCGGAGCATGTGGTGCGGGAACGGGCGTACGTGACGGCATTCGACGCTCCTCGGGGCAGTGCAACGGCGATTGAGGCGGCAGACCAGCCCGCAAGGTAGCAGCGCCGCTACCCTCGGCGACATATCGAATCCGGCCACGTGCCCGGCTACTCGGACCGCGGCGCAAGTAGCCGCTCGACGGCATCTGCCGCCCCGCCCACACCCAACCGTCGGTACACATCGCGCGCTTCACGCAGCGCCCCTTCGCCCCGCGCCCGTTCGCCGGCCGTCCAGTCGCAACGGCCGATCCCCTCCAAAGCCCGTGCCTCTTCAAGCGGGCAGCGGATGTCGCGGGCCAGCCCCAGCGCCTGCTCGAAGAGTCCGCGGGCGGCAGCCCAGTCACCGGAGGAGTGCAGCAGCGTACCCCAGTGGTTCAGGACCTCCGCCTCACCGCACCGGTCGCCGAGCTCTCGGAGGATGTCCAGACTCCGCCGAAACAACTCGACGGCACCGTCCCGCTCGCCGGCGACCCCGCGCGCCGCACCCAGCTCGCCCAGAGCGGCGGCTTCGCCACCACGGCTGCCGAGATCGCGGTACGAGCCCAGGGCGTCGTCCAACAGCAGGATCGCCTCCGTGACGTTCCCGTCCATGCGGTCCAGTACCCCGAGGTGGCGAACGCTGTTCGTGCGGCCGAACCGTTCGCCGAGCTCGGTGAAGTACTCCAGTGCCTGGGTGTGAGCCTCCCGCGCTCCGGTGGGATCGCCGGTCAGGCGCCGTACGACTCCGAGCTCGTTGAGGGCATACGCCTGGTGGACCCGGTCGTCGAGTTCCTGGTAGATGTCGAATGCCTCACGGTGGCGCTGCCCAGCCAGCTGATACTCGCCCAGGAGACAGTGCACGATGCCAAGGTCCCGCAGTGAGTTGGCCTCCCCGTACCGGTCGCCCAGCTCCCGGTAGATCGCCAGCGCTTCGGTCTGTGCCGCCACCGCTGTGTCGAAGCGGCTGGTCTGGCGGCGCACCATGCCGAGGTCCGCGAGCGCGTTCGCCTGGCCGAGACGGTCGCCGACTTCCCGATAGAGCGCGAGGGCCTCGGTCTGCGCCTGGGCAGAGGCGTCGTTGTCCGCGGTCATGTACCAGACGATGCCCACCTGGTTCAGAGCGTCAGCCTTGCCTCGCTTCTCGCCGACCGCCTCGTACTCCGTCACCGCTTCGTTCAGCGCCTCGATGGCCTCGGGGTAGGCCGCCATGAAGCGCCGTACGACTCCGAGCTCGGCCAGCGCGTTGGCCAGCGCCCGCCGGTCGCCGGTGTGCCGGGCGGCCTCGGCGGCGGTCCGGTGGAGGCCAACGGCTTGGTCCCAGGGCCCGGCCTGCCGCAGGAAGGGCGCCATCGCCGCAGCCATGTGGATCACCAACTCGTGCAGCGCGAGGTCGTTCGCCCTTCGGATGCAGGCCAGGACGTTGGCCCGCTCGTCCTCCAGCCAGCCGAGAGCCGCCGTACGTGAATCGATGGGAGGGGTCTCGACCTGGGCGGCGCCATCCGGAGAATTCGGAGTGGAGGCGCCGTTGCGGGCAATGTGTCTGTTCGCGACAGCGAGGACGGCCAGGTAGTAGGAGCACACGCGCTGAACGGCATGAACAGGGGTCATGCTGCCTCCCTCGTCGGCGAGACCGCGGGCATAGTCGCGTAGGAGGTCGTGAAGCCGGAACCGGCTCCCCGGGTGTTCCTCGATCAGATGAGCGTCGTAGAGCGTGTCGAGTGCCTCGCGTGCCGCCGCCACCGAGACCGAGCCGAGCGCGGCCCCGGAGAAGGCATCGAGCTCGGTTCCAGGGTAGAGGCCGAGACACCGGAAGAAGTGCTGCCGCTCAGGTGTGAGGTCCTGGTAGGACAGACTGAACGTCGCGGCGACCGCGCGCTCCCCAGCTCGGAGCTCTCCCAGCCGGTCCCCGGCGGTGACCAGACGCGCACGGAGATCCTCGGCGCTCCACGACGGGCGATGGCGCAGCCGCGCGGCGAGCAACGACACCCCCAGTGGCAGGTACCCGCACAGCTCCACCAACTGCTCGAGGACGGACCGATCGAGCGACTCCGCCGATCGCCCGCTGAGGCGTATGAACAGGTCGACCGCATGCTCCGCCGGCAACGCCTCCACTGGCAGGACCACCTCCTCGTACGCAGCCAACCGCTTCCGGCTCGTCACCAGCACGAGACAGTCGCTCCCGCCGGGGAGCAGGGGCTCCAGCTGGCGATAGCTGGACGCGTTGTCGAGGATGAGCAGTGCCTTCTTGTTCGCGAGCTGGCTCCGCCACATGGCCGCCCTCGCCTCGGTGACCGCACCCAGGTCGTCGCCGACAGGGATCCGCTGCGTCGGCACTCCGGTCGCCGCCAGCAACGATGCGAGCGCTTCCGTGGCCTGGACGGGAGGCCTTCCTGTCGTGTGCCCGTTGAGATTCACGAAGAGCTGGCCGTCCGGGAACCGCTCCGACAGCACATGTCCTGCGTGTACGGCGAACGTCGTCTTCCCGACTCCTGGCATTCCGTCGATCACATGCACAGGCAGCGCCTCGCCGCTTTCCTGCGAGTTCCGTACGGACCGCACCAGCGCCTCGAGCTCGGCAGTCCGGTCGGTGAACGCGGTGGTGTCGCGCGGCAGGGACCGCAGCACGAGGGCAGCACCCGGAGGCACCGTCCCTTCCTCTGGCTGGGGCGTCGGCTCAGCGCGGCGTTCCGACGCCCCCGACTCCGACAGTGCGGCAAGCAGCACCGCCAGCCCGACCATGGCCCCGCCGAGCAAAGCGAACGAGAACCAGCCATGCCGCTGCAACCACCCCAGCCAACCGGGCCACTCCGACTCGGACACCGCGTTGGTGACGAGCCCCACGAGCATGGTCGTAACGGCTCCGCCGGCGGCCACGACGGCGACGGAAATTCCCCGCCGGAGCCTCATACGTGGGTCGTCTTGACGAAGCAGGGATTGGCCCGTTCGGGCTGGCCGCCTGTGGCGCGGCACAGCTTTCCAGCTGTAGCTCTGGTCACGAACGCAACCCCCGAATCCGACGCCCTATCGCGCACAAGCGGACCAGCTCTCACGGCCCCTGGTCAAGGTCAGCTCCCCGCCACACAGCGGCTCGTATCAGCCAACCTGTGCGTGGCTTCTATGCCGGGCGCACCGACGCCCCTTTCACCGAGCCGGCCAGATGACCAGGTGAACGTGCTGCTGATCGCCAGCGGAGAGTGATCCTCGGCAATGGGTGTGTAGTCAGCCCTGGTAGCGTCGCCGAACGCATGATCACGGGCGCCCCTGAGGGGCCATGGGGGCGAAGAGGGAGAGCGACATGCGTGTGGCCAGGTCGGTAGGCGGGGTCGTATTGGCGGCAGTCCTGGTGGCGGGCTGTAGCGGCGGCAGCGGTGACAGCCGAGCCCAAGACAAGAACGGGATCCCTCAGCCGGGCCATAAGGCGAAGCCGCTTGCGGAGCTGAAGGTGCCGTCGGCCTACGACCCGGCCAAGGGCTGGGATGCAACCCTGAACTGGGTTCCAGGCGTGGTGCGGACGATTCCCGTGACTGCCGCACCGCGCTCGGGTGTGATTGCCATGATGCACGCCGCCTCCAACGGGTACACCGTCGAGGCGCGTGCCGCCGATACCGGTGAGGTCCGCTGGATCTCCGGGCCCTGGAACCCTCCCACGCCGATCAAGGGTGCGGAGGGCGACGCGGAATCCGGTCAGGCGGGGGAGATCCCGGACGTGATGGCGGTCGAGCAGGACGGGCACGAGTACGTGCTCGCCTACGCGCACGGAATGCGGGGCAAGGACTCTCTCCACGAGGGGGCTGAGGTGGTGCGGCTCGCCGTGTATGCCGCCGATGCCTCGGGCGCCTCGGTCAAGCCGCTACGGGAGATCGACGTCCCCGTTTCGGCTGACCCCGGTGAAGTACGTGTGGGATTGACGGGTGGGCGGATCCTCGTCGCCTGGGGCGACTATGACGCCTTTCCCGGTTCGGCTGCAGCGGTGGACGTGGCGACCGGAAAGGTCGACGCGTACGAGAAGCCGAACGGCATGCTTTCTCAGTGCGCGACGACGGTGGCTTGCGCCAGCAGCCGCGTGATGGCGGCCACGGCAGACGGCCCGCTGGTAGGCATGGGTACCGGAGGCTTCGGCATTCCGGGCCGCTGGTTCAGTGACGCCGTACGCCCGAGTGGCATCGAAGCGAAGACGGGCATTGTCGGCTCGTGGAATGGCGATGTGTACGGCGTCGCCGGTGGCCACATCCTCGCAGGCTGGTCGACAGGCGGCACGTTCGGCGCTCCGAACGCCCCGCTGTGGTCGGTGCACGATGTGCGAACGGGCCAGCTCCAGGCCAGCATGACCTGTGCGCACCAAGTCCCGGGCTCCAATAAGGCTCGCGACTACCCCGTGATTACTTCGCCGGACCGCCGCTATCTGGCAGCTGGGCCTGTTGTCTTCGATCTGAAGCTCGGCAAGGGCATCTGTCTGGAAGGTGACGGGGACCGCAAGACGATCGCGCTCGCCTCGATCCGCGACGACGGCACGGCCTACGGGGCGGTCCAGGACAAGTCGGCGGCCGATGGCGCGGAAGCGGTCGTCGCGGAGCTGAACCTGACCACCAGCACGGGTGACCCGAAGGTTCTCGGGGTAGGTGTGGATGTTCCGTACCTCACCAGCGTGAACGGGTCAGGCCTGTTCCTTGACCGCGATGACGACATGAGTGTGCGGGTATCGCTGCGGCGTGAACGCTGATCTCACTCCTCGGCTGAGGCAAATGGCTGGCAGGGGCAGGCGCGGCGCTTCGGTCGGCGAACGCTGCGGTGTCACCCGGCGGCAGAGACCGGACGACCAAGGCGGCCCTGAAGGTCAGCCCCACCCTCCTGGCTGGGGGCGTCGGCTCAGCGGGGTGCTGGCGCCCGAGGTTCCATCTCCCAACCCCGCGGTGTCACCTGCTTCTGCTTCGCCTGCTCCAGCAGGCGCAGGCGAGAACTGAACGACGGCTACTGGTGATTGCTCACCCCGGAGGAGCCGAAGGCCGTGTGCGCGTTCTCGCCGCCCCAGCCGGTCGGGCTGCGCCAGATGACATTGACACGGAAGACATCGCGAATCGTGTCTGCGGACCAGTCTTCGGCAGGCGGTTCGGAGAGGACAAGGTAGAGACCGTCGGCCGGCGCGGGCAGCGTGTGGTTGATCTCGAGCAGGCGGGTCGCGCCCGATCGCAGGTCCGCATAGGTGGAGCAGCCTGCGCCCAGGGCCTCGTAGAGGAAGAGACCGTGCTGGGTGAGGCAGCTGACGTCGACGACCGGGGAGTCGGCCGGCTGGAGGTCCGCCCAGAGAAGTGACGACTTCAGCGCATGCCGGACCGCCTCGTGCTTCTTGCACGTACGGTCGGCCTCGGCAGCCGCTCCCAGCGCGCGGAGGAAACCGTCCTTCGTGGTCGCAGCCGGTGTTGCGGCGGCGGTGTCCGCGGTGGTCATCTGCACCTGTTCCTTCTGATCGGGTTGCGTCGGGGCGACGGGGACCGCGCCGTCGGAGTTCGGCTTCGTCGCCGTGCCGAAGCGCTCCTGGAGATCTTGCCGTGCTGCAGCGAGGGGCCCTGCCCAGCCGGAGGCATCCAGCCCCTCCGCAAGCCGGCCTGCGTCGAAAGTGCCCTCCTTGAGCGCACGGTTGGTTGTCGCGGCCAGGTCTCGAAGAACTCCGAGTCGCTCCCTGTCCGGATCACCGAACAGATGAAGTACATCGACCCAGTCGGCCTGGTCCCGGCGAAGGATGCGGTTGGCCATGCCCTGGAGTTCGGAGAGGCGGCTGCGGGCGTCGGGAACGTCGCCGTCACTGCCGGTCAGCTCTCCCAGCACGTCCAATGCCGCGATATAGCGCCCCGCCATCCGCTCCGAGACGGGCGACCGGCCACGCTGATCGGCAGTGAGCACCGTCTGACTCGTGTCGTTCGCGAACACCCAGCAGTCCAACTGGTCACCCCGGCGCGGGGGAACCGAGCCCTGGCGCACGGTGAGCACTAGCGGCCGACCGATCACCGGAGACAGCGGCCTGACCTTGTACCGGCCGCCGGAGACGTGGCCCACGACCTCGACCCGGACATCGCTGCCGATCCGGGGAAGGCTTTCCGCCGCGCCGGCCGGCCGGACGTCCGGTGCCGCGGGTTCGGCGTCGTCCGCGGAGGCGGTGAGCGCCTCCGGCAACGCGGCGGTGTACAGGACGGTCAGGCTCTGGGTGCTGCGGGTGAGGGCCACGTAGAGCTGGCGCAGCCCGGCCGGACCGCGGTCGGCGATCGTCGCGGGCTCGACGACCAGGACGTGGTCGTACTCCATTCCCTTGGCCTGCGCGGCGGCCAGTACGGACACGGCATCGCGATCGCGCTCGGCGATGTCTCCGCCCTCGTGGATCCGGTGGCTGATGGCGTCCAGCCAGTCGGAATCGTCGGGGACGATGACGGCAACGGAGCGGGGGCTGTGGCCGTCGCTGGTGCGCACCAGGCGTGCCACGTGGGCGACGGTGTCGTCGAGCAGCTTCCACGGTTCGGTCGCCACGGTCCGCACGGCGTCCGCGCCCGCCTCACGGACGGCCTGGGGGTAGGGCAGGGACGGGGCGACCACGCGGGCGAGAGGGGCGACGAACTCCATGATCTCGGCGGGGACGCGGTAGCTGGTGGTGAGCTGAGCCACGCTCCAGTCGCCGTGGTCGGAGAGGAGTGCGCCGAGCAGGTCCCAGCTCGTCGGGGTGTGGGCGCCCGTCGCCTGCGCGAGGTCGCCCAGGACGGTCATGGAGCCGCCCACGGCGCAGCGCCTCCGCAGGGAGCGGGCCTGCATGGGCGTGAGGTCCTGGGCCTCGTCGACGACGATGTGGCCGTATCGCGGCGGGGTCTCGCCGCTGATCAGCACGCCAAGCTCTTCGAGGCAGACGTGGTCGTCGAGGGTCCAGGGGTCGGCGTCGGCGCTGGCGGCGCGCGCCCGCAGCAGGGCCGTCTGCTCGTCCTCGTCGAGGATGCCGTCGGCGCATTCCCGCAGGAGGTCGGCCGAGTCGTAGAGGCTGCGCAGGGCCTCGCGGGGGCCGGGGGACGGCCAGACGCGTTCGACGAGGCGCTCGACCCGGCGGTTGCGCTCCAGGTCGCGGCGGATCGTACCGGCCTGTCCGCGGCGCGGTGCGACATCGGCGAGCTCCTGGAGAAGCCGGTCGACGAACAGGCCGCGGAAGCGGTCCCGCCGCTCCCGGAAGGGCCCGTCGCCGGCGTGAGCCTGATCGAGGAGGACGAGGACCTCGGACTTCGGCACGCGGAGGGTCGTACTGCCGGCGGTGACGACGACCCCGGGCTCGTCGCCCTCGTAGGAGGGGGCGACGGTGAGGGCGTCGAGGGCCTCGGGCCGGTAGTCGCTCTCGACCCGGCGCCGCAGTACGGCCGCCATGCCTTCCCCCGACTTCGCCAGACGCGCCTTCGCGGAGTCCACACCGAGGATCTCGCCCTCCCACAGGCGGTCCAGCTGGACGGCGTTGACATCCCGGGTGCCGAGGGTGGGGAGGACCTGGCCGACGTAGTCGAGGAACCGCTGGTGGGGGCCGATGACGAGGATGTCCTGGGCCTTGAAGTGCTCGTTGTTGACGAGCCAGGTCACCCGGTGGAGACCGACCGCCGACTTGCCGGTACCGGGGCCGCCCTGCACGACGAGGATGTCCGAGGGCGAGCCGGTGACCAGCGCCATCTGGTCACGGCGGATGGTCTCGACGATGTCCCTCATCCGGCCGCCGCGCGACCGCTGGAGCTCTTGCAGCAGGAAGTCGTCCGGCTGGGGTGCCTTACGCCGCTGCCGTCGTACGACATCGCCGGGCGTGGGGGCCGACGCAGGTTCCGGGGCGGGGGACGCGTCCGCCTCCTCCGCCGCGCTGTCGTCGGCGGCCTGACGGGGCACCGGTACGGTGGCGGACTCGGGTGCGCCGACGGGCTCGGGTACGGGTACGGGTACGGGCTCGGGTACGGGAGCGGGTGCCGCCGGGGAGATCTCGTCGAAGTAGCCCTCGACGATCCGCTGTACGCAGCGGAGCTGCCGGCGCAGGACCACCTTGCCCGGGCTCTCGGGCCGGGCCTCGATCCAGGTCTTCGCCAGGGGGCTGGTCCACAGCAGGACAACCGGATCGTTGTCGCTGTTCTTCACCCCACGGCGCCCGATGTACCACGGCCGTGGCTCTCCGCCCGGGTCCTCCGGGGCGTCGACGCGAGAGAAGACCAGTGCCTCGTCGCCCAGTCCCCCGTACGCCTCGGCCCGCGCCTCCGCTGCGGCCCGGTTGGCGATCCCGTCCTTGCCGCTCGCCGAGGCGGTGGCCGCCGAAGTGCCGCTCAGTTCGGCCAGTTTCGTGGTGTAGCAGTCGTACGCGTGGTCCACCGCCTGCTGCTCGCCGGCGAGGATCTCGTCCCGAGTGGTGGTGCTCATGTGCGTCCTCCCTGCGGTGCCGGGGGACACCGCCGCGGGCATGTGCCCGTACCCCGTGAAACAACTATCAGAAACCGGACGGTGACGAACGATCAGTTGCCGAGTTCGCGGACGAGACCGCCGGCTTCGGCCCGCCAGACCCGCACCTGGTCGTACGTGGGTCCGAACTCGTACAGGTGGTAGTGGCATCCCAGACTCAACTGGGACCAGAGGGCCTTCGCCCGCCGGGCCGTTCCGGCCGGCGCGACGAAGTGCAGCAGGAGCAGCTTGGCGCGCCCGGTGGTGCGGGGCAGCCCGGGCATCACGGCGTCCAGCACCTGCTCGACGCGGAGCTCCAGTGCGGTCCGCAGCGCGAGGCAGGCGCCGCGGTGCCGGCCGGCGGTAGTGGCGTCGGCGAGTTCGCCGTCGAGGAGGCGGTCGGCCGTCAGCAGCAGGCCTTCGACGGACGCGGGCACGGGGGTGGTCATGCGGTCACCTCCGGCTTGCGGATCTTCTGCGCCAGGTCCGCCACGTCCGAGACGAAGCCGTGCGGGTCGGGGATGGAGGCACCGCCGGCGTGGGACCCGTTCTGGCACTGCTTGATCAGCGACCATGCCGCGTTTCCGTAGCGGCGGAGCACCTCCCCCGTGACGTCGCCGCCGCGCTTCACGTCGCCGAAGAGGGCGAAGGCGGCGACCTCCAGGAACCTCTCCGCGCTGTCGATCGCGGCCTGGAGGTCGTGCTCCGAGCCGCCGGTGCGGTGGTGGCGGATCCACGCGGCTTCCAGGAACGCGTTCTCCAGGGCGATCCGGCACAGGCCGGGCAGCACGTGGCGGTACGTCTCGGGGGGAAGCCCAGGAGTGGCGGCGATGGCCCGGGCGTCGCCGATGGCCTGCTTGACCGGGTCGTCGACGCAGTCGACCTTCACCCGGGACCCCTCGCCCCGCGTCACATGGAAGACCGTGACCGGCAGCTCCTGGTCGGTGAACGCCTTCTGCAGACGGGGATCGTGGGTGAAGACGACGATCTGCCGGTGCCTGCCCAGCTCGTGCAGCACCTGGGCGAGTCCGTGCACCTTGGTCGGGTCCATGGACTGCACGGGGTCGTCGATGACGAGGAAGCCGAACGGGCTGTCCGCGGTGGTGGCCCTCGGCAGGAAGAGGGAGAGCGCGAGGGAGTGCAGCTCCCCCTGGCTCATGACGTCGAGCGCCGGAGCGTCCTGGCCGTCGACGGAGGCCGACATCACGAGCCTGCGGACGTTCGCCTTCTCGCCGCCCTTCAGGCTCACGGCCGTGAGGTCGACGTTGCTCTCCTGCCGCAGGCGCTCCCAGATGCCCTGCGTGGCGTCGGTGAAGCGCTCCATGCGCTGCTCCCGCAGCTCGGTGGAGAGGTCCTTGAGCCACTTCAGCGCCTTCCGGAGGTCGCTCAGCAGGGGCTTGTCCCGTTCGGTCTGGCGCGCCTTGTCCGCCCAGGTGGCGAGCCGGGTGATGAGCGCCCGCCACCGTTCGTCGCGCTCCTCCAGCTGGTGGGACGCATGGCTCCTGACGGTGTCGCAGGCGTCGGTGAGGACCTTGGCGGCTTCTTCGGCGCGCCTGGCGAGCTCGGTGGGTTCGGTGATCCGCCGGCAGTCGGTCCACTCCTTCCACGGGTCGGCCAGTGCGGCGGGGATCAGCTGGGGGTTCTCGATGAGGTTGTGGAGGTTCCGCTTGGCGGTCCGGACGGCGTTGTGGGCGTCCTCGGCGGGCTTCGCCTCGTGGCGCAGCTCCGCCGCCTGGTGGGAGGCGCGCTCGCACCACTCCCGTCCGAGGACCCGTTCCGTTCCGCACGTCGGGCAGACGTCGTCGTCGGGGTGCCGGTGGGCGTGGTCGAGGGCCTTTTCCAGCAGGTCGGCGCGCAGCCGAGCGTTCTCGGCGTCGGTGCCGTGCAGGTCCTCTACGTCGGCGAGGGCGTTGCGCAGCCGCCGGACGGCCTCCTCGACCTCCGCCAGGTCGGGCCCCTGCACCCCGGCCTCGATCCGGAGCTCGGCGAGCCGGCTGTCATCGGCCGGGGGAAGACCGGCGACGAGGGCATCGATGGTGTCGAGGTCCAGGGCGCCCGGGGTGTCCACGGCGAGCAGGGCCTGTACGGCGCGGTCGTCGTTCCCCAGCGCGTAGAGGGCCTCCTTGAGGCCGGGCAGGGCGTCCTTCACCTCCTTCGCCGTGTTGGCGAGGGCCTTCTCCCGGGCGCTCAGCCGGTTGGTCGCGGTGGAGAGCAGCTCCATGCCGAGGATGGTGGCGATCGCGTCGTACCGCTCGGACGGCTTGCCGGTGAGCATGAGGTCGAGGTCGGTGTACGAGAGGAACGGCCGGTGGTCGGCGAGGGCCGTGTCCCAGCCCGCCTCGGCCCCAGGAACGGTGCCGTGGCCTGGGCGCTTGAAGGTGGCCTCGGAGCTGCCGAACTCCTGGCTCGCCCAGGTGCGGGTGAGGGTGCTATTGCCGGTGTCGCCCTCGATCGCCAGCTTGAGCTCGATCTTGGGGCTGTCGGCGTTGTGGAGGTTGTACCAGTGGCCGCCGCGCGTGGCGTCCTGGCCCGGCCGGTGGGCGCGGGTGCCGGTGAAGCCGACCTCGATGGCATCGGCGAGGCTGGACTTGCCGGAGCCGTTGCGGCCCACGACGAGGTTGACGCCCGGGCGGGGGCTGAGGCTCAGCCGGGCCCGGGGCCCGATGCCGCGAAAGCCGTTGACGGCGAGGGAGCCGAGGTAGATCCGGCCGCCCGGGGAGGTTCCACGGGTCTCGTTCTCGCCCAGCGCCTCCGTCAGCAGCGCCTTCACGGACTCGGGGAGTACCGCCTCGACCAGACGGGTCCGGACCAGATCGGCCAGGGGCGGGGGCTGGTCGGCGGGGTGCGGCCGAGTGGGGTCGGTGCGTTCGTCCGCGTTGAGCTGGGGCTGTTCCGTCACGGTCATGTGCGTCTCCCGGGGGGCGGATGCTCGTTCGGAGTGTGGGGCGGACAGCGGCACGTGCTGGGTGCGGACGTCGCCCCGGCGTTCGCGTCGGGGGTCCACAGTGCGGTTGCGTAGCCCGCTCACGCTTCCACTCGGAACCATGACTAGATAAGCATGACACTGAAAGCACTGTCAAACAGCTTGACGAATTTGACGACTGTTGTAATCTGTTAACCGTCCCTGTCCGACTGGCCCGAGAGGTGCGGAGCCCCACGCCATGCCCCAGCAGCCACCAGCCCGACCGGCGCCCTCAGCGCACGTGACGGCCGCCGAGATCTCCCGTATCGCAGGGGTCACGCGCGCCACCGTCAGCAACTGGCGCCGCCGCCACGACGACTTTCCGGCTCCCAGCGCAGGCACGGAATCCAGCCCGCTCTACGACCTGCCGGCCGTCCAGGCGTGGCTGCGGGGCCGTGGGCACACCTCCACCGCCTCGCCGACCGAGGAACTGCGTACGTCGCTCCGGCTGCTGGGACCCGGCTCGGGAGTGGCCTCGCGTCTGTTCCCGCTGGCGGCTGCCGCGTCCCGCCGCACACCAGAGGAGCTGGCAGAACTCGCCGCCCTGCCCGACGACCGGTTGATCGCCCTAGCGGAGAAGACCGCGGGCGAGCTTCCGGCCGCCGTGCCCGAGGCCGAGCCGGTCCGCTACGGTCCGGACGACGCGGAGGCGGTCCGCGCGCTGCTGGGTTGCGTCCGTGAGGCGGGGCCGCAGGCCGCCGTCGACGTCCTCGCCGAACGCGAACTGGACGAGGGCGCCGTCAGCGGCGTCTACCAGACCCCGGAGGGCCTGGCTGTGCTCATGGCACGGCTCCTGCCCGCCGACACGTCCCGCGTCCTCGATCCCGCTTGCGGCAGCGGCACGCTCCTGGCTGCCGCCGCCCGGCGGGGCGCGCGGGAGCTGTTCGGGCAGGACTCGCTCCCCGTCCAGGGCCGGCGCACCGCGGTCCGGCTGCTGCTCACCGCACCCGAGGCCGAGACGGCGATCCGCGTCGGCGACAGCCTGCGCGACGACGCCTTCTCCGACGTCACCGTGGACGCCGTCCTGTGCAACCCGCCGTTCGGCGACCGGGACTGGGGTCACGACGAGCTGGCCTACGACCCGAGGTGGGCGTACGGACTTCCGCCGCGCTTCGAGTCCGAACTGGCCTGGGTGCAGCACGCCCTCGCGCACCTGGAGCCCGGCGGCCACGCCGTCATGCTGCTGCCGCCCGCGCTCGCCTTCCGCTCCTCCGGCCGCCGCGTCCGCGCGGAACTCATCCGCGGCGGGGCCCTGCGCGCCGTCGTCTCCCTTCCGGCGCGTGCCGCGTATCCGCTCCACATCGGCCTGCAGATCTGGGTGTTCCAACGCCCCGAGCCGGGCGGCACGGACCGTACGACGGTGCTGTTCGTCGACGGGGAGGGCGAGCAGCGCGACGGTGCCCCGGGCACGGCGCCCGCGACCGACACGGCCACGGCCACGGCCGACGCCGGCACGCGTGGCAGCTCACGCCCGCGCCGATCCGGCTCTTCGTCTTCCTCTCCCGCCACCTCTTCCTCCGCCGCCGCCTTCGACTGGGCGGGGCTGACCGACCGGGTCCTCGGCCAGTGGGCCGCGTTCACCGCCGCACCCGACGCCTACGCCGACGAGCCCGGCGTCGCCCGCGCGGTGCCGCTCGTCGACCTCCTCGACGACGTCGTCGACGTCACCCCGGCCCGCCATGTCCGGGCGACCGCGGCCGACATCGACCCGGCCGCGCTGGCCCGCCGTGTTGACGACCTGCGCGGGCAGCTGGCCGAGCAGGTCGCCGCGCTGGCGGCCTCCTCCGCCTCCGGCGGGTGGCAGCCGTCCGGGGCCTCGGCCCGCGAGTGGCGTACGGCGACCGTCTCCGACCTGGCACGCGGCGGCGCCCTCACCGTGCTGCGGGCTGCGACGCCCGGCACACGAGGCTCCAAGGGCTCCGGCGCCCCCGCCGTTGAGCGGCCGGTCCTCACGGCCCGCGACATCGCGGCCGGAAACCCGCCCTCCGGCACGGCTGTCGACATCCACGCGGACGCCGCGCAACCCGTAGCCGCCGGGGACGTCCTCGTACGCGCCGTCGCGAACGGCGGCAACGCGGCGGCGATGACCCGGGTAGCGGACGACCGGGACGCCGGCGCCCTGCTGGGCCAGCACATCCACCTCCTGCGCCCCGACCCCGCACGCCTCGATCCGTGGTTCCTGGCCGGGTTCCTCGGCGCCGAGGACAACATCGCCTCCGCCTCGACCGGCAGCAGCCTCGTGCACGTCACACCGGGCCGCCTGCGCGTACCGCTGCTGCCCCTGGAGGAACAACGGCGCTACGGGGAGGCCTTCCGCCGCGTGCACGAACTGCGCGCGGCCGTCCGCCGAACCGCCGACCTAGCCGCCGACACCGCGGCCACCCTGACCACAGGCCTGACCGCCGGGGTACTCCTGCCACCGGCCGGCCCGGGCACTCCGGGTAGCCGTTCTGTCTGAAACGCCCTACGCGTCCCACCGCACACGACCACACTAAATCCCAGCCGTCCCACGCCCGGACGGTGCTCTTTCGGAAGGAAGCCGGGACCTCTTGAACAGCAGCAAGCACACGGAGCTGGCGAACCACGCCTGGTCCGTCGCCGATCTCCTGCGCGGCGACTACAAGCAGTCCGACTACGGCAAGGTCATCCTGCCGTTCACCGTGCTGCGCCGCCTGGAGTGCGTCCTGGAGCCGACGCGCGAGAAGGTCGTCGAGACCGTCGACAGGTTCGCGGGCCAGGACATCGACACCGGCCACTTCCTGCGCAGGGCCTCAGGTCACTCCTTCTACAACCGGAGCGACCTCACGCTCAAGAAGATCGCGGCCGACCCGCAGAACGCGGCGAAGAACCTGCAGATCTACGTTGGTGCCTTCTCCGAGAACGCCCGTGAGGTCCTCGACAAGTACGAGTTCAACCAGCAGGTCAGGAAGCTCGACGGCGCGAACCTGCTCTACCAGGTCATCGGCAGGTTCACCGACCTCGACCTGCACCCCGATGTCGTGCCCAACCACAACATGGGCTACATCTTCGAGGAGCTGATCCGCCGCTTCGCCGAGCAGTCGAACGAGACTGCGGGTGAGCACTTCACGCCGCGCGAGGTCATCAAGCTGATGGTGAACCTGCTGGTGGCGCCCGACGCGGACGCCCTCAGCCTGCCCGGTGTCGTCCGCACCGTCATGGACCCGGCCTGCGGCACGGGCGGCATGCTCAGCGCCGCCGACGACCGTATCCTCGCTCTCAACCCGGACGCGACGGTCGAGGTGTACGGGCAAGAGCTCAACCCCGAGTCCTGGGCGATCTGCCGCTCCGACCTGATGATCAAGGGCCAGGACCCGGAGAACATCCGCTTCGGAAACTCGTTCAACGACGACGGCCACGCTCGCCGCAAGTTCGACTACATCCTCGCCAACCCGCCGTTCGGTGTGGAGTGGAAGAAGGTCAAGGAGGACGTCGAGTACGAGCACACGTCGCTCGGCGACGCCGGCCGCTTCGGCGCCGGCCTGCCGCGCATCAACGACGGCTCGTTGCTCTTCCTCCAGCACATGATCTCGAAGATGAAGCCAGTGGACGTCAACGGCGGGGGAGGCTCTCGCATCGCGATCGTCTTCAACGGCTCCCCGCTGTTCACGGGTGCTGCCGAGTCCGGCGAGTCCAACATCCGCCGCTGGATCCTGGAGAACGACTGGCTGGAGGCGATCGTCGCCCTCCCGGACCAGCTCTTCTACAACACCGGCATCTCCACGTACTTCTGGATCCTTACGAACCGCAAGGACGCCGACCACAAGGGCAAGGTCGTCCTGCTCGACGCGCGCGACCAGTGGGTGAAGATGCGCAAGTCGCTCGGCGACAAGCGCAAGGAACTGGGCGACGGGACGAACGGCCGCCCCGACCACATCGGCGACATCACCCGCCTGTACGCGGAGGCCCTCCAGGTCGCGGGCGACCCGGAGCACGCTCTGCACGGCAAGGTCAAGGTCTTCGCCAACGAGGACTTCGGCTACCAGCGCATCACCGTCGAGCGGCCGCTGAAGCTGCGCTTCGAGGTCACCGAGGAGACCGTCTCCGCGCTGGCGGAGGCCAAGCCGGTAGCCAGGCTGGAGCGGAGCGAGGAGTTCGTGGCGGCGGTGCGTACGCTGCTCGGCTCGTCCTGGACGACGAAGTCCGACGCGTTCATCGCCCTCAAGGACGCGGTGGTCGCGGCTGGCCTGACCTGGCCGTCGGGAGCGCCGTTCACGAAGGCGGTCCGGGAGACGATCGGCGTCCGGGACCCGGAGGGCGAGGTCCAGAAGATCAAGGGCGCGGCTGAGCCGGACACGGATCTGCGGGACTACGAGAACGTCCCGCTCGGCGAGGACGTCGAGGACTACCTCAAGCTCGAGGTGCTGCCGCACGTGCCGGACGCGTGGATCGACCACACGAAGACGAAGATCGGCTACGAGATCCCGTTTACGCGGCACTTCTACGTGTATACGCCGCCGAGGCCATTGGCGGAGATCGACGCAGAGCTGAAGGCTCTGGAGACGGAGATTCAGGCGCTGCTGGGTGAGGTGACGGAATGACCGTTGAACTACCTGTGCTGCCTGCGCACTGGCGAAAGAGTCGAGTTGACCGGGTGACTTCGGTCAACGCCCGGATTGGCTGGAAGGCCCTCACTGCGGCCGAGTATCAGCCACAAGGATTCACATTTCTCTCGACACCCAACATCAAGGGTCGCGAGATCGACTTCGAGAACGTTAACTACATCACCGAATTTCGATATCAAGAGTCGCCGGAGCTGAAGCTGCGGGAGGGCGATGTCCTTCTCGTTAAGGACGGCAATACACTCGGGATTGTCAATCTGGTCAAATACCTCCCTCGGCCAGCGACGGTCAACGGTTCAATCGCGCTTATTCGCCCAACTGGGATTGACGGCGCGTTCTTGCGCTACGTCCTGGAAAGTCGCGTGACACAAGCCGCGATCAATATGCTGAAGGGAGGGATGGGTGTTCCACATCTCTTCCAGTGGGATATTAACCGCCTACCCATCCCAGTGCCCCCGCTGGAGGAACAGCGACGCATCGCCGACTTCCTCGACTCCGAGACCGCCCGCATCGACCGCTTGGCTGATCGTTACCAAAAGTTGTCAGATTTGGCAGTAGAGCGGGCGCGAGCAGTAATCGACAAGGCTTTGATTGGGTTCTCCGCAGAATTTTCCGTCCCGGCATCTGCCGTCTGTAGTGCCATTGTCGACTGCGTGAACAAGACAGCCCCAACATCGGCAGAAGCCACGCCATACAAGATGATCCGAACATCCAACATCCGGAACGGAGACGTGGATCTATCGGAGACTTTCTCCGTGGAGCGTCCAGTGTTCATCGAATGGAATCGTCGCGGCGCCCCCCGAAACGGAGACATCCTCTTCACGCGCGAAGCTCCGCTTGGGCAAGTAGGCATGCTGCGCACGGACACCTCGGTCTTTCTCGGACAGCGCATCATACTATATCGGGCAAATGAAAATGTAATCAAGAAGGAGCTACTGCTCTACAACTTCTTGGGATCACATATGGACCGGCAATTTCGACTCCTCGGCGCAGGTTCGTTGCACGAGCACATGCGTGTTGGAGATTGCCTGAAGCTGCGCATCTACTGTCCGCCGCGAACACAGCAAGATGTACTCGTGGCAGAAATTGAGGCCGGAAGGGCGAAGAGCCTTCACCTCGCCAAGCTCGCAAAGCGACAGCTTGCTCTCCTCGCCGAACGCCGCCAAGCCCTGATCACCGCCGCCGTAACCGGCCAGTTCGACGTATCCACCGCCAGCGGGCGCAACGTAACGGACGGAGTCACCGCCTAGCCATGAGCCCCATCCACACGGAGTCCGCCTTCGGCGACGCCATCGTCGCCGCCATGGTCGAGCGCGGCTGGCGCGAAGCCCGCCCACAGGACTACCGGGCCGATCTCGGCCTGGACACCAACGAACTCTTCACCTTCATCGGAGCGACCCAGCCCGATGAGTGGAGCGAGCTGCTCACCGTCTACGGCGGCGACCCGAACGAGGCGCAGCGCGGGTTCGCCGGCCGTCTCGACCAGGCCATCGCCACCAACGGGCTTCTCGACGTCCTCCGCAACGGCGTCAAGGACCGAGGCGTCCACCTCCGCGTCGCGTACTTCAAGCCCAACCTCGTCGCCCACGACTCCGTGCTGGACGGATACCGGGCCAACCACCTCACCGTCGTCCGCGAACTGGAGTACGCGACGAAGCAGGCCGACTGGGGCAACCGGCTGGACCTCGCCCTCTTCCTCAACGGAATCCCCGTCGCCACGGCCGAGTTGAAGAACCCGCTGACCAAGCAGGGGGTGGAGCAGGCCAAGGAGCAATACCGCACCGACCGGGACCCCACCGAGCTGATCTTCACGCGCCGAGTCGTCGCGAACTTCGCCGTGGACCCGGACCTGGTCTTCGTCGCCACCCAGCTCAAGGGCAAGAACACCCGCTTCCTCCCCTTCAACACCGGCTCCAACGGCCCCGGCCAGCCCGGCGGCGCCGGCAACCCGGCCCCCACCGCCTACGGCACGTACGCGACCTCCTACCTCTGGGAGCAGGTCTGGCAGCCGGACAACTGGCTGGACCTGCTCCAGCGGTTCGTGCACCTGCACAAGAGCAAAACGCCCGGCGGCGGCACCACCAAGACGATGGTCTTCCCCCGGTTCCAGCAGTGGGACGCGGTCAAGAAGCTCACCGCGCACGCCGCCACCCACGGCGCGGGCCACGACTACCTGGTCATGGCCTCGGCCGGTTCCGGCAAGTCGAACACCATCGGCTGGCTCGCGCACCGCCTCAGCGACCTGCACACCCCGACCGACCCGCGCGAACTCGACCCCGAGGCCCTCGGCAAGGGCCTCAAGCCGGGCGTGCCGGTGTTCGACAAGGTCATCGTCATCACCGACCGCCGCAACCTGGACGCCCAGCTCCGCGAAACGGTCGGCAACTTCGAGCAGACCGCGGGCCTCGTCGTGAAGATCGACGAGAAGTACGGAGCCAAGGGCGAGCAGCTCGCCAAGGCCCTCTCCCGCGACACAGGGAAGATCGTCACCGTCACGCTGCACTCCTTCCCGGCGCTGCTCGACTACCTCCAGCGCAACCCCACCGAGATCCGGGGCAGCAGCTTCGCGATCATCGTGGACGAGGCGCACTCCTCGCAGTCCGGCGACGCCGCCACCGCCGTACGGTCCGCCCTGCGCGACCTCGGCCTGGACTCCGACTCGGACGACGCGGGCGCGACCACGGTCAAGGCCCCGGCCGCCGCAACCCTCGACGAGCAGCTCAAGAAGAGGGCCGAGCAGCGTTCCCGTGCCGCGAACCTCTCCTACTTCGCGTTCACCGCCACGCCGAAGGCCAAGACGCTCGAACTCTTCGGCACGCTCCAGGACATCGACGGCAAGGCGGCCTACCGGCCCTTCCACACGTACTCCATGCGGCAGGCGATCGAGGAGGGCTTCATCCTCGACCCGCTGCGGAACTACGTCACGTACAACACGTACTGGAAGCTGGTGAACCAGAACCCGGACGAGCGGGAGGTCGACCCGTCGAAGGCGAACGGCCTGCTCGCCCGGTACGCGCTGACCCATGACTCGACGGTCGCCCAGCACGCTCAGGTGATCGTGGAGCACTTCGTGGCGCACAGCCGGGGCCGTCTCGGCGGCCGGGCCAAGTCCATGGTGGTGACTGCCTCCCGGCAGTCCGCCGTGCAGATGGCGCGCGCGATCAAGAGCTACCTCAAGGACCGGGACTACGACACCAAGTACCCCGACCTGGGGGTTCTCGTCGCCTTCTCCGGCTCGCTCACGGTCGACGGCGAGGAGACCACCGAGCCGAAGGAGAACGGCGGGCTGTCGGAGAGCGCGCTGCCGAAGGCATTCGCGTACACGCGTGCCGACGACAAGGCCGCCCGGGCCGGCGGCGCGGGCCAGCGCGAGTACCGGATCCTGGTCGTGGCGGAGAAGTACCAGACCGGCTTCGACCAGCCGCTGCTGACGACGATGTACGTCAACAAGTCACTGACCGGCATCTCCGCCGTCCAGACCCTGTCCCGGCTGAACCGGACCGCCGAGCGCAAGACCCAGGCGGACCTGGCGGTCCTGGACTTCGTCAACGACGCCAACGACATACAGGAGTCCTTCCGCCCGTATTTCGAGGAGGCGAACACCCTCCCCTCCGACCCCAACCTGCTCTACACCGCGCAGAGCCGGGTCATGCAGGCGGCGATCCTGTCCGGGCAGGAGATGGACGAGTTCGCCGCCGCGTACTTCGCCGCCAAGGAGAAGGCCGCGGGCTCACAGTCCAAGTGGGAGAAGCTGCACGCCGAGCTGTACCGGCAGCTGTCCCCCGCCGTCGCCCGCTTCACGCTCCTGCTCGAAAGCGAGGACACGGACGACCAGGAAGCCGCGGAGGACTTCCGTGCCGCCCTCAACGACTACGTCAGGAAATACGGCTTCCTCGCGCAGATCGTCCCCTACCAGGACGCCGAGCTGGAGCGGCTGCACCTCTACGGCCGCTACCTCCTCAACCGGCTGCCACGCCGGGCGGACGGCGGCGTGGATATCGGCGAGATCGACCTCAGCCACATGCGGGTGGAGAAGACCGGCGAGTACGACGTCTCCCTCACTTCCGAGGGGCCGACGACGATGCAGGGCTTCGGTGACGGCACGGGCGGTGCCAAGGAGGCGGAGAAGTCGCTGCTCTCGAAGTTGATCGACGACTTCAACGAACGCTTCGGCACCGAGTTCACCGAGCAGGATGTCATCCGCCCGTTCGAGGAGGCAAAGGCCGACCCGAAGGTGCGGGCGGCAGCCGTCGTCAACGACGAGGAGAACTTCGGCCTCGTCTTCGACAACGTCTTCGCGGACAAGATGGCCGACCACATCGACACCATCGCGGGCATGGGCCGCCAGTACTTCGGGCCCGACAAGGGCTTCAAGTCCAGCCTGGACCGCAGCGCCCGTAAGGCCGCCTGGCGGATGATCCGCCGCGAGGAGGGCTTGGACGACGACGTCTGAGACGTCTGATGTGTACGTACGCCCCGGCCGGAAGCGCCGGCCGGGGCGCCCTTTGGAGGAAGACCTTGGCCCCTGCACGGCGATCGCCGTGCTCACCGCACTACCCCTCAACTGCGAAGCCACTTCAGGAGCGGGCAATGGACAACGCGATTCAGCTGATCAGTGACGGTGATGGACTGGCGGTCATCGGGAATCCGACGGATGTCGAACGTTTCCTCGCCTCGGAGGGACTGCCGTCGAAGGACATCGGACCAGGACGGCTCAGGTCCGTCTTCGGCACCGGGGCTGCAGTCGCGCAGGCAGGTTCGGAGATCGCCGGCAACTCCGGTCGCTGGGTGAAGCTGACCACGGAGTCCGCGCAGCGTCTCAAGAAGTTCGGGCTGATGGAAACCAAGACGCCAGGCGTCAGCCATGCGATGTTGGGCAAACCCGGCTCAATCAAGTCATGGCTCCAGATCGAGAAGGGGGTCGGCTCGTTCCTGACCAACCCGGCGCGTCTGGCTGGTGCCGCGGGGATCATGGCGCAACTCGCGATGCAGCAGACCATGGACGAGATCACCGACTACCTCGCCGCGATCGACGAGAAGGTCGACGACGTGCTCCGCGCCCAGAAGGACGCTGCGTTGGCCCGCATGATCGGCGTGGACCTCGTGATCGAGGAGACCATGACCATCCGAGAGCAGGTGGGGCGGGTCTCCGACGTCACGTGGTCAAAGGTGCAGGCCGCGCCGACGACCATCGCGGAGACCCAGGCGTACGCGCTGTGTCAACTCGACGCACTCGCGGAGAAGGTGGAGCACAAGAGCAAGTCCAAGATCGGCGATCTCGCCACGGCGGCCAGCGAAGCCGAGTCCAAGGCTCAGGAGTGGCTCGCCGTGCTGGCTCGTTGTTTCCAACTTCAGGACGCGATCGCCGTGCTCGAACTCGACCGGGTGCTGGACGATGCTCCGGAGGAGCTGGACCGGCATCGCCTCGGGCTTCGGGTCGCTCGACAGAACCGGCTCGATCTCATCGCGCGGAGCACCGAGCGTCTGGTGGCTCGGATGAATGCGGCTGCTGACACCGCCAACGCGAAGGTGCTGCTGCACCCGACCAAGTCCCCGGCCATAGTCCAGTCGAGCAACCACGTCGCAACCGGCGTCCATGACTTTCACGGGCGACTCGGGATCGAGTCCGGCCGCCGGTCATCGGACGCGAGACGATGGGTGCACGCGGCCACGGAGGTGAGGGACAAGGCGCTCGAGACAGGAGCAAAGGGCGTCGGTGCCGCCAGAAGCCTCGGCAACGAGACCCTCGACCGGGCCGGCTCGATGAAGGGGAAGGTCTCCAGCGGGATCGCCGAGCTGGCGCGCCGTCGGCGCGGGGACGAGGAGGAACGCGACCAGGAAGGCTGAGCCTGATCCGTGGGTCGCCCACGGATCTCCGGAGTAGTGGCGTTCTCCGTCTCAGCTAACCGTGCCAGGGCGCGGGTGCCGGTCCCAGCAGTCGGCGGCCCCCGTGGCGCCTTGCGCGCCGTAACCGCTGGACGGTCGATCGCCCCTGCGGCCACACTTGACCCCTGACCATGACTGTTCATCACGCACACCGGGGGCAAGGTGCCGCAGGAGGCGATCTCCGACCGTTACGAACTCCTGGAGGAGCTCAGCCACGGCGGCATGGGCGACGTCTGGCGCGGCTACGACGCCGTGCTCGACCGGCCCGTCGCCGTGAAGCTCATCCGGCAGGCGTCGGTCACCTCCCCGCAACTGGCCGAGGAGTTCGCCAAGCGCTTCCGCCGCGAGGCCCGCATCACCGCGCGCATCCAGCACCCCGGCGTACCGCAGGTGTACGACGCGGTGCTCGACGCGTCGTACGAGCGGCTGTTCCTGGTGATGGAGCTCGTCGACGGTGTGCCCCTGTCGGCCTACCTGGGCCCCGACCGGCCGCTGCCGGTCAGCTGGGCCGCCGCCGTCGCCGCGCAGGTCGCGACCGTACTGTCGTACGCGCACGACGTCCCGGTGATCCACCGCGACCTCAAGCCGGGCAACATCCTCGTCGCACGCGACGGCACTGTGAAGGTCCTCGACTTCGGCATCGCCGCGATCCTGCGCACCGACGTCACCAAACTGACCGCCACCGGCAGCCCCATCGGCACCCACCAGTACATGTCGCCCGAGCAGGTGCGTGGCGGACGCATCACCCCGCAGACCGATCTGTACGCGCTGGGCTGTGTGCTGCACGAACTCCTCAGCGGACGACTCGCGTTCGAGGCGGAGAGCGAGTACCTGCTGATGTACCAGCACGTCAACGCCGCCCCCACCCCGCTGCGACAGCTGCGGCCCGACGTCCCCGAGCCACTGGAGGAGCTGGTCCTGCACCTGCTGCGCAAGGCGCCCGAGGCGCGGCCCGCCGACACCCAGGAGGTGTACGCGCGGCTGCTGCCGTTCCTGCCGCCTCCGGGCCAGGAACCCGGCACGACGGACGCCGGGCCGGCCGGTGCGCCCGACCCGACGGGCGTCTTCCGTCGTCCTTTCGCGCCCCGTGCCCGCGCCCAGTCGCCCGTACCTGATGATGTGCCGCCCACGGCCGTCCTCCCGGGGGCCCGGCCGGTGCCCGTTCCCGCCCAACTGCGCGAGGACATCAAGGCGGCGTACGCCCATTCCGACGCCCTGCTGGCGGAGGAGCGGTTCACTCAGGCCGCCGAGGTGCTCGGCGAGATCATCGAACCCGCGGCCCTCGCCCTCGGCTCCGAGAGCAAGGCCGTTCTGGCGCTGCGCCGCCAGCGAGCGGCCATCCGCCTCCTCGGCGGCGACTACCGCGCCGCCCTGCCCGAGTTCGAGGCTCTCTCCGACGCCTACGCCCGCATCGCCGGGCCCACGGGCGAGCAGTCCCGCGCCTGCCGCGCCCAGGCGGCCCGGTGCCGCGCCGAACTGGGTCAGGTCACCGATGCGCTCGCCGCGCTCCAGGGCGTGCTGAACGTGGTGCGGGCCGTCGACAGTGACGTGAGCGAGGAAGCGGTGGAGCTGCGGCACAACATCGGGATACTGCTGCTCGCCCAGGGCCAAACCGCCGAAGCCAGGCAGGTCCTCGAACCGCTCCATCAGGACATGTGCATGGTGTTCGGCCCCGACGACGAGATGACCGTCGAGATTGCCGAGGCGCTGGCCCTGATCCGCCTGGACCTCGACGGCGACGCTGCCAGGTAACCCGCTCGTACATCTTGCAGGCTCGGCTGGAGTGGCGCCATCTTCGTACCTGCTACTCGTGATGCCGCAGGACGAGCCATCGCCTGGGTGATCAAACAGCGCGCCAGCCTCGCTGCACCGGTTGCGAGGCAGGAACACGTACACCCTGCATCGAGGCCCTTCTGCCCCCTGTGCCGGTCGCCGGGTCCAGCTCCTCGACGACCGCCTTCGAGCCGCGGGCCGCCGGCTTCCCCATTCCTCGGGCGTGCGCGCGGCGTCCGGTCGTCGCCCCGAGGCCTGGCGACCTCGCTCATCCCGCGCCGTCCGGTGCGCTCGAACCTTCGGCGGTCATCCCTTCCACCTCATCGTTGCGGTCCTCAGGAGCCCCTGCAGGAACGGAGCGCCAAAGGGCGAAAGCGAGGATGAGCATTGGCCGTTCAGGGCACCAGGGACAAGGCGCGCCGAGGCTCCGATGCGGCTCGCTGGCCTCCGCCGCCGACCATCGTCATCGTCAGGCCGAAGAGCATCTCGTTCATCTCGTCCGACGTGAGGCCCAGCTCGGCTGCCACCGCCGCCGGCTTCATTCCCGTGGACCGCAGGCCCTGGAAAACCTTGGTGAGCACCTGAGAGGTCTCCCGCTTCTTCATGCCTTCGGGCTCCGCCTTGCGGTAGCCCCGCTGGCTCAGCTCGGTGCAGGCGGAACGGTACTGCCAGTCGGTGAGTAGTCCGAGGTCGTGCATGCGGTAGGTCAGGGCCATCGCGGACACGTTCCAGATGGCCTTGCCCTTGAGGATCTGATCGACGTGTGCCCCGGCCGGCATGTGTCCCAGCACGCTCGAAGCGGGCATGAGGAAGGCGCTGACGAAGTCGTTCGCCTGCCGCTCGGCCTCGGGGCCGGCGCACTCGCGGTCGGTGCCGTGCATGACGAGGTGCCCGAGTTCGTGGGCGGCGTCGAAGCGGCTGCGCTCGGCGGACTTCATCGCGTTCAGGAAGACGAACGAGGTTCTCCCGCGCCAGACGGCGAAGGCGTCGACCTCCGCGTAATCGGGCGCGAGCGAGAAGACTCGGACGCCGTGCGCCTCCAGGAGGTGCACCATGTTGGGTGCTGGGGAGCTCCCCAGCACCCACGTCGTGCGGACCATCTCGGCCGCGGTCTCAGGGTCGGGCTTGCCGAGAGAGAGGAGGTCGGCGACCGGCAGACGGAAGCGTTCCTTGATCCAGTCATAGAGGAGCGCGGCCAGCGTTCCGGCCGCGCGCGGCGTCGAGAGTGCGGGCCGGGTCTTGCTTCGAGCACGCCACGAGATGCCCTCGGCGGGCAGCTCGTCGATCTCCGGACCTGTGAAGAAGTCTCCCGGGAAGCCGAGCCCGCCCGCGAGCCGCTGCACGGTGGTACGTCGGGGTGCCGTCCGGCCGGTCTCATAGTTGGACAGGCTCTGAAGGGAGACCCCCGCGAGTTGGGAAAGCTCGGCGAGCGTCAGGCCCCGGCGCTTTCGGGCCAGCGTGATGCGGGATGGGGTCACCAAGGTGGGACTGCCTCGGGATCCGGATGGTGCGGGTGGGGCGGCCAGTATCGCGGCCACCCCACATGATGGGCCTCAGCGAAACTGGGCCGGAGCCGCCTTCGCCACGCAGTTCGGCGGGTACTCCCCGCTCTTCGCAGCCCTCGTCGCCACTTCGTTGCTCGCGACGGTGCTCGCCGTGGCATCAGCGGCGAGGAAGCCCCACCCGGTCAGGTCTGCCGATCCGAGGTGAGCGTGATCCAGCCGTCCGGGATCCAGCCTTCGAGGTAGCCCTCCAGGAACGGCTCGAACTCCGGGATTCCGAGGTGCGCCACTTCCCCGAGCGCCTGGCGCCACGGAAGCCACAACTGTGATGGCCCGGGGTCGCCTTCGACGTGCATCGTGAACAGACGTGCCTTCCGATGTGCGCCGTCACCGGGCGCGGAACAGAACGGACGCTCCAGCAGCCTACCCACACCCGTGCAGCACCCCCGGCCTCCCCACCCACCACCCCAGACGCTCAGAAACCCCAGGTCACGACGATGCCTTCACCTCAGACCCACTCCCACGGCAATCCATGCGACCACTCCCAGCACGATCCGCTAGGCTGTCAGCGGTCAGACGACTACCAGGCGTGTGCCGGGGAAAGTGTCCGCGAGGGCAGCTCCACCCGGGCGGGCGCACGTCATCTGACCAGCACGCTTGCCGAAGCGGCTCGGGTGATCCCTCTGGGGTTTCCGGCAGCGTTTCCGACAAGCCCCCGCCTTCGTAGCTCAGGGGATAGAGCACGGCTCTCCTAAAGCCGGTGTCGCAGGTTCGAATCCTGCCGAGGGCACAGCAGAGGACCCCCCGCCGCAAAACGGCTGGGGGTCCTCTTCGCGTTGTGGTTGTATGGCGTCCGTGTCGCGTGACGCCGCCTACTGAGATGTGGGCCGGGCGGTGGTTGGGCAGGCACCCGCTTGTGAAGGACCGGGCCCATGGGCACATATGCCACCGGCTACGGGTGATTTCCCCGGTTGTAACGCTGCCGTCGCACGCATACACACCGTGAGGAAATCCGCACTCCGTGTCATCTTTCCATCAGAACATCATCGAAGAGTTCCGAGCCAACGTCGGCAAGGTCGGCGGCCCCTTCGAAGGGGCCGAGCTGCTCCTTCTCACCACCACCGGCGCCCGGTCCGGGAAGCCGCACACCGTCCCCCTCGGGTTTCTGCGCGACGGCGGCACGCCGCTCGTCGTCGCTTCCGCCGCAGGGGCCGACCGGCACCCGGCCTGGTACCACAACCTCCTCGCACGCCCCCTCGTCCAGGTCGAGACCGGGACCGAGGAGTACGAGGCCGTCGCCGTGCCCGCCGCGGGCGCGCGCCGCGACGAGCTGTTCGCTCAGGTCGTCCGGGCGGAGCCCGGCTACGGGGAGTACCAGGGCCGCACCGCGCGGGTGATCCCCGTCGTGGCCCTCCAGCGCACGCACGAGGTCCCCGAAGCGGAGGGCGGGATCGCCGGGAAGCTGCTCTCCGTGCACGGCTGGCTGCGGGCGCAGCTGGTCCACGTACGGGAGCTCGCGGGGGACCGTGCACGGGAGGGCGGGGCGGCCTCGCTCGGGCTGCAGCTGCGCCAGCACTGCCTGGCGTTCTGCCACACCCTGGAGTTCCACCACCGCAGCGAGGACGCGGGGCTCTTCCCGTACCTGGAGCAACAGCACCCGCACATGGGGGAGTTCTTCCGGCGCATCGGCGCCGAGCACGCCGTCATCGCGCGGCTCCAGGAGGAGCTGGTACGGGCCCTGGACGCGCCCGGCGACGGCGCCGGCGGCGGGTTCAGCGACCGCGTCGAGCGCATGAGCCGGGAGCTGGAGTCCCATCTCGACCGGGAAGAGGCTCAGTTGCTGCCGGTGCTGCGGGCTCTGGAAGGGTGACGCGGGCCTCGGCGCCGCCCTCCGCCCGGTTGTGGAAGGCGAGGGTGGCGCCGAGGACCCGTGCCTGGCCGACGGCGATGGTCAGACCCAGCCCGTGGCCCTTGCTCGTGCCCTCCGTACGGAACCGCTGCGGCCCGGTCGCGATCAGGTACTCCGGGTAGCCGGGCCCCGCGTCGGTCACCGTCACGGTCGGGCCGTCCACCGTGACGGTGACCGGGGCGGCGCCGTGGCTGTGCGCGTTGGCCACGAGGTTGCCCAGGATCCGCTCCAGGCGGCGCCGGTCCGTCTCCACCCGCGGGGAGGCGACCACCGTCAGGGCCGTGTCGGTGCCGGACGCGCGGATCGTGCGGGCCGCCAGGCCGGCGAGGTCGTGCGAGTCCAGCTCCACGCGTTCGCTGCGGGTGTCGAGGCGGGAGATCTCCAGCAGGTCCTCGGTCAGCGAGCGCATCGCCTGCACCCGGTCCCGTACGAGTTCGGCCGGGCGGCCCGGTGGCAGGAGCTCGGCGGCGGCGTTCAGGCCGGTCAGCGGGGTGCGGAGTTCGTGGGCGACGTCCGCCGTGAACCGCTGCTCCGCCTCCAGCTTGCGCTGGAGCGAAGAGGCCATGGTGTCCAGGGCCCGGGAGACCGCCGCCACCTCGTCCTTGGTGCGGGCCTTGTCGCCGACCCGGGCGTCCAGGTCGCCGGCGCTGATCCGGCGGGCCACCTGCGCGGTCACGTGCAGGCGCCGGGTGATCCGCGTGACGCCGAGCGCGCCGATGAGGAGGGTGACGCCGATGGCCAGGCCGGAGGAGCCGAGGATGGCACGGTCGAGGTTGGCGATGGTCCGCTCGGCCACGCGGAAGTCCACGGACACGGCGAGCGCGGTGCCGTCCTCGGCGGGCGCGGCCGCCCACATCACCGGGCGCCCGCGGTACCGGCCGACCGCCGTGCCGCGCTTGCCGTCGAGCGCCAGGGCGCGCAGCTCCGGGGGCAGGCCCGCGGGGTCGATGCCCTCGCCCCGGGGCAGGCGGGCGCCGGTCTCGTACCCCTGGACGGTCCGCTCCAGCTTGACGAGCGCCTTCTCGCGCGCCGTGCCGACGGTCTGGCGGGTCATGGCACCGTGCACGAGGCAGCCCAGCAACGCGGCGAGCCCGCAGCACATCAGGGTGATGAAGACCGTGGCCTTCCAGGTCAGGGTCGAGGTCCAGGCGGGCAGCCGCAGGCTCGGCCGCAGCCGCGCTCTGCGCTGCATCTCGTTCATGGTCTGGTCACGGTAATGCGCCCGCCGGGGCGGGCGAGCGGCGGGTTCCGGCCGGATCCCGCGAGATCCGGCCATATCGCACCCCCAGGCGGCTCGAAGCCCTCCCGGCCGGAGCCGGAAGGGCTGCGCCATCACGGATGCGCCGTCCCGCGGGACCCCCCGGGGATCAGCTCAGGCCACTGCTGCGTTCGCCGATGCGGTCGCCCTGCGGAGTGCCGGCCCGCTTGAGGGCGGCCTTCGTGTGCAGTCCGCCCTTGACCTTGGTCCGTACAGGACCGTCGAAGCCGTGACCCGGGGGGCGCGGCGGCTGCGAAGCCTCCTGCGCCTTTGCGATGGCCGCCCGGACGTCCCGCCTCTGCTCTTTGTTCATCCCGTCGTCAACTCCCTCAGGAAGCACCCAATCGGACTACTGGGATCGTATGCATATATACGGAGCAACGCACCCGGACCGGAACGTAAAGAAATCAGGGAGTCGAGCCGGTCGCCGGAGCCGGACGCTCCGGAGTCCCCAGCGTCGCCCGGACGACCTCCTCCGGGCAGGGCGTGCCCCGCGGCAGCTGGTACTTCGCCGCCACCCGGTACTCCCCCGGCGCCGGGACCAGCAGCTCCGTCCACACATCGCCCTCGCCGTCCGGCAGCGCCTTGAACAGGCACCCGGCCGTGTTCGCGAACTCCTTGGGCACGGCTCCCCGCGCCTTCGACTCCGCCGTCTCCTGCGGCGGCGGCACGGGCTTGCCCGCCGCGTCCACCAGCCCCAGCCACGGCGAGTGCGGGATCCGCACCAGCACCCGGCCGGGCTGCTTCGCGTCGATGACCAGCTGGTCGGCGCCCGCCCGCACCACGCTCGCGGGCCCCTTCACCAGGTTCGTCGGCGCGTCGACCTTGAAGAGCTGCCAGTTCGCGTCGCCCCACACCTGCTGGAGGTACGGGAGCCCCGCGCGCACCAGCTTCGCCTCGTCCTCACCGCCCGAATCGGGTTTGTCGGCCGGCAGCACCACGTAGTGCACGGCCCAGCGCTCCAGCCAGGCCCGGTAGCTGTCGGCAGTGAGGGTGTCGTCGTAGAAGAGCGGGTTGCGCTCCAGGTCGGCCTGCCGGTTCCAGCCGCGCGCGAGGTTCACGTACGAGGGGAAGGCGGAGGACTCCCGGTGGCTGCTCACGGGGACGACCTCGACCCGGCCGCGGTCGGCGCCGGCCTTCTGGAGCTGGTCCACGAGCGGGGCCAGCTCCCGGTTCCACGCGGCGACCGGGGTGGTGCGGACGATGTCCGTGACGCTGTTGGTGGTGATCCAGGCGTTCAGCCCGACGAACGCGAGCAGCACCCCGTACCAGCGCCGCGAGCGCGGGACCTCGTACGGGAGGGCCGCCAGCAGTACGGCGCCGCCGAACAGCATCACCATCCTGGTGACGTTCGAGCCGACCTGGGAGTCGATCACCCAGGTCAGGAAGACCCCGAGGGCGTAGACGGCGGAGGCGATCCGGACCGTCTTCCAGCGCCGCGGCACGAGGAAGAAGATCAGCAGCCCGAACAGGAACGGCAGCCCGGCCGAACCGATCTTCATCGGCTGGGTACCGGAGAACGGGAAGAGCCAGGCCGACAGCCCGACCACGGCCACCGGGGCCAGCCCGAGCGCGTACGCACCCGGGCGCCGCCCGCTCAGGAACAGCGCGGCCGCGATCACCCCGAGGAAGAGGCCCGCGACGGGGCTGGCGGCGGTCGCGATCCCGGCCAGCGGGGCCGCGACCGCGGCCTTGGCCCAGCGTCGCCGCGCCCACTTGCGGGGCCAGCAGAAGACCGCCGCGACCGCGCCGAGGGCGAACATCGCCCCCAGCCCGAAGGTGACCCGGCCCGAGAGCGCGTTGCAGAACAGCCCGTACGCCCCGGCCAGGGCGGGCCACAGCGGCTCGCGCACGGCCCCGCGGCAGCGGGTCAGGATCAGGGCCAGCAGCCCGGCCGAGACGGTGCCGGCGATCATCATCGTGGTGCGCACGCCGAGCATGTGCATGAGGTACGGCGAGACCACGCTGTACGAGACGGGATGCATGCCGCCGTACCAGGCGAGGTTGTACGCGGAGTCGGGATGCCGGCCCACGAACTCGGCCCAGGCGTCCTGCGCGGCGAGGTCGCCGCCGCTGTTGGCGAAGCTGAAGAACCAGACGACGTGCAGCACGGCGGCGAGCAGGGTGGTGACGGCCACGGGGTGCCGGCGCAGCGGATCGAGGGCGCGGGTGCGCCGCCGGGGCTGCCCGTGCGGCCCCTGCTGCGGCGGCACGGCGCCACGGTCCGGGCCGCCGCCGTCTGCCGACCGGATGGCTGCCCCGGGCCGGCCCTGCTGCTCAGCGGTGGTCACTGCCGCACTCCCCAACATGGATCCCCACCGGCACGCATCTGGCGTTCCGGGTTCCTAGGTCGCGTCCGGTCGGCGGGACCGAGCGGACACTCGCTAGACGCGCACCGGCGCCCCGGGGTTGCCCGGGGCGCCGGATCAGCGCTCGCTCCCGCACGGTCCGCGGACGGCCGCGGTCGGCTGCGGACGGCTGCGGACGGCTGCGGACGGCGGTCAGCCGATGCGCGTCAGCTTGCTGCCGATGCCCGGCGAGGCCAGGTCGCTCTTCAGTGCCACCGGCACCTTGACCTGGCTGGCGCCCTCGCCGACGGTCAGCATGCCGACCTCGGTACCGGCCGTCGCGGTCTGCGGCATCGCGCCACCGCCGTCCGCGAGCTTCACGGTCACGGTCAGGGACGCCCACCCGATGGCCTGCACGTCGGCCGTGGCGACGACCGGCGTCCGACCGCCGAGGCCGTCGTCGACATAGCCCACGACGTCGCCCTTCTTCACGACGGTCGCGCCGTCGAGGGCCTTCTGCGTGGCGGTCATCAGCTGCTTGCTCGCGGCGAGCACGGTGTCGATGATCGACGGCTTGTGCTGGCCGAGGACGGCTCCGACGATCAGCTGGTTGGTGTTGCCGATCTTCTTCTGCGCGGCGAAGAGGAGGTTTCCGCCCGCCTTCGTCGTCGTACCGGTCTTGATGCCGAGCGCGCCGCCGGGTCCGGTCAGGCCGTTCCAGTTGCGCCAGCTCTTGCCGGACGGGTCGACCCAGTTCGGCTTCTTGGTGATGTCGAGCAGGGTCTCGATCTCGACCAGCTTCAGGCCCAGCTTGACCTGGTCCTCGGCGGTGCTGACCGTGGTCGCGTCCAGACCCGAGGGGTCCGTGTACGTGGTGTTGGTCATGCCGAGTTCCTTGGCGGTGTCGTTCATCTTCTTGACGAACGCCTCCTGGGAACCGGCGTCCCAGCGCGCGAGCAGCCGCGCGATGTTGTTGGCCGACGGGATCATGAGGGCGGCGATCGCGTCGTACTCGGAGATCTTGTCGCCCTCCTTGACCGTGTCGAGGGTGGACTCGTTGTTGACGGAGTCGTTCTTCTTGCCCTCGGTCTCGGCCGTCTTGTCGACGTCGATCATCGCGCCCTGCTCACCCTTCTTTATCGGGTGGTCGCGCAGGATGATGTAGGCCGTCATCGACTTGGTGACGCTCGCGATCGGCACCGGCTTCTGCTCGCCGGACTGGCCGAGCGTGCCGAGGCCGGCGGCCGCCATGTACGCCTGCCCCTCGCTGGGCCAGGGCAGCTGCGGCATCGCGCCCTCGAAGGTGTACGAGGACTTCGCGGTCATCACGAGCTTCGGCTCGGGCAGCGGGCGGACCAGCTGCACGATGGCCAGGATGATGCCCAGGAGCACGACCAGCGGCGCGTAGATCTTGAACCGGCGGACGGCGGTGCGCAGCGGGCTCGGCGGCGGGGGCGGGTTGTTCGTGAGGTCCGCCAGCATGTCGAGCGGCGGCTTGGGCGGCAGCGGCTGCTGGGTGGTCCGCTCGCTCCGGTCGCTGCGGTCCAGGCGCTCGGTGGTGGTCGAGGCGGCGGCCGAGACCGACGGGGTCGGCGGGACCGGCGGCTTCGGCTGCGGCTTCGGCTGCGGCTTCGGCTTCGGCTTCGTTTCCGTCGAGCCGTCGCCGTCGGTACGCAGCGGCACGAAGGTGCTGGCCTTGGGGGCCTCGGGCGCGGGCGCCTCCGGCTTCGGGGCGCGGAAGACGGCGGTGCGCTCGCTGTCCTCGGCCGGGGCGGAAGCGGAAGGCGAAGCGGAGCCCGACTTGGCAGCGGCGGGCTTCGACTTATGCCCGGCGTCGGGCTTCAGCGCGTCCACCTTCGGCACGCGGAACACGGCGGTGCGCTCACTGTCCGCAGCCCCGGCGGCCGGAGCCGCCGGCTTCCCGCCCTCGGGCTTCGCCTCGACGGAGCCGGGCTTCACGGCACGGAACACGGCCGTACGCTCGCTGTCCGCGGGCTCATCGACCGGAGCCGACGCCTTCGACGGCTTCGCCACGGCAGGCTTCGGCCCACCGGAAGCGGAACCGGCCACGGCCGGCGGCTTGCCCGCCCCGGCGGAAGTCGAGCCGGAAGCCGCGGCAGAGCCCGGCTTCACCGCACGGAACACAGCCGTACGCTCACTGTCCGCGGGCTCATCGACCGGAGCCGACGCCTTCGACGGCCGCTCCACGGCAGGCTTCGCCTCGGGGGAGCCCGACTCACCGGCCCGTCGCCCCTCGGCATCGGCCGCCGGCCCTCCCGCCTCGGCGGAAGCCGCGGCAGAGTCCGGCTTCACGGCGCGGAACACGGCCGTGCGGCTGCTGTCCGCGGGCGCGTCGGCCGGAGCCGACGCCTTCGACGGCCGCTCCACGGCAGGCTTCGCCTCGCCAGAACCGGAACCAGCCTCGCCGACCGGCCGCACCTCGGCTTCGGCCGCCGGCTTGTCCGCCCCGGCCGCACCCGGCCTCACCGCACGGAACACGGCCGTACGCTCGCTGCCCGCAGGCTCATCGACCGAACCGGTCGGCTTCGCCACGGCCTCGGCCGACGCCTTGTCCTCACCCGCGGGAGTCCGCGCGGCGGAGCCCGGCTTCACCGCGCGGAACACGGCCGTGCGGCCGCTGTCCGCCGGCTCGGGCTTCGGGTCGGCCGGAGTCGAACCGGAGGCCGAAGCGGAATCAGCCTCGGCCTCGGGGGCCGCGTCCTCGTCGGCATCGCGCGACGCGGCATCGGCATCGTCCGCCGTCGTGGCGACCCAGGCCGCCACGGCCTCGCGCAGCGCATCCCGCCCGCCGGCCTCGGCCTCGGCTCCGCTTTCGCCCGCACGGGCGACACCGGCACCGTCCTCGGATTCCCTCGGCCGGAACACCGACAGCCTCGGGTCGCGCCCCGCGGACGACTCCGCCGCCCCCGGCGTTTCTTCATCTACCGACTTGTCGGGGGACTCGCCCGCCACCGCTCCTCCTCATCGCCGCCGTGTTCGGCTGTCCGAATGTCTAACAGTGTCCCGTCTCGGGAGCATCGCCCCCGTGCCAGACGAGAACGACATAGCTGCGGGTTCCCCCACAAAGCGGCCACGCGCTCTCGACAGATGAATGTGAGAGGCGTCACCCTGTCACTCATCCACGCGGGGAGGCATGGATGGGCAGGAGCCGCAGAACAATTCCGGAGGAGCTTCTGCTGCTCGCCTTGGACCCGGCCACGGGTACCACGGCGCAGCCGCAGTCGCTCGACCTCGGCCTGGCCGGGGCACAGCTAGTGGAGCTGGCTCTGGCAGGACGGATAGCCCCTGATGGGGATCGTATCGCCGTGGTGATGCCACGGCCGACAGGAGATCCGACTCTGGACTCCGCACTGGAACTGCTGCGCAGGCGCGGCAGCCCGGTACGGGCCGTCCACTGGATCGGCGGACCCCGGCTGGGGCTTCGTCAGATTTACCTCGCGCACCTGGAGCGCTGCGGCATGGTTCATGCCGTCGCGGGACAGATGTGCGGAGTGTTGCCGACGACTCGCTACCAGGCGACGGACACGGAGATCAGCCGGGAGATCCGAGCCCGGCTGGACAGTGCGATCCGCACCGGCGTACCGCCGGACCCGCGGACCGCGGCGCTCGCCGCGCTGGCCCACGCGGTCGGACTCGGCAAGCACCTGTACCCCGGCAACGAGGGGCGCTCGTCCAGGTCCCGACTGCGGGACCTGATCAGGCACGACCCGATGGGCGGACTAGTGGCGCACGCCGTGATGGACGTCCAGAACGGTGTGGCCGCACAGCCACGCCGGGACCGCGCGCCGGCACCGCAGGCCCGGCCCGCGCCGGCGGGCGGCGTCCCGATGCAGCCACGCCGCACGGGTGCGATGGCACGCGTGCCCGCGCACTGATCCACCCCCGGTGAGGCCCGGACAGGATCCCGGGTCCCCAGCTCGACAGCTCGACAGTTCGGCAGGTCCCCCGTTCCACCGTTCCACCGTTCCACCACCGCACCGCAGAGCAACGCCACCGCCGGGACCGGCATCCGCGAGGATCCGGTCCGGGAGCCGCCAGCGCGCGGGGTGGCGGAGCCGGTCCGCCGGCTCCGCCACCCCGCGCGTCTGTGTTTTCCCTGCCGTTCCCCAGCGGCACCGCCCGCTTCGGTGGCAGTCTGCTGAACATCAGACACGCAGAGAGACAGCTGCACGACAGAAGAAGGCGGAGGTGCCGTTCACGTGGCGTCCAATGTCAATCCCACCGTCCGACGCCGCCGACTGGGAATGGAGCTGCGCAAGCTCCGCGAGGACAAGGGCATGACGGCCGAACAGGTCGCCGAACGCCTCCTCGTCTCCCAGTCGAAGATCAGCCGGCTGGAGAACGGCCGCCGTTCCATCAGCCAGCGCGACGTCCGCGACCTGTGCGACGTGTACGAGGTCGAGGACCGCCGGCTCATCGACTCCCTCATGCAGATGGCGAAGGACTCCCGCCAGCAGGGCTGGTGGCACGCCTTCGGCGACATCCCGTACAGCGTGTACATCGGGCTGGAGACCGACGCCGCCAGCCTGCGCACGTACGAACCCCTGGTCATCCCGGGCCTGCTCCAGACCACCGAGTACGCGCAGGCCCTCGTCCGCGGCGCGTGGCCGGAGACCGCCCCCGCAGATGTGGACAAACGCGTCCAGGTCCGCATGCACCGCCAGAAACGGCTCTCCGAGACGGAGAACAACAACCCGGACCTCGGGCCCCTGCGCCTGTGGGCGGTCATCGACGAGGCGGCGCTGCGCCGGCACGTGGGCGACGCCCAACTGATGACCCGACAGCTCGAATACTTGATAGAGCAGTCGGAGCAGCCGCACGTCACCGTGCAGGTGATGCCCTTCGAGCTGGGCGCGCACCCCGGCGTGAACGGCCAGTACGCGATCCTGGAGTTCCCGGACGCGTCCGACTCGACGGTCGTCTACATCGAGGGCGTCACCAGTGACCTGTACCTGGAGAAGGCCAACGACGTCCAGAAGTACAGCGTGATGTACGAGCACTTGCGCGCCCAGGCCCTCGGAGTCGACAAGACACGGGAGTTCATCTCGCAGATCATCAACGAATATGCCGACAAGGGTGAATAGTCCTGTGACTCAGGAGGCTGGCGGGCGAGGGGGCGGCACCGTACACCGTCACTCCCCGGCCACAGAAGGCTTGAATGGAATATGCCACTCGGTCGGGTGAATGCTTCCTTCACCCGTCAGGAGCTGCGGGTAGCGTCGATCAGGTCAGCCGGAAATGGCCGACAAGACACCCGAACTACTCGTGCACCGGAGAGAAACATGGCTATTCGCCAGGGCGCCACCGACAACTGGGTCAAGTCCTCCTACTCCGCCAACGGCGCCTGCGTCGAGGTCAAGTCCCCCGTCATGGAGGCGATCGCCGTACGTGACTCGAAGGTGCAGGACGGCCCGTCCCTCACCTTCGCGCCCGGCTCCTGGACCTCCTTCGTCGCAGACGTCACCGAAGGCCGGCTGGGACGCCTCGTCTGAAGATCACGACGCGTCCCGACCGTCCCGCCACCACCGCCTGCAGCCCTCTCGACCGGTCCGCCGTCTTGGCCGAGGGGGCTCGGCCATGCCCGGGTCAGCGCAACTGATCGACGTACCGGTCCGTCCCCGGCACCGTCGGGATGAACGGAGCCACGAGCTCCACCCGCCCCAGCCCCGCCTCCGCGACCTCCGCGTCCAGCCCCTGGAAGCGGTCCCAGCAGGCCCGGGGGTCCTCCTCCAGGAACCACAGCAGGGTGAGGCGTGTGTCGACCCCCTCCACCTGCTTGACGTACGTCATCCGGTCACCGGGCAGCGGCGTCGGCCGGAAGACCGTCACCATCGCCGCCGGGGAGCCGTGCAGCCGCTTCGGCAGGGCCCGCGAGCGCAGCCACTCCAGCAACTCGGCCCGCTGCTCCGGACCGTCGGCGTCGACCACCTGCACCACCAGCCCCGCGTACGGGTGATCGAGCGCGTGGTGGTCGCGCGGGCCGGCGGCGCCGTCGCGGTAGACGGTGGCCGCGTGGTCCTGGAAGGCCGTGAAGACGTGGGTCCGGTCCTGGTAGACGCGACCGTCGCGGTTCAGCCGCTTGTTGATGCCGACCGTCCACTTCATGTGCTCGTCGTAGCGGCCCGCGGTGACCCAGTACGTCGATATGTAGCAGCCGGCGGTGACCGGCTGGGCGACGGCCGACTTCTCGGGGTAGCGCAGCTCCTGGAGCTCGCGGGTGGCCACCCAGCGGCGGCCCGCGTACATCCACGGCATGGCCATGGCGCCCGCGTAGTAGTGGTCGTCCTCGTACCAGCGGTTGTACGCGTACTCGTGGCCCGGGTGCGGCTCCACCATGGTGATCAGCGCATGGCCGGGGCGGACGCCGTAGGGGCCGACCGCCGCCAGCGCGGCGTAGTCGTCGACGCGGGTGTCCTGCTGCGGGTCCTGCTCTGCTGTCGTCATGGGACCGGTCTAGCTGATGTGGCGTCAGATCGGGAGGGGGCGGGCGGAGTCGAGGGCGGCCGGGTGGCAGGCGTCCACCTCCTGATACATACATGCCGTCTACACCTTTCTGTCGCTACGATGCGCGCACCCGTCTCCCCGAGGAGCTCCCGTGCCCGCTGCCGCTGCCGCTGCCAGCACCGCCACTGCCGCCGTGCCCACCGCCGCCGCACCACCCGCGTTCGCCGTCCGCGCCACCTCCGTCGAGGGCTCCCCCGTACGCGAGATCCTCGCGCTCACCCAGCGGCCTGGGACCGTCTCCTTCGCCGGCGGCCTCCCCGCCCCCGAGCTCTTCGACACCGAGGGCCTGCGCGCCGCGTACGACGCGGCCTTCACGCTGTCGGCGCGCCGCGCGCTCCAGTACTCGACCACCGAGGGCGCACCGGAGCTCCGCGCGGCGGTCGCGGCGCGGGCGACGGCGCGCGGGCTGCCGACCGGCGCGGACGACGTGCTCGTCACCTCCGGCTCCCAGCAGGCCCTCACCCTCATCACCGCGGCCCTGATCGAGCCGGGCGACGTGGTGCTGACCGAGGACCCCACCTACCTCGCCGCCCTCCAGTGCTTCGGGCTGGCGGGGGCGCGGGTGGTGCCCGTGCCCTGCGACGAGGAGGGCCTCCTGCCGGACGCGCTGGCGGAACTCGTCGCGCGGGAGCGGCCGAAGCTGCTCTACACGATCCCGACCTTCCAGAACCCGACGGGCCGCACCCTGCCGGCCTCCCGCCGGGCAGCGGTCGCGCAGACCGCGGCCCGGCTCGGCCTGTGGCTGGTGGAGGACGACCCGTACGGGGACCTGCGCTACGAGGGCCGGGACGTGCCGTGGCTCGCCGCCCACCCGGGCGCGGAGGACCGTACGGCCCTGCTGGGCAGCTTTTCGAAGATCATGGCTCCGGGGCTGCGTCTGGGCTGGCTCCGTGCGCCGGCGGCGCTCCTGCGGGCCGCGGCGGTCGCGAAGCAGGCGGCGGACCTGCACACCTCCACGGTGGACCAGCTGGCCGCGGCGCACTACCTCGCGGCGGTGGACCTGGACGCGCACATAGCCGCCGTGCGCACCGCCTACCGCGAGCGGCGCGACGCCCTCCTGGGCGCCCTGAGCCGGACGCTGCCGGCGGACTGCGCCTGGAACCTGCCCGAGGGCGGGATGTTCGTGTGGGCCCGGCTCCCGGCGGACCACGACGCGACGGCCCTGCTGAGGACGGCCGTGGCGCACGGCGTCGCCTTCGTCCCGGGAGCCCCCTTCCACGCGTGCGCGCCGGACCCGCGCACGCTGCGCCTGTCCTTCACCACGCATGCCCCAGGGGAGATCGCCGAGGGCGTCGAGCGGCTCGGGGCGGCCCTGGCGGAGTACGGCGCGACGCCGCGGGGTCTCAGTGCTGGAGCCCGACCTTGAGCAGCACGATGAGCAGCCCGAGGAGGAGGTTGACCACACCGGCGACCACCATCAGGCGGCGGGAGGCTCCGGCGCGCTTGGCGGCCACGGTCGCCCAGCCGACCTGCCCGGCCAGGGCGACCAGGAGCGCCAGCCACGCGATGCCCTGCGGCCCCAGGTCGAAGAGCGGGGTGATGGCCGCGGCGGCGGCGGGCGGGACGGCCGCCTCGATGATCGGGCGCTCCTGCCGGGAGACGCGGCGGATCACGCTCCAGCTCAGCCTGCCCACGAGGAGCCGGGCCCCGAAGAGGCGGGCGAAGACGTGCGCGGCCCAGAACACCACACCGGTGCCCAGCAGGAGGGCGATGAGCTGCAGCCTCGGGTGGGAGCCGAGGGTTCCGGCGCCGACGACGACGGAGGCGGCGAGCAGCGAGCCGTAGACGGCGCCGGTGTAGTCGCCGCGGGCCTCGTCCGAGTCCGGCTCCGCGGCTGCCTCCGCAGCCGCCGCGGCGGCCTCCGCAGCTGCGGCCTCCGGGTCGGGCTCCGGCTCCGCGGCCGTCTCCGGGGTCTTCCCGGGGCCGTCCGGGGCCACTATGACGGGGCTCCGGAGCGCGAGGTGGGCCACTTGAGCTCGATCTCCATCTCGATCTGCCCGTCGCCGACCTCGACCTCGATCTCGGTGCTGAGTTCGTCGGGGACCCGCAGGCTCATCGTCCCGGGGCCGAGTTCCAGTTCGGCGTTGCCGCCGTGCCGCAGCGCCTCCGCGAGCGCGGCGAGCTGGTCGGCGGCCTCAAGGCGTGAAAGGGAACTCTTCTGCTCGAACTTGAGGTCCTTCACGGCTGTCTCCTATCCGCGCACGACCAGCGGGAACAGCAGGGGCAGCGCACCGGGCGCACCCGGCACAGCGGGGGCGCCGGGCACCCGGCACACCGGGTAAGCCTCATTGTGACGCCGCACCGGGGGCCGGGCATCCCGGGGGAAGCGAGCCCCCGCCGTCACCGCAGGCGGTTGAAGGCCAGCGCGAGGACGTCGCGCCACTCCATGGGCGGACCGGCCACCGGGGCGCCGGGGCGCTCCCTCGGCACCAGTACGCGCAGGGCGCCCGGGCGGACGGTGCAGGTGACGGGCGTGGGCAGGGTCAGGGCCTCCCCGTCCACGGCCACCGGGATGCTTTCCGCCTCCGATGCGACGACGACCTGCCGGGAGGTCAGGATGTGCAGGCCCGCCGCCCGTGCGCCCCGCAGGGCGACGTCGGCCGCCTGGGCGGCGTTGTTCACCCGGATCCCGACGACGCCCAGCACGCCGAGGTCGAGGCGGGCGCGGCGGGCGCCCACGGCCATCGGTTCGGGCGACGAGTAGGGGTTGTTGCTGATCAGCAGTGCCTGCTGGGCCTCCAGGCGCGTCTGGTCGGTCGCCGCTTCGAGGGTGCGGCCGGCGTAGCCGATCAGCAGGTCGGGCAGTGCGTTCAGGGCCGAGTCCGCCTTGGCGTCGCGGTACTCCGGGCGCTGCACGACCTCCGCGTAGACGCCGAACGAGGCCGTGTTCACGAAGGCGCGGCCGCCCACGAAGCCCAGGTCGATCCTGAGCTCCTCCCCGTCCGCCAGGGCGTCCAGGCACCGGGCCGGGTCCTCGCGGTCCAGGCCGAGGTCCATGGCGAAGTGGTTCCTGGTCCCCGCGGAGATCACCAGGAACGGCAGGCCGTGCTCGGCCGCCACCTCGGCCACCCGGGCCTGGGTGCCGTCGCCGCCGGCCACCCCGAGCAGGTCCGCCCCCTCGGCGACCGCCCGGCGGGCGACGGCGGCGACGTCCGTGACGGCCTCCGTGTCGAGCAGCACCACCCGGGCGCCGAGCGCCTCGGCCTTCTCGACGAGGCCGAAGCGGCCGACCTTCCCGCCACCGGACTTCGGGTTCATGATCAGCACCGGGTGCCGGGGGCGGTCGGCGGCGACCGCCCGCATGCCGGCGGACGGCCGCGCGGCACGCAGCGCCGTCCGCGCGCACACCACGGCGGCCGCCCAGAGCACGATGGCGGCCAGGGCCGTGGGCCACAGGTCGGCGCGGGCGTAGATGACGAGGATGGCCAGCGGTGCGGCCACGGCCAGCACGGTCCCGGCGAGCCGGACCGGCCCGCGGTGGGCGACCACCCACCACGTGCCCACGGCGGTGAGCGCCGCGCCGGCCATCCCGACCGTGACCACGATCAGCCCGCCGCCCTCGCCGGACGCCACCAGCACGACCACCGCGCCCAGGACGCAGAACAGCGCCAGCAGTGCGAACAGCCGGGCGCGCGGCGGCGCGCCGACAGGGTGCGAGAGCGACATGGTCCTCACGTCCTCCGACCGGGTCCCGGCGCGGCGGATCGTCCCCGCCGGGATGCGTTCCCATCCGATCATCCCCCGAACACCCCCCACCGTCGACGCGGACCGAAGGCCCCGGTGCGGGCGGGGGGGCGGCTCACTTCGCAGCAGTGCGTGAAGGGGCGGTCCGGGCGGCTCCGGCACATCGGCTCCCACGGGTGGCACGCGGCCCTTCCCATAGGGAGCGCGGCACCCTAGCCTGACGCACCGTCAGATATGGTTGCGCCCGCCTGGAGGTACGTCGTGCTGTTGCGAGGGAAGACCGTCATCGTCTCCGGCGTCGGGGCCGGGCTGGGGCACCAGGTGGCCGCCGCCGTCGTGCGGGACGGCGGGAACGCCGTGCTCGGGGCGCGGACCGAGGCGAATCTCGCCAAGTCCGCCGCCGAGATCGACCCCGACGGCACCCGCACCGCCCACCGGCCGACCGACATCGGCGACGAGGCGCAGTGCGAGGCCCTCGCCGCCCTGGCCGTGGAGCGGTTCGGGGGCGTCGACGCCGTCGTGCACGTCGCCGCCTGGGACTCCTACTTCGGCGGTCTGGAGGACGCGGACTTCGGGACCTGGCAGCAGATCATCGACGTCAACCTGCTGGGCACCCTGCGCATGACCCGGGCCTGCCTGCCCGCCCTCAAGGAGCGGGGCGGATCCGTGGTCATCATCGGGACGCAGTCCGCCGTCGCCGCGCCCAACGAGGTGCAACAGGCCGCCTACGCCGCCTCCAAGGGGGCACTGACCTCCGCCATGTACTCCATGGCCCGCGAGCTCGGCCCGCACCGGATCCGCGTCAACACCGTGCTGCCCGGCTGGATGTGGGGCCCGCCCGTTCAGGCCTTCGTCACCTTCACCGCGCACACCGAGAACGTCCCCGAGGCCGAGGTGCACGCCCGCCTCACCCAGCGCATGGCACTGCCCGACCTCGCCACCGACGGGGACGTCGCCGACGCCGCCGTCTTCCTCGCCTCCGACCGCGCCCGGGCGATTACCGGCCAATCGCTGCTGGTCAACGCCGGTGAGCTGATGCGATGACCCACTCCACCGCCGTCGCGTCGGATCGTATGCTCGCCCCATGACCACTCCGAGTGAGGCTCCGACCGAAAACGCGATGCGCCGCGCGCTGCGGCGGGCCCGAGACGGCGTCGCGCTCGACGCGGCCGAGGCGGCCGTGCTGCTCCAGGCACGCGGCGAGGCCCTCCGGGACCTCGCCGCCTCAGCCGCTCGCGTCAGGGACGCCGGGCTCGCCGCCGCCGGGCGGCCCGGTGTCATCACGTACTCGCGCAAGGTCTTCATCCCCCTCACCCGCCTCTGCCGCGACAAGTGCCACTACTGCACCTTCGTCACCGTCCCCGGCAAGCTCCGCAGGAGCGGCCACGGGATGTACCTCTCCCCCGACGAGGTCCTCGACATCGCCCGCCAGGGTGCGGCGATGGGCTGCAAGGAGGCCCTCTTCACCCTCGGCGACCGCCCCGAGGACCGCTGGCCCGAGGCCCGCGAGTGGCTGGACGCGCACGGCTACGACGACACCCTCGCCTACGTCCGCGCCATGGCGATCCGCGTCCTGGAGGAGACGGGGCTGCTGCCGCACCTCAACCCCGGTGTCATGTCGTGGTCCGAGCTGCAGCGCCTCAAGCCCGTCGCCCCGTCCATGGGCATGATGCTGGAGACCACCGCCACCCGCCTGTGGTCCGAGCCGGGCGGCCCCCACCACGGCTCCCCCGACAAGGAACCGGCCGTGCGGCTGCGCGTGCTGGAGGACGCGGGCCGCTCCAACGTCCCCTTCACCACCGGCGTCCTCATCGGCATCGGCGAGTCCTACGAGGAGCGGGCCGACGCCTTCTTCGAGCTGCGCCGCATCCAGCGCAGCTACCACGGCATCCAGGAGGTCATCGTCCAGAACTTCCGCGCCAAGCCGGACACCGCCATGCGCGGCATGCCGGACGCGGAGCTGGAGGAGCTGGCCGCGGCCATCGCGGTCGCCCGCCACATCCTGGGCCCGAGCGCCCGGATCCAGGCCCCGCCGAACCTGGTGGACGCCGAGTACGCCCTGCTCATCGGCGCGGGCATCGACGACTGGGGCGGCGTCTCCCCGCTGACCCCCGACCACGTCAACCCCGAGCGCCCCTGGCCGCACATCGAGGAGCTGGCCGCGCGGACCGCGGCCGCCGGCTTCGAGCTGCGCGAACGCCTCACCATCTACCCGGAGTTCCTGCAGCGCGGCGAGCCCTGGCTGGACCCGCGGCTGCTGCCGCACGTACGGGCGCTGGCCGACGCGGAGACCGGCCTGGCCGACGAGCGGGCCGCCGTCGAGGGCAGGCCCTGGCAGGAGCCCGACGAGGGCTTCGCCGCGTACGGGCGCAGCGGCACCGGGCGCACCGACCTGCACACCGCCATCGACACCGAGGGCCGCACCGCCGACCGGCGCGAGGACTTCGACCACGTCTACGGCGACTGGGAGGCGCTGCGCGAGGCGGCCGCGCCCGGCATGGTCCCCGAGCGCATCGACACCGACGTGCGCGCCGCCCTGGCGCAGGCCGCCGACGACCCGACGAAGCTCACCGACGCGCAGGCGCTCGCGCTGCTGCACGCGGACGGGCCGGCTCTCGACGCCCTGTGCCGGATCGCCGACGACCTGCGCAGGTCGGTCGTCGGCGACGACGTCACCTACATCGTCACGCGGAACATCAACTTCACCAACGTCTGCTACACCGGCTGCCGTTTCTGCGCGTTCGCGCAGCGGCGCACCGACGCCGACGCCTACACCCTCTCCCTCGACCAGGTCGCCGACCGGGCCGCCCAGGCCTGGGACGTCGGCGCGGTCGAGGTGTGCATGCAGGGCGGCATCCACCCCGACCTGCCGGGGACGGCGTACTTCGACATCGCGCGGGCGGTCAAGCAGCGGGTGCCGGGCATGCACGTGCACGCCTTCTCGCCGATGGAGGTCGTCAACGGCGCCACCCGCACGGGCATGTCCGTACGGGACTGGCTGACGGCGGCCAAGGAGGCCGGCCTGGACTCGATCCCGGGCACGGCGGCGGAGATCCTGGACGACGAGGTGCGCTGGGTCCTGACCAAGGGCAAGCTGCCGACGGCGGACTGGATCGACGTCGTCACCACGGCGCACGAGCTGGGGATCCGCTCCTCGTCCACGATGATGTACGGGCACGTGGACCAGCCCAGGCACTGGCTCGGCCACTTCCGCACGCTGGCCCGCATCCAGCAGCAGACGGGTGGTTTCACGGAGTTCGTGACGCTGCCGTTCATCCACACCAACGCCCCCGTGTACCTGGCGGGCATCGCGCGTCCCGGCCCGACGGTCCGCGACAACCGCGCGGTGACGGCCATGGCCCGGATCCTGCTGCACCCGCACATCCCCAACATCCAGACGAGCTGGGTGAAGCTGGGGGCGGAGGGCGCGGCCGAGATGCTCCGCTCCGGGGCCAACGACCTCGGCGGGACGCTGATGGAGGAGACCATCTCCCGCATGGCCGGTTCGAGTTACGGCTCCTACAAGTCGGTCCGGGACCTGGTGGCGGTCGCCGAGGCGGCGGGGCGGCCCGCGAAGCCCCGTACGACGCTGTACGGGGAGGTGCCCGAGGAGCGGCAGCGGGCCGCCCTCGCCTCGGACGGCCACCTGCCGGAGCTGCTGCCCGTACTGGACTGAGCGGGGCGGAGGGGGTCCGCGGCGCGGGCCCCCTCCCGTCCGGCCGTCATCCGAGGAGCAGGTCCTTCTTGAGCTGCTTCAGCTCGCGGGCGTCGATGCCGAGTCCGTCCTGGAGGTAGCGGTCGAAGGAGCCGTACGTGGCCGCGACCTCGTCGTAGCCGGCGTTCAGGTACTCGGGGCGCACGTCGATGAGCGCGGAGGCGACGACGGTCGCGGCGCGGAGAGCCTTCTTCATGCGGTCGAGGCCGGGCGGCCGCGGAGAACGCCGGATGAACGCGGTATGGCCGAAACCGGCCGCCCCGAAGCAAGTGACAAAACGTGCCATTGGCCAGGCCTGCGGCCGGAACTGTTCGGATTCCGGCCTATCTCTGGTCACTTACGGACCTCTTGGCGTACCGCTTCCGGTTTCGATCGAACGTGTCCACTACAGTGCGGATTTCGCATGCGCGGCGGTTACAGGTCATCGGGGGGGCGCGGTGCCGGGGGTGGACGAAGTGGTCGGTACGGACGACAACAGGGGCACGCCCGGCGGTCCCGGCCCCTCCGACGGGGCGTCGGGCCCCGCCTACCTGCCCCCAGGCTTCGCCCCCGCCCCGGCCGGAGCGTCGGCCCCGGGCCCGGCGAACACCCCCGGCACGTCGGCCCCGCACAACCCCGCCACGCCGGCGGGCGGTACGGGCACCGTTCCCGGCCCCGCCGGAGGGCCGCGCCCGGCCGGAGGCCAGGGGCAAGCGGGCGGGGCGCCGGGCACCGGCGCGGCCAACCCGGCCGGAGGCCGGGGGCCGGACGGCGGCCCGGCCACTCCGGCGGGCGGTACGGGCACCGTTCCCGGCCCCGCCGGAGGCGAAGGCGCGACCACCGCCGAACCGGCCGAAGGGCCGACCCCGCCGGCAGGCGGTACAAGCGGACCCGGCCCGGCGGAAGACGCCCGCGCAGCCACCACTGGCGCAGGCCCGGCCGCAGGCCAGGGGCAGGGAGTAAACCCGGCCACGCCGGCGGGCGGTACCCTCGCCGCGGCCACGCACAGCACCGCCAACCCGGCCGGAGGCCAAGCGCAGACCACCGCCGACCCCGCCGGAGGCAGGACGCTCGGGCGGGGGATCGTCACCGGGCTCTGGGGGCGGGTCGAGCAGCAGGACTTCCGCAGCCGGATCCGCGGCACCCTTCTCGGCGCGGCCCTCGGCGACGCCCTCGGCGCGCCCCTCGCCGGCCTCCCCCTCGACGCCATCCGTGCCGCCCACGGCCCCGACGGCCTCACCGCCCCCGCCGTCGCCCACGGCCGCCTCGGCCGGGTCACCGCGGCCACCCAGCTCACCCTCTTCACCGTGGACGGGCTGATACGGGCCCACGTACGCCGGGACACCGGCGTCTGGCACCCGCCCACCGACGTGCACCGCGCGTACCGCCGCTGGGCCGCGACCCAGCACGACTGGGGCCCCGACGAGCGCCGCAAGGACAACGGCTGGCTCGCGCAGGAGGAATGGCTCTACGCCCGCCGCGACCCCGACCGCGCCTGCCTGACCGGCTTCGGCGACGACGTCCTCGCCACCCTCGACCGGCCCAAGAACCCGACCGCCCGCGGCGCGGCCGCCGCCGCCCGCTCGGCGCCCTTCGGGCTGCTGGTCGGCTGGGAGCCCGCCCTCGTCCTCCAACTCACCGTCGAGTGCGCCGCCCAGAGCCACGGCCATCCCACCGCCCACCTCTCGGCCGGCGCCCTCGCCGTCATCGTCCACGGCCTGACCCGCGGCGACTCCCTCGACGCCGCCGTCCAGCGCACCCTGGGACTCCTGGGCGCCCGCCCCGGCCACCAGCCCATCACCGACGCCCTCCAGCGCGCCATGTCGGCGGTCACCCGGGGCGCGCCCGGCCCCGACGCCGTCGAAGCCCTCTCCCCCGGCAAGGCCGCACCCGACGCCGCACCCGCCGCACCCGCCGCCGGCGACGCCTCGGACGCCCTCGCCGTCGCCGTCTACTGCGCCCTGGTCGCCGAGGACGTCGCCCACGGCCTGCGCCTCGCCGTCAACCACGGCGGCGACTCCGTGGCCGCCGGCGCCCTGTGCGGGGCGCTGCTCGGCGCCCTCCACGGCGAGACGGCCCTGCCTCCCGCATGGCTCGCGGAGCTCGAAGGCCGTGCCACGCTCCTGGAGCTGTGCGACGACTTCGCCCTGGAGATGACCCAGGGCCCGACCCTCCACAGCCCCTCCGCCGCTTCCCCCGGCTGGCTGGCCCGCTACCCGCGCGGCTGACGCCGTATCCCCACCGCCTGACGCCCCCTCAACAATCCTTGCCTCAGCCCGTACCGTGGCGTTCCCACGTCCCGGCTGCCGGAGGTGCCAGCACCCATGCGGATCGCCACGACCGTCTTCCTCACCGACCGCACCGTCTCCCCCGTACGTCTCGCCCGCAGCCTGGAGGAACGCGGCTTCTCGGGCCTCTACCTGCCGGAGCACACCCATATCCCGACCTCCCGCGAGACCCCCGCCCCGATGGGCGGCGAACTCCCCGAGATGTACGGGCGCACCCTCGACCCCTTCGTGGCCCTCGGCCAGGCCGCCGCCGTCACCGAACGGCTGCAGCTGGGCACCGGCATCACCCTGGTCGCCCAGCACGACCCGATCGGCCTCGCGAAGCAGGTCGCGACCCTCGACCACCTCTCCGGCGGCCGTTTCACCCTGGGCATCGGCTACGGCTGGAACGTCGAGGAGGCCGCCGACCACGGCGTCGAGTGGCGCACCCGCCGCGACCTGGTCCGCGACCGGATGGCCCTGATGCGCGCCCTGTGGGCGCCCGAGCCGACGGCGTACGTCGGCCAGTACTGCTCCGTGCAGGCCAGCAGCGCCCACCCGAAGCCGGCGCAGGCCCCGCGCGAACTCGGCCCCGGCTCCACCCTGCACGGCCCCCGCACCCTGATCGGCGGCGCGGCCGGCCCGAAGCTGTTCGCCGCGATCGCCGACCACGCCGACGGCTGGCTCCCGATCGGCGGCGGCGGCCTGACCGAGTCCCTCCCGGTGCTGCGCCAGGTATGGGAGACCGCCGGACGCGACCCGAAGTCCCTCCAGGTGGTCCCGTACGCCGTGCACCCCAGCCCGGGCAAGCTCGCCCACTACGCCGACCTCGGCATCGAGGAGGTCGTCCTCCAGCTCCCCTCGGCCCCGGAGCCGGAGATCCTGCGCACCCTGGACGACTTCGCCCAGTACCTCTGACCACCCGAGCGGCGCGCTTTATGTACATCCGGTACATTGGTTGCATGAGTGAGCCGGTCATCGAATCCATGGCAGAAGTGCGCAGCCACCTGGCCGACGCCATAGACCGCGCCCGCCGCGAGGGAGTGCCCACGATCATCACGCGCCGCGGCAAGCAAGAGGCCGTCGTGATCGACATCGACGAATACCAGCGTCTCCGCCGCCTCGCGGACGAGACCGAGGACGCCTGGCTGAACGCCATGGCCGACGAGGCCGAGGGCGAGGGCGTCGAGGGATCCGTATCCCTGGAGGAGATGGCCGCCATCCTCCGCGATCAGCAGGCATGACGGATGGGCTACGTCACCCGGTTCACGCCGCACGCGCAACGCGATTTGCTCAAGATCCCCCGCCCTGACGCCGTGCGCATCCTGCACCGGCTCGCCGAACTGCAGAAGGCCCTCACGGCGGGGGACACGGCAGCGTTCGACGTCAAGGCGCTCCAGGGACACGCATCGCGCTGGCGCCTGCGCGTCGGCGACTACCGCGTCGTGTACACCGTCGAGGACGGTCAGCTCATCGTCTGGGTGCTGGCAGCAGGGCACAGGCGCGAGGTGTACCGGGGCCACTGAGGCCGGGGTGCGAAGGGCGGAACTCAGGAAGCGTCCGCGAGATCGGGCATCTCGTCCACGACCACCACCACACCGACCACGTCCCCGTCGGCCGACCGCCCCACCCAGACGGGGTGGCACCCGTCCGAGCACACGGCGAAGGCCACCAGCTCCGCTCCGGATTCGGGCTCGCGGGTCCGCAGCAGGAACATGGAGCCGGTGAAGTCCTCGCCGTCCTGGTCGGTGTGGTCCACCACCTGATGGACGCGTTCCTGGAGGGGCACCCATGCCCCGGCGTCGGCGAAGGCACCCGTCGCACCGTCCGTGCCGAAGCCGTACACGTGCCCGTCCTCCAGCAGCCGGACGTCGTCCTCGGGCGCCAGCGCCATCTCCCAGGACACGGCGGGCTCCTCACTCACGCGTAGCCGTACCGCCGTCGGCTCCGTCGTGTCCACCCAGCGGTCGTCGTACATGCAGTGGTACCCGAAGGCGATCTGTCCCTCTTCCAGCACGTGCTCCCCCGGCGGCACGGCGACGGTGAGACGCGGCCCTCTCGCGTCCAGGGGGCAGTCGATGGCCAGCAGCCCGCTCGGCACGTTCAGGGTTCCCATCCGCCGGGGCCTTACGACCGTCATGTCGGGGTGTTGCGGCGTGGTCATCCGTGTCCCGGGCCGGAACAGCGCGTCCATCGGCCCGGCCGTGCCGGGCCGCGGCGCCCGCCACAGGCCGGCGGGCGCGCCTTCGGCGTCCCGATCGGCGACGGTGGCGGCCGCCCGGAGGGTGACGGGCTCCGCCAGCCCCTCCACCTGCGCGGAGATCACGGGCCAGTCCTCGAAGGCGGGCCGGTCCCGCCACTTCTCCTCGTCGGGCACGTCGGCCAGGGTGTCCCGCCTCGATCCCTTCGAGCCGCGCGGTTCGTGCGACACGATGCCCCTGGTGTCGGGGTGCAGGGTGTAGGTGACCCGGGGGGCCTCCGCGTCGAACTCGGCCACCTCGGGCCCGCCGTACCGCCAGATGCGCGTGATCCGGGTCAACAGCCGGTCCCCGTCCAGGAGCCTGTAGTCCGCCTGATGGGTGCGGCGGCCCTGCTCGTCGTAGACCCAGAGGCCTACGTGGTGGTCCGGCCAGGAGACGAGCCGGACCTCCACAGGAGCCTCCCGGCCCGGTATCCGGTACTCCGCGACGTACGGGAGCCCGGCCGCGTCCCGCTCCCGCGCCTCCTCGGCGGAGATCGGCCGCCAGGGTGCGCGGGCCGTCAGGTCCCAGCCCTGCGCGTACCCCACCTCGACGACCGTCCCCGGTTCCCGCCCCATGTGCCACCGCCCGCTCGTGCCCGCCCGATCCTTCAGAGCGGAAGGTAGCCGGTGCCACTGACAGGGCCCGCCCGGCGGGTCAGCTCGGCCCAGACCGTCTTGCCGACGATGCGGTCCGAGACGCCCCAGTCGGCGGCGACGGCGTCCACAATGCGCAGCCCGTAGCCCGACTCCGCCTGGTAGGCGTGTGGCTGGACGGCCGGGCGGCGGTCGCGGCGCGCATCGGAGACTTCGATGCGCAAGAGCTCCTCCAGCAGCGTCATCTTCAGCTCGAAGTCCCGCCCCGGGACGCGGCCGTGCCGGACGGCGTTGGCGGCGAGCTCGGCCACGAGGAGCCCGGCGTCGGCGGACAGGGCGGTGGATTCCGGGAAGCCCCACGCGTGGAGCTCGACGAGGGCCAGCTGTCGGGCCAGCCGGGCCCCGCGGCAGGTGCTGGTGAAACGCTGAGTGAACACGCGTACGAGGGTCCGGGCGCGGCCGGAGGGTGCGGTCATGGCGCCAACATCCCGCCTGGCCAGCCTCGTTCAACACCACCCGGACTCGTACAAACCAACTGTACGAGTCCACTTCCTGGACAGGCGCGGTCACCGTGCGTGAGTCTGCTGTCGGGGATCGGGGAGGTGACCGCCATGGTGAGTGCCGACGGCAGCGGTGACGGCGAGGTCGAGCCGGACGACAACCTGCGCAGCTTCGGCGAGACGGTCAAGGCCTCCCGCAAACGGGCCGGCCTGACCCAGGAGCAACTGGCTCCGCTGATCGGGTACTCGGTCCAGTACGTCGGCTCGGTCGAGCAGGGCCGCCGCCACCCGTCGCAGAAGTTCGTGAACAAGACGGAAGCGGTCCTGGACACCTTCGGCGTCATCGACATCGCCGCGAAGCAGCTGACGCGGCGGCGCGGCCTGGCGACGTGGTTCCGGCGGTGGGCGGAGCTGGAGGAGGTGGCCGTCACCCTCAACACCTACGAGTGCCGGTCCGTACCGGGCCTCCTCCAGCCGGAGTCCTACGCCCGCGCCCTCATCGAGAACGTGCCGCCGCTGGCCACCCCGGAGGAGGCGGAGGCCCGCGTCGCCGTGCGGTTGGAGCGGCAGAAGCTGCTGCACCGCACCCCGTACGCCCTCTTCAGCTTCGTCATCGAGCAGGCGCTGATCGAGCGGCGGACGGGCGGACCGCAGGTGACGCGGGAGCTGGTCGACCGGCTCCTGGAGTGCGGGGACCTGCCCAACGTGGACGTACAGGTCATGCCGCTGGTCCAGCCGGTCCACGCAGGCACCGACGGCCCCTTCCAGCTCCTGGAAACCGATGAGCACGAGTGGCTCGGCTACAGCGAGGGACAGAAGACGGGCCAGGTCATCACCGACCCGAAAGCCATCAGCGTGCTCCACCAGCGGTATGCCAAACTTCGCATCCAGGCCCTCAATCCTGCTGACAGCACGGGCCTGTTGATGCGAATGCGAGGTTCCCTGTGAACAGCTCCGACTTGCGATGGTTCAAGAGCAGCTACAGCGGAAGCGAGGGCGACAGCTGCGTCGAGGTCGCCCTCTCCTGGCACAAGTCCACGTACAGCAGCGGCGACGGCGACAACTGCGTCGAGGTCGCCGCCTGCCCCGGCGCCGTGCACGTCCGGGACTCCAAGGTGACGGCCGGCCCCGAGCTGGCCGTCACCCCGGACGTCTGGACCGCGTTCCTGGGCGGCGTCACCGCCACCCGCTGAACGGCGGCGCGGCTACCGCTCCCCGGTCTCCCCCTCGGCGGGGAATCGGGCGAGCGGGGCCTCGCGCTCGAAGAAGGTCTTGGCGCGGGTCATCGCGCGCTCGTCGCTGCGCACCTGGCCGGGGCGGGAGCCGTTGCCGAGCAGGACCCCGCCGAAGCGCATCCCCATGTACGCGGCCGTGTTGTTGAGGCTGGCGATCAGCCCGTCCGCGGTGGCCTCGTTCTCCTCGGCCATCGCCGTGACGCCCCACAGCGTGCGGCCGCCCATCCGCTTCTTGAAGTCCAGGCCGGGTACTCCGAGCCAGCCGGACCAGTAGTCGAGGTAGCGCTTGGTGCTGGCGGAGACCGCGTACCAGTACAGCGGCGAGGCGATGACGACGTCGGTGGCCTCCAGCGTGAGCCGGCGCAGCTCCTCCTCCTGCTCGCCCACCGGCCAGGTCCCGTCCTCGTGCCGGCCGTCCTGGAAGTCGGGCAGCGGGTCCTTCGCGAGGTCCACCCAGCGCTGCGGGATTCCGGCGGGCAGTTGCTCCGCCGCCGCCCGGGCGAGGATCTCGGTGTTGCCCTCCGGCCGGGAGCTGCCGAGGACGAAGAGGAACGAGCGGTCGGCTTCGGTGAGTATGTCGGTCGTCATGCGGCGTGCAACTGCCGCCACACTCGGAGCTATTCCGTCCGGCTGCGGGACGGGCGAAATCCCCTCGACGGCGGGGCCGGCCGCCATGGACCATGACAGCCGGACGGATCGAGGGGACGGACCGGGCATGCCCGCAACACAGCCGCAGGACGAGGACCACTGGGATTCGCTCCCTGCAGGGATCCGGACCCAGGTCGACGGGTACGTCCTCCAGGACTCCCTCTTCCCGGCCGTGAAGCTCGTGTGGGCCGCGGGGCGCGCCCGCGGGATCGGCCTGCGCGAGGCCCAGTTGGTGGTCCACGAGCGGTACGTCCTCCTCGGCGACCGGATCGCCCGTACCCCCGAATGTCCGCTGGACCTGGAGTCCCTCACCGCCCTGACGAGCGGCCTGCCGGGGCGGGTGGAGGCGATCGAGGCCGTCTGGGACGGGGACACCGTCCACGGCTGGTTCGTGAACCTTCTGGCGATCACGGACGATCCCGCCGAGGAGCGGGCCCTCGCCACGGTCCACGGCCGCCGCGACCGCGACCCGGCCGAGGCCGCCACCGGGGCGGGCCGCACCCTGGCGAACCACCTCGGCGTACCGTTCCACTTCGGCAACCCCGACGACCCGGGCTACGACGCCCCACGCTGGCGCGCCTGAGAGGACGCCGGTCCCGTGCCCGGACAGCGCAAACGCAGGCAGAGCCAGCAGCGGCACGACGAACGCCACCGGCCGGAGCTCGTCCCCGGCCGGTGGGAGCCGCTGTTCGAGACGCAGGAGCACACGGAACTGCAGCAGTTCCTGCGCCGCCTCCAGGACGAGGGCAGGGTCACCGACCCGGCGCGCCTACGGATCGACACCTTCTGCGGCCGCCTCACCCACCCGACGGCCTACCGGGTCAGCGTCTACGTCCACGACGGGGAAATCCCCCGTCGACCTGGGGAAGCGGGCGGATAGGATCTGCTCACTTTGCGGTGGGGGCGCAGGGCGGCGGGCACGACGACCGCCGCAGACCCCACCCGTGTCCAGGGGGTCGGAACACACGTGAGACTGTCCCGTGCCGTGGGAGCCGCCGCGCTCGCACTGGCCACATCCATCGGGGCGCTGGCCGCCGCCCCAACGGCCGCCACCGCCGCCGCTCCGGCGCCGGGGGGCGAGGCGGTACTCGGCGCCGAGCCGGGTGCATACGCGCCGGAAGTGGTCCTCCATGCCGCCGGAAAGGGCATGCTGCTCAGGGAGAGGCGCAACGGGCAGCCGACGTCCTGGCAGCATGCGGACGGCAGGAAGACGGCGGCCGACTGCGGGCCCGGCATCGCCGCGTTCGGGGACGAGGTCGCCTGTACGAGCGCGACGGATCTGAAGATCCGCGACTTCTCCACGGGAGCGACCGAGTCGGTTCCGGCTGTGGCGAACCGGGCCTGGGGCAACGCCTTCTCTCCGACCCAGGTCCTGGCGACCGAGAAGGACGCCAGGGGCTGGAGTGTGCTCCACCTCCTCGGCCGCGCGAACGAGCCGCGCAAGGACGTACCGGTGACGGGCTCCGGGCCCATGTCGACCTACGCCGTTGTCGGATCGGACGCACGCGGCGCGATCTTCGAGTACTGGAACCCGGCCGAGGAAGGCGGGCACGGGCACCGCTACCTCGACTACGCCACGGCCACGCTCCGGGAACTGCCGCGCCCCTCCGGCGTGGACTCCGCCTACAACAAGGTGGCACTCGGCTCGAAGTGGATCGCCATGCTCCAGTTCGATGACGTGGTCATGGTGTCCAGGACCGACCCTTCCGTGGTCCGCCCCCTGTCCGTCCCCGGGCCGAAGCAGATCATGCCCGTCGGCGACTGGCTGATCGCGGACACCACGAGGGGCTGGGACGACACGGTGTCGGCCTACCCCGTGGACGGCGGTGCGTCCCGACCGGTGCTGAGCCGGCTGGACGGACCGCTGGTGCTGGGCGCGGACGGCGGAGCCTACGGTCTCTCCACCGCCGTCGGAAGCGGCCGCTGGGCCGTGAACGGCATCTCCGCGGACGCCCAGGGGGCCCCTCGGGTCCAGGAAGCCCTGCCGCTGCCGACCCGGCCCTCGGACCGCAGGAGCATCGCCTTCGCCCAGGGCGACCTCTCGGCCCTGCACATCGACCAGACCCAGTCCGTCCTCGGCTACCGGGTGTCGGTGGCGGGTCCGCTGTCGGTCGCCCAGGCGCCCGCGTGGCGCTGTGACACCTCGCCCGAGGACCCCTCCTGCCAGCACGCGGCCGCCCGGCAGGGCGGCAACGCCGCCACGGGAGACGGCCGGATCGTCGGACTGGCCGCCGACAGCACGTCGTGCTCCGGCGGATGCGTGTTCACGGCCTACGTCCGGGAGGCCCGCACCGGCGGCGCCCACCGCGCCATCAAGCTGCCCGGCGCACCGCAGTGGGCCGGGATGGAGACGGCCTCGGGCCGCCATGCCCTGATCCGTGTGAGGGAGAACGGGAGCGACCGGCTCCTGGTCCTCGACATCGACGCCGGCAAGGTCCTGGACGTCAAGCCCGCCTCGACCGCGGGGCTCTGGGGCTCGCTGCTCTGGCAGCCGGAGGGCGACAAGGGCGTCGTGGCGGCGACGGATCTGCGGACCGGTCAGGTCACGCGGCGCGTCGACCTCGGCTCGGGCTGCCGCCCGTACGAACTCCAGGCCAACGGCGACTGGTTCTACTCGACCTGTTCCGCCGAAGTCGCCGCCGCGGCCGCGTACCACGTTCCTACACAGAAGCGGATCCCGGTGCCGTTCATCGCCGAGAAGCCGCACGGCGCCGTCCAGCTCGGCGACGGCTACCTCGCCCACGACGGCGACGGCCGGCTCGACGTCTACAACCTGCGGTCCGGCACGGCGGTGAAGGAGCACCGTGTCGACGAGTTCGCTGCGGGCGGCCCCGGCATCGGATTCGCCGTCGACCGCTTCGGCGGCCGCCTGGCCCACCTGGCGCAGGACGAGACCGTCCACGTCGTCGGAGTCACCGGCTCCACCTCGCCGCTCGCGGTCATCGACCAGAGCGTGCCCGGCACCCTCGACTCCAGGAGCGCGACCGGCCGCCAGGCCCGCTGGTGGCTGTCGAAGCCGGCCTCGTCCTGGAAGCTGCTCGTGCGCAACCCCGCGTCGGGCATCTCGACCGTCGTGCGCACCGGCGGTGAGACGCGCGGCGCGATCGACCTGACCTGGGACGGCAAGGACCAGTCGGGACGTGCCGTGGGCAACGGGTCGTACGAGTGGACGCTGCTCGTCAACCCGGCGGACGGCAAGGGAGGCCAGCACAGCACGACGGGCTCCGTGACCCTCAGCGGCGCGACCTCGCAGGCGGGCCGGCCGACCCGCCCCTGAAGCACAGGTGGGGCCCCTCGTCACGACGAGGGGCCCCACCGCTCTGCGTCGGCCGTCCAGAACTGCGCGAGGACCGCCTCCTTGTACGGCTCCGGGCTCACGCTCAGGTCTCCGGCGAAGGGCCGGTCCAGAGCCACGACCAGCAGCAGGCTGAAGCCGATCAGTCCGGCCACCGCCGACACGAAGAGCAGCTGCATCTTCAGGCTGCGCAGCCCGAAGAGGAAGGTGAGCGGGACGATCACGAACGCGCCGCCGTACACGAGCACCTGCAGCAGGACCGGCAGCGAGCTCTCGGCCATCGTGATCCGGGCGCGGCGCTGCGAGTTGAGGTCGCTCAGGCGGGTGACCGCTTCCGCATAGAAGGTCTCGGCGCGCGGGCCCTGCGGCTCGTAGGCCAGCAGGGCCCGGTACAGGGCGTGCGTCTGCGCGCCGGTCGCCTCGTAGCTGGGCCGGCCCTCGCGCATCAGCGGCCACTGCACCTCGACGACGGCGTGCGAGTAGGCGCCGACGGCCGTGTGCACGCGCGCGCGATCGGCGGCGGGGAAGGCGTCGGCGCTGCGTACGACGGCGGCCAAGTCGCTGGCCTCGGCGGCGACGATGTTCTGGGTGTTCTCCCGCTGCGTCCACAGGGTGACGACGACGAAGGCGAGGATGATGCCGTAGATCGCGCCGAACATGCCGAGCGCGACCCCGACCATCTCGTTGTGCTCGCCCTGGGCGAGGTGCGGGAAGCGGCGGCGGGCGGCCGCGCTCCCGGCCGCGGCGAGGCCGGTGAGGCCGCCCACGAGCAGTACGGCGATGACGAAGGTGCTGACGTGGTTGAGCAGCCAGAGGATCATGCGCTGCTCAACGAACGCCTCCGGCCGCCGTGTCGCTGCCCGTACCGCTGCCCGTGCGGGGCCGGGCTCATTCGACCTTCGGGGTCTTCGGCAGGCCGGCGTCCAGGGCCGTACCGGCACCGCCGAGGGAGCTGTCGGTCGCCTTCGTGGCGGAGCCGACCGCGCCCTGGGTCACCGCGACCGCCGTCTTCGCGTCCTGGACGGTCTGCGCGGGGTGGTCGGCGATGTCGACGACGCGGCCGACGAGCGGCGCCGCCCCGGACGGCTCGTCGGCGGCGTGCGCGGCGGGAACGAGTGCGAGGGCGGCCCCGCCGGACAGGACCAGGGCGGCAAGGGTGCGCTTCATGGCAGTCATGCCCGGCCCAACGACCTCCCGCACCCGAGGTCACCGCCAGGAACGCCGGCGGCCCCGGATCGGGGGGATCGATCCGGGGCCGCGGGGATGACTCGGCGGGTGGCGTCGCGGGTGCGGGCCGGGGGTGGGGGTGGGGGTGGGGTCAGTCCTCGACCACCAGGGACGGGGTGGACTTCGTCAGGACCTCGCCGCGGAAGAAGGCGGGGCTGCGGCGCTCGGTGACGAACATGATCACCAGGCCGAGGGCCAGCAGGCCGACGCCGATGATGAAGACACTGCCGACGCCGAGGACGGTGGAACCGGATCCGTAGGCCGGGTCCCACATGTCGAAGAGGGTCTTGCAGAAGACCGCGGCCAGCAGCAGTCCGCCCAGGACCGGGAAGACGCCCTTGAAGAACAGGTCGCGGGAGGAGCGGCGCAGTTCGGCGCGGAAGTACCAGGCGCAGGCGAACGCGGTGAGCGAGTAGTAGAAGCAGATCATCAGGCCGAGCGCGAAGATCGTGTCGGTCAGGACGTTCTCGCTGACCAGGGTCATCACCGTGTAGAAGAGGCCGGTGGCGGCGCCCGCCATGACGGTGGCGCGGCCCGGGGTCTTGAACTTGGGGTGGACCTTGGCGTAGGAGGGCGGCAGTGCCTCGTACGTCGACATGGCGAGGACCGTGCGGGCCACCGGGATGAAGGTGGTCTGCAAGGAGGCCGCGGCGGAGGCCAGGACGGCGATGAAGAGCAGGATGCCGAGCACCGGGCCCATCACCGGGCCGGCGAGGGCCGCGAAGACGTTGTCGGAGGTCTCCTCGTTGGCGAGGCCCAGGCCTTCGCCGCCGGAGCCGACGGCCATCTGGGCGGCGACGCCCGTGGCGAGGTAGGAGCCGACCAGGACGACCATCGCGATGAGCGAGGCGCGGCCGGGGGTCTTCGTGGATCCGGTGGTCTCCTCGTTGGTGGCCAGGCACGCGTCCCAGCCCCAGTACATGAAGATCGAGAGGGAGAGTCCGGCGGTGAAGGCCGCCATGGACTCGACCGCGAAGGGGTTCATCCAGGACCAGGAGAAGTCCAGGCCGGTGTCGAAGGAGCCGGCGGAGGCCTTCTGGAAGGCCATGGCGACGAAGACGGCGAGCACGACGAGCTGGAGGCCGACGAGGGCGTACTGGACGCCCTTGGTGGCGGTCATGCCGCGGTAGCTGATGGCGGTCGCCAGGGCGATCAGGGTCAGGCAGGTGGCGATGTGGACGAGCTTGTTGTCGTCCAGGGCGGCGATCGACGGATTGTTCGTGATCTCGCCGGCCAGCAGCCAGAAGTAGGAGGTGGCCACGCCCGCCAGGTTGGAGAGCACGATGATCGTGGCGATCACCAGGCCCCAGCCGCACATCCAGCCGATCCGCGGGCCGAAGGCCTTGACGGTCCAGGTGAAGGAGGTGCCGCAGTCCGGCATGGCCTTGTTGAGCTCGCGGTAGGCGAAGGCGACCAGGAGCATCGGGAGGAAGCCGGCGAGGAAGATCGCGGGCATCTGCATGCCGACCTCGCCGGCGGTGGAGCCGAGGGTCGAGGTCAGGCAGTAGACGGGGGCGACGGTGGAGATGCCGATGACGGCGCTGCCCACGAGCCCTACGGACCCCTTGCCGAGGCCCTTGCCGCGAACGTCGCCGTCGGCGACGCCGCTTACCGTGTCTCCGGCCTGAGGCCGAACGTCCAGCTGAGTCATGAGTCAGGACGTTAGATGCTGCGCATTCCACATCTGGAGGATCGAAGTCCGGAAGGGAACAGCCCTCGGCGCCTTGGAATCTTGAGCCCGAGACAGTTCATGAGCACTTAATGAAAGGTTCACTCAGGCACCCAACCGCGAATCAGCAGGATCGACCAAGAAGGTTTCGGCATGCGGAAACCGCAGGCATGTCCGATTTGCACTTTTCCAAACTTTCCCTCGTGACTTTGCGGTGACCAGTGGTAACGGGGTATGTGAGCTGCGGCCCGGCAACACGATCCGCGAGACTGTCCCCATGCCCACGGCCGATGAGCTCCTCAGCGCGGACACCGTCACCACCCTGGCCGACCTGCTGGCCCGGGCCGGCGGACGCCGGTCCGCGCCCGCCCTGACCGCCCGCGCCGCCGCGCTCGACGGGCTGTCCTACAGCGGCCGGGTCGGCGCGATCCGCGACGCCGTGCTCGCCGACCTCCCCGAGGACTGGCCCGGCTTCGAGGCGGTCGTGCGCACCGCTCTCGCCGAGCCCGCCTTCGAGGGGTGGATGACCTTCCCCGTCAACGAGGCCGTCGCCGTCCGCGGGCTGGAGGTGTTCGAGCCCGGCCTGGAGCTGCTCCACGACCTCACCCCCCGGCTGACCGCCGAATCCGCGGTACGCCCCTTCCTGCGCGCCGACCCCGGCCGCGCCCTGGCCGTCGTACGGAAGTGGACGGACGACCCGGACCCGCACGTACGGCGCCTCGCCAGCGAAGGGACCCGGCCCCGGCTGCCGTGGGCCCCGCAACTCCCCGCGTTCGTCGCCGACCCGCGGCCGGCGCTGCCGGTGCTCGACGCCCTCTACCGCGACGAGTCCGAGTACGTGCGCCGCTCCGTCTCCAACCACCTCAACGACATCGGCCGGGACCACCACGCCCTCGCCGTCGAGACCGCGGCCCGCTGGCTGGCCGAGCCCGCCAGTACGACGGACCGCGTCGTACGGCACGGACTGCGCACCCTGATCAAGGCCGGCCGGCCCGAGGCGCTGACCCTCCTCGGCCACGCCCCGGACGTCCCGGTCACCGTGCACGGGCCGGTGGTCACCACGCCGCGCGTCGCCGTCGGGGAGTACCTCGTCTTCGACTACGCGGTCACCAACACGGGCGAGCTCCCGGCCGAGCTGGTGATCGACTACGTCGTGCACCACACCAAGGCGAACGGCACCCGCACCCCGAAGGTCTTCAAGCTCGTCACCCGCCCGCTGGCCCCGGGCGAAACCCTCGGCGGCACCAGGCGGCACTCCTTCAAGCCGATCACCACCCGCCGCTACCACTCCGGCGAGCACCTGGTGCAGCTCCAGGTCAACGGCCGCGTCCGCGGCGAGGCCGTTTTCTCGCTGGACGCCGGATGATCACTGCGGCATGCTGCGGAGCATGACCTACGGAATCGAGTCCCACCCCGCCCGGTGAGCGCCCGCGAAGAGCGCACGGCGCTCACCTCCCGGACGACCTCCCTCTACGACTACGCCCTCTTCCGCCACGGCATCGAGCCGGAAGGCCGCGTTCCACGCAAGGGCTTTCCCCTGCCTGACGGGTCGCCTCCACCGGAGCCCGGCCGCAACGACCTGACCCGGCAACAGGCGCAGGCCGAAGTCACCGACGCCCTCACGCCCCTCCTCGCCGACCCCGACCCGGTACGAGCCGCCCAGGCCGTCCACCGGCGGGTCGCCGAACTGGCCGTGAACCGCCGCTCCCTGCGCGCCCACACCGCACGGCTGGCACTCGCCGACGAGGACGCCGCCCGGCGGACCGCCCGGCAGCTGATCCGCACGGGTACGGACGCGGCGGCCGTCGGCGTCGGCATGACCCTGCTGGTCCGCCTCGGCGGGCCCGAGGACGTGCCCTGTCTCAAGGCCCTCGGCATGCTGCGAGGTCTGGAGGACGCCGCGATCGCCGCACTCGACCCGCTCGACCGGCAGGCCGCCGCCCTGCTGTACATCCGCTGCCGAGACCGGTCCGGGGAGCTGACCCCGCTGACCGACGCGGTCGCCACCGGCGACGCGGAGACCACCCGGTCCGCGCTGGTCTCGCTGACGGACGAGTCGCAGGCCATGTGGCTGGGCCGGCGCATCGCGGAGGCCGCCGACCTGCACGGGCTGCTCCGGGCCCGGCCACAGGACGCCGAACTGCTCGCGCTGACCGGCCGGCTGCTGCACCGGATGGCCGACCAGCTGGAGGGCCGCGCCGACATCCTCGGCTACCTGCCCGCCCGGGCCGTGTACGAGGCCCTGGTCCGGCACGCCGACCGGCTGCCCCGGACCACGGAGTACCGGTCGCTGCTGCTGTCGATCGCCCTCGACCTGCACAGCGGACCCGCCGTACTGCTGAACTGGCGGCCCGGGCGGCGCCGGGCCCTGCTCGACGCCCTGGACGGGCTGCTGCCCGCGGCCGCGCCGGAACCCGTACCCGTACCCGGCGACCGTGAGGCGGACTGGTTCCGGCGCAACCGGGAACTCCCCTTCGCCCGCGCCGAGGACGGTGGCCGTCCGCGGTGGGAGGTGGTCGTCGTCCACGGGTCCGCGGACTCCTCCGCCGTCGAGACCCGGATCCTGGCCGACGGAGACCCGCTCGTCGCCGCGCTCTTCGGGAAGGGGCGGGGCAACCCGCCCGAGCACCTGCTCGACAGCGGGCGGCTGCGCGCCGCACCGGAGCCCCGGGAGGTGCAGCTCGCCGAGGCGTACTGCACCGAGGGCTGCTGCGGCGCCCTGTACGTGACGATCCGCCGGGACGGCGACGAGGTGGTCTGGGACGGCTGGCGCGGAGCGGTCGGCCCGCCGCCGCCCCCGTACCGCTTCGACGCCGCCGCCTACGACGCCGAGCTCGCGCGGGCCGAAAGGGACCACTCCTGGTGCTGGCCGGCCCGCAGCACCGCCCGGCTGATCGCGGCGGGCCTGCGGGAACGTCCCGAGCTGACGGCCCGGTGGGAGCTTTCGCAGCACTGGGTCGGCACCGACTGGCGCAACCCGGACACCGTGGTGCTCCACTTCCGCTACGAACCGTCCGCGCCGCCTCCCGGCACCGGGGGATCGCTCTCCTTCCATTGGTCGCTGCCCGACGACGACGGCCCGCCCCGGGACCGGGCGGCCGCCGTCCTGCGACGGCTGGAGACGGACGACCCGAAGGCCTTCGCCACCTTCGGCGGGGGCAACGCCGAATTGGCCGAGTCCCTCGGCCACCGCACGACCCCACCCGCGCCGCGGGCATGACCCGGCTCCGGCCGGGGGCCGTCCGCCCCCGGCCGGAGCCACCGGGTCTCAGCCCGGCCAGACGATCGACTGGATCTCGCTGTAGGCGTGCAGGGCGTACGAGCCGACGTCGCGTCCCACACCGCTGCGCTTGAAGCCGCCGAACGGGGCCTCCATGTTGCGGCCGATGGTGTTCACGCCGACCCCGCCCGCGCGCAGTCGCCGCGCGATGCGGAAGGCGCGCGCCGAGTCCCCCGACCACACGTAGCTCAGCAGGCCGAAGTCGCTGTCGTTGGCCAGCCGGACCGCCTCCTCCTCGTCGCCGTCGAAGGGGACGACCACGACGACCGGGCCGAAGATCTCCTCGCGGACCACCCGCATGTCGTTCGTGCAGTCCACGAGCAGGGTCGGGGCGACGTAGAAGCCCCGGCCGTCGCCGACCACGGGCCGCTCGCCGCCGTACGCGATCCGGGCGCCCTCCTTCTTCCCCAGCTCGACGTACGACTCCACGCGGTCGCGGTGCGCCGCCGAGATGACCGGGCCGACGACCGTGCCGGCCGCCGCCGGGTCGCCGACCTTCATGAAGGCCAGGTAGCCGGTGAGCTTCTCGATGAGCTGCGCGTAGACCGACCGGTGGACGATCACCCGGGTCGGGGCGGTGCAGATCTGGCCGGAGTAGAAGGAGAAGGTGGTGCCGATGCCCATCACCGCCGCGTCCAGGTCCGCGTCGTCCATGACGACGGCCGCGCCCTTGCCGCCGAGCTCCATCAGCTGCCGCTTCATCGTGCGGCCGCAGACCTCCGCGATGCGCTGCCCGACGCCCGTGGAGCCGGTGAAGGACACCATGTCGACGTACGGGGAGTCCACGGCGGCCTCGCCGACCTCCACCGCCTGCCCGCCGACCACGTTGACGACGCCCGCCGGGACCCCGGCCTCGTGCAGCGCCTGCGCCATCCTGAAGACGGACAGCGGGTCCTGCGGGGCCGGCTTGACGACGACCGTGTTGCCCATGGCCAGGGCGGGGGCGACCTTGCCGGCCGGGTTCGCCCACGGGTTGTTGTAGGAGGTGATGCAGGTGACCACGCCGACCGGCTGGCGGACCTCCAGCGCGCCCAGGATGCTCGCCCGCCCCATCGGGCCGGCCTCCGTGACCTGCGGCGGCAGCCCCTTCTCCACGGGCTCCAGCGCGCCCTTGGCGTACCTGCGGAAGCGGGCCACGCCGACGCCGACCTGCATGCCGCGCGCGATCCCGGTCGGCGCGCCCGTCTCGGCCTGCGCCAGGGCCGTCCACGGCTCGAACTCGCGCTGCATGATGTCCGCGGCCCGGTCGAGGATCGCCGCCCGTGCCTCCGGCGCCGTGCGCGACCAGCTCTCGAAGGCCTCGGCCGCGGCGCGGGCCGCGTCCGCGACCTGTTCGCGCGAGGCCTCGGGGGCGAGCCCGACCACCGACTCGTCGGCCGGGTTGACCACGTCGTAGTGGCCGCCGGCCGGCTCCACCCACTCGCCGCCGATGTAGAGGGGTTGTGCGTTCAACGGGTGCTCACCGTCCTCGTGTCCCGGCCCGATCGCAGCACGATGCCGGGGACGGCCCCGGTCACCTCGTCGTCGCGGACGGTCTCCACGCCGTTGACGCGGACCGAGACGATGCCGATGGCCCGCGCGTCCAGGCGGGGGCTGTCTCCGGGCAGGTCGTGGACGAGGGTGGCCGGGCCCGCCTCGATCCGTTCGGGGTCGAAGAGGACCAGGTCCGCGTGGTAGCCCTCGGCGAGGCGGCCGCGCTCGCGCAGCCCGAACAGCCGGGCCGGGTCGTCCGTGAGCATCCGTACCGCCTCTTCCAGAGGCACCAGCTTGCGGCCGCGCAGGCAGTCGCCGAGGAAGCGGGTCGTGTACGGGGCGCCGCACATCCGGTCCAGGTGGGCGCCGGCGTCGGAGCCGCCGAGCATGACGTCCTCGTGCTGCCAGGTCTCGGCACGCAGCGCCCAGCTCGCCGGATCGTTGTCGGTGGGCATCGGCCAGAGCACGGTGCGCAGGTCGTCGTTGGCGCAGATCTCCACCAGGCACTGGAAGGGGTCCTGGCCGCGTTCGGCGGCGATGTCGTTCACGACCCGCCCGGAGAGGCCCTCGTTCTCCTTGCTGTAGGTGTCGCCGATGACGTAGCGGCCGAAGTGGGCGAGGCGCCGGAAGACGCCGGCCTCCTTGCTGTCGGCGCGGCGCAGCAACTCGGCGCGGACGTCGGCGTCGCGGAGCCTGGCGATCCGCTCGGGGACGGGCAGGCCGAGGACCTCGCCCCAGCCGGGGATGAGGTTCAGCGCGCAGAAGGTGCCGAGCGACATGTTCATGGGGGTGAGGATGGGCATCGTGAGCGCGACGATGCGGCCGCCAGCCTTGCGGGCGCGCTCGCTGGGGATCAGCTGGCGCGGGACCCGTTCGGGGACGGCGGCGTCGATGGTGAGGACGTTCCAGTTCAGGGGCCGGCCCGCGGCGGCGCTCATGTCGACGAAGAGGTCGATCTCCTCGTCGGAGAACTGGTCGAGGCAGCCGGCGACGATCGCTTCGAGCTGGGTGCCCTCGTGTTCGGCGACGGCGCGGGAGAGCGCGAGCAGTTCGGCGGGCCCGGCGTGCCGGGAGGCGACGGGGGCGCCGGCTCCGTCGGAGTGGGTGGAGGACTGGGTGGTGGACAGGCCCCAGGCGCCGGCGTCCATGGCGTCGTGGAAGAGGTCGAGCATCTGCTGCATCTGCTCGGGGGTGGGCTGTCCGCCGACGGCGTCCTCGCCCATGACGTGGCGGCGCAGGGCGCAGTGCCCGACCATGAACCCGGCGTTGACGGCGATCCGGCCCTCCAGGGCGTCGAGGTACTCGCCGAAGGTGGACCAGGTCCAGTCGACGCCCTCCTCCAGGGCCTTGAGGGCCATGCCCTCGACCTTGCTCATCATGCGGCGCGTGTAGTCGGCGTCCTCGGGGCGGGCCGGGTTGAGCGGGGCCAGGGTGAAGCCGCAGTTCCCGCCGGCGACGGTGGTGACACCGTGGTTCATGGAGGGCGTGGCGTACGGGTCCCAGAAGAGCTGGGCGTCGTAGTGCGTGTGCGGGTCGACGAAGCCGGGGGTGAGGACGAGACCGGTGGCGTCCTCGCTGGTGCGGGCCTCTTCGGTGACGGTGCCGGGTTCGGCGATGACGGCGATGCGGCCGTCGCGTATGCCGAGGTCCGCGACGCGGGCGGGGGCGCCGGTGCCGTCCACGACGGTCGCGCCCTTGATCAGGTGGTCGAGCATGACGTCCCTTCGCGCTATCAGCCTCGCCGGCGTTTGAGGCGCGGGGTCCGGGGCGCCGCCCCGGACCCCGCGCCTCAAACGCCGGCGAGGCTGGATCTGTGCCCCGGCCGGAGGCCGCCGGGGCGACCGCGGCCTCGGCATTGCCTCCGGCCGGGGCCGGTGCGGGACGGCGGTCCGGGAAGACGCCGTCCCCGTCGGTGCGCCCCGCAGGGGTCAGGCGGACTGCCGGAAGCGCGTCGTGCGGTGGACCGGGTCCGTGTCGATCTGCGGGATCACGTGCTCGCCGATCAGCTTGATCGTGGTCATCGTGTCCTCGTACGAGACGCCGGTCGGCAGACCGAAGGACAGCTGGTCCGCGCCCGCCTGCTCCCAGCGCTTGCACTGGGCCCGCACCTCCGACGGGTCGCCGCAGATGAGGAGTTCCTCGGCGATCAGCAGTTCGATGATCTCCGCGTTGTACTCCGGCAGGGTCTCGGGCCACTCGGGGATCGCCTCGGGCCGCGGGAAGGTGTCGTGGTAGCGGAAGACCAGCGACTGGAAGCGGTTCATGTTGGCGTTGACGGCGATCTCGACGGCCTTGTCGTGGGTCTCGGCGCAGATCGCGGTGGAGGTGACCATCACGTTGTCGTTGACGAAGGCGCCGATGGCCTTCGCCTCCCTGATGGCCGTCTTGTACTGGTCGAGGACCCACTCCATGTCGGAGACCTTCTGCACGCTGAAGCCCAGCACGCCGAGGCCCTTCTTGGCCGCCATCGCGTAGGAGGAGGGGGACCCGGCGGCGTACCACATGGCCGGGTGGGCCTTGCCGTACGGCTTGGGGAAGACCTTCCGCGGCGGCAGCGACCAGTGCTTGCCCTGGAACCCCTCGTACTCCTCCTGGAGGAACATCTTGGGGAATTCCGCGATGGTCTCCTCCCAGATCTCCTTGGTGCCGTTCATGTCCTCGATGCCGGGCAGGAAGCCGAGGATCTCGTGGCTGCCCGCGCCGCGGCCGGTGCCGAACTCGAAGCGGCCCTTGGAGAGGTGGTCGAGCATGGCGACCTTCTCGGCCACCTTGACCGGGTGGTTCACCGGGGCGAGCGGGTTGAAGATGCCGGAGCCGAGGTGGATGCGCTCGGTGGCGTGCGCGAGGTAGCCGAGGAACACCTCGTTCGCCGACAGGTGCGAGTACTCCTCCAGGAAGTGGTGCTCGGAGGCCCAGGCGTACTTGAAGCCGGACTTGTCGGCCTGGATGACGTACTCGGTCTCCTCGACCAGCGCCTTGTGCTCTGCCTCGGGGTCGACCTTGGACCGCGCCTCAGGCACGTATCCCTGCACGAAGAGCCCGAATTCCAAGGGGTTCACCGTCCTCTGTTTTCTGACGTTGCGTCAGATTCGATGTCTCGACTGTTCCACCGCGGAGCCGGGAGCGTCAATACCTGACGCCCCATCAGCTGGCTTCCGCTACAAGATGCTGACGCCCGCCATCCAGCCGCCGTCGATGACGAACGGCTGGCCGGTGATGTACGAGGAGTCGTCGCCGGTCAGGAAGAGCGCCAGCCTGGCGATCTCCTCGGGCCGGCCCACCCGCCCCATCGGGACCACCCGCCGGTAGAGCTCCGCCATGGCGTCGCGGGCCTCGTCGGTCATGTTCGCGGGGTCCAGCAGGCCGGGGTTGGCCATCGGGGTGTCCACCGCGCCCGGGCACATCGCGTTGACCCGGATCCCCTTGCCCGCGAGCTCCAGGGCGGCCACCCGGGTCAGGCCCAGGATGGCCGCCTTGGTCGCGGCGTAGGCGCCGACGTACGCCATGCCCGTCAGACCGGTGTAGGAGGAGGTGTTGACGATGGTGCCGCCGCCGGCCGCCTCGATCTCGGGCGCCACCGTCTTGATGCCGAGGAAGGCGCCCACCTGGTTGACCTCGACCACCTGCCGGAACTCCTCCAGCGGGGTCGAGGCCAGCTCGTTGAAGCGCAGGATGCCGGCGTTGTTGACCAGGCCGTCGACCCGCCCGAAGGCCTCCTTCGCAGCGGCGATCGCGGTCGCCCAGTCCTCCTCCCGGCTCACGTCCATCCGCACGTATCGGGCCCGGTCCTCGCCGATCTCCTTGGCCACCGCCGCGCCCTGCTCGTCCAGCACGTCCCCGAGGAGGACCTTGGCCCCCTCGGCGGCGAAGAGCCGCGCCTCCTGCTCGCCCTGGCCGCGCGCCGCACCGGTGACGATGACGACGCGCCCGTCCAGCTTGCCCATGCCCGTGCTCCTAGTCGTTGAGGTGCGGGGCGACTTCGGCCCCGAATGCGGTGATCTGGTCGACGAGTTCGGCGCGGTCGCGGCTGCGGAAGCGGACCTGGATCTGGTCCACGCCGAGCGCCCCGTACTCGCGCAGGGACTCGGCGAGCGCCTCCGCCTTGCCGGTCAGGGTGCGGCGGCCGGTGTCCCAGCCGGGCTCGCCGACGTACAGCGCCTCGGTGATCGCGCCGACCTCGAACGGGCCGGTGACGCCGGCCTCGGCGCGCAGCTGTGCGATACGGGCGATCTGCGCCGGGAGCTTCTCGCGCGGGTCGCCCTGCGGGAGCCAGCCGTCCCCGCGGACGGCGGCCCGGCGTACGGCGACGGGCGAGGAGCCGCCCACCCAGACGGGGATCCGCTCCTGGGCGGGCCGGGGCAGCTGCCCGAGGTCCTTGAAGGAGAACAGCTCGCCCTCGAACTCCGGGTACTCCTGCGGTCCGAGCGCGGCCCGCAGCGCGTCCAGGGTCTCGTCGAGGACGGCGCCGCGGCGGGCGAAGTCCACGCCGAGGATCTCGAACTCCTCCTGGACGTGGCCGGCGCCTACGCCGAGGATCAGCCGGCCGCCGCAGAGGTGGTCGAGCGTGGCGTACTGCTTGGCGCTGATCAGCGGGTGCCGCAGGCCGAGGATCGCCACGTGGCTCAGGAGCCGTACGTTCCGGGTGATCCCGGCCAGGAAGGACAGGGTGGCGACCGGGTCGTACCAGACGGTGCTCATGGGTCCCGCGAGCCGCCGCGGGATCGCCACGTGGTCGCAGGTGGCCACGTAGGCGAAGCCGGACCGGTCGGCGGCCCGCGCGATCTCGGCGAGATCGGCGGCGCCGGCCGACGCCTCCCAGGGTTCGGCGTAGATGGTGCTCTGCGACTGGACCGGGAGCTGCATCCCGTAGACCAGCCGACCTTCCGGAAACACGCGCGCCATGGCGGGCCCGCCTCGCCTTCGTCTGCCGATTCGTCATATCGGTGCCGGGCCATCGTGATACCTGACGGCCCGTCAGACAAGAGGTGGAGTCGATCCCGCAGACCCCGGGGCCGCGGATGCCGACCGGGAAGGCTGCGGGTACGGGTGCGTACCCGCACTCTCGAGTCACGGGAAGGAGCACGCTCATGGCCGACGCCAACATCCGCATCCCCGAGGAAGCGAAGGACAGGCTCGCCGCCATAGCCGCAGCCGAGGGGCTGTCGCTGCGCGCCTACCTGGCCCGCCTTGCCGAAACGCTGCTCACCCCGGCCGAGCGGGCGGAACGCGCCGAGAGGGCCCGCGCCGCGCTGCACGCCTGGAACGGCTACGCCCCGTCCGCGTCGCAACAGCACGAGCTGGTGACCGAGTTGGACCGGCGCCTGGCGGAGGCGAGGGGCAGGCGACGGAAACGCACATCGTGCTGGACGAGACGGCGATGCCGGCAGCAGGACAGGGCAACGTCCTCGCGTCCCGGCTCATCCACCGCGCGCACGCCGAAGCCGGCTGGTTCCTCTACGCGCCCACCTGCGCGCTGGTCGGGGCGGACCGCGCCCGGCCCGGCACGGCGGAGCACCTGGCCGCCCTGCCGGGCGTCATCATCCTGAACCTGGACCTGCCCACCGCACTGGCCCTCACGTGCCAGGAGACCTGGGCCGCGGCGCACACCCGGCACGCGGCACAGCCCACGCCGGATCGCCCCGACGGGGCGATCGCAGCCACCACCTTCCCCAAGCGCTGGGAGGGCGAGTCGGTCCGCGTCCTGGACCTCGGCGACTGACCGACCCCCGCGTCAGAAGCCTTCCGGCCCCATCACGATGACCGGCTTCGCCGCCGGGTCCAGGGTCTCCAGGACCTTGCGCATGGCCTCCTTCGGGATGCCGACGCAGCCCTGCGAGGGGCCGTCGTGGTCCACGTGCAGCCAGATGTTGCCGCCCCTCTCCTCACCGTCCGGCTTGACCGGGTCCAGCGGCGAACGGCCCGGGCGGCGGTTGAAGTCGATGGCGACGACGTAGTCGAAGGAGCCCACCAGGGACTCCCCGTTCACCCCGCGGCCGGTGGCGACGAAGCCCCGGTCCTCGTCGTACGGGAGCCGCGTGCCCGGCGGCGGGGACAGCAGGCCGCCCGCGTCGGTCAGCGCGAAGACGCCCTGGGGCGACGTCAGATCGCCGTACGTGCGCTCCGTGGACCAGCCCCTGGCCCCGTTGCGCGCCGGCCAGCTCTCGGCCTTGACCCAGTCGGCCCCGGCCTCGGGGCGGGTGTACAGCGCGGCGGTGGACTCCGAGGAGTCCACGGCCCTGCCGGTGACCAGGATGAGCTGGCGGGACTCGGCCGGGATTTTCGCCCGGGTCTGTTCGCTGATCCCGGTCAGGCCCTGCGTGGGCGACCGCGGCGTGTCGCGCGCCACCCGGTCCACGGGCTGCGGGCGGGAGTCCGTACTGGCCTGCGCCGCGCCCGCGGCCTGTTCAGGATCCTGGGCGACGTACACCCAGCCGGCCGTGAAGGTCACCAGGCCGAGGGTGGCGGCGAGCGCGGCGCGGCGCGCCGCACGACGGTTCGTACGGGCGGGGCGGGAGCGTGCTCGGGCGTGCTTGCTCATTCACCCGACCGTACATCAGCGCACCTTCAGAGCTGGTTTGTCCGCGATGTGCGCGCCACGACGGGCACCGGGAAGCGGACACAGACCGTCAGGCCGCCCTCCGGCCCCGGGTTGGCGGCGGCCGTCAGCTCCGCCTCGTGCGCCCGTGCGATCGACGCGGCGATCGAAAGGCCCAACCCGGCGCCCTCACCTGCGGTGTGCTGTCGTTCGGCGCTCCTGCGGAAGGGCTCCAGGAGGCCCGGAACGTCCGCCGGATCGATCACCGGTCCGGTGTTGCACACCGTCAGTTCCCCGTCGGGGGCGGTGGACACGGCGATCCGGCCCCCCGCACGGTTGTGACGCACCGCATTCATCAGCAGGTTCCGCAGCAGGTGGCCGAGCAGCACCCGGTCGCCCGTCACGGTCAGCGGCGCGAAGGTCCGTACGACCGTCAGGCCCTCCTGCGGGCAGGCCGCCAGCTCGGCGGCCGCGAGTTCCGCCAGGTCCACCGGCCCGGTCGCCTCCAGCCCCTGCTCGGAAACCGCGAGGAGCAGCAGCGACTCGATGAGGTGCTCGCTGGAGTCGGCGACCCCGATCAGCCTGTCGCGGATCCGGGCGACCCTCTCCGGCGACGGGTCCCCGGCCAGCCCGATCTCGGCCGCCGCCCGCTGCACGGCCAGCGGGGTGCGCAGCTCGTGCGCCGCGTTCGCCGCGAACCGCCGCTGGGCGGAGACCAGCTGCTCCATCCGGCCCAGCATCGCGTCGAAGGTGTCGGCCAGCTCCTTGAGCTCGCCGGGCGGCGCGTCGAGGGAGATCCGCTCGTGCAGGTTCTCCCCGGACAGGCGGCGCGCGGTCCCGGTGATCACGCCGACCGGGCGCAGCACCCGGCCGGCCATCCACCAGGCGAGCCAGATCGACAGCACGGCGAAGACGGCCAGGGCGAGCAGCGAGTACATCAGCAGCCGGTGGCGGGTCGCCTCGGTGACGGCGTCCGAGAGGTTCTGGGTGTAGGCGTACGTCTTCAGTTCCTCGGCGGTGGGCGCCTCGCCCGGTGGCCGCCGCTGCGCCGGCTCGTACGGGGGGTGCGGCTTCAGCAACCGGCCGGGCGAGGCACCGGGCGAGGGCAGGACGTAGGCCGGGCTGACCGTGCGGACGGCCCCGCTGACGCTCGCGTACAGCCCCTGGCCGACCATGACGTACACCAGCGCGACCAGACCGCCGCCGGCCAGGAGCAGCAGCGAGCCGTACAGGGCGGTGAGGCGGCCGCGCTCGGTCCGCGGGACGCCCGGGAGCCGCAGGGCGCGGCCCGAGCGCGGGAAGCGCCGGACGCGCAGGGCCTTCGTGTCCTTCGTGTCCCTCGGGAGGCCGTTCACCGGGCCGCGATCCGGTAGCCCGCGCCCGGCACGGTCTCGATCAGCGGCGGCTCGCCCAGCTTGGCTCGGAGCTTGCTGAGGGTGACGCGGACGGCGTTGGTGGAGTAGCTGGTGTCCGCCTCCCACACCTGCTCGATCAGGTCGTCGTTGCTGACCACGGCGCCCTCGGCGCGCAGCAGCGCCTCCAGCACGGCGAACTCCTTGCGCGACAGCGCGAGCCGGTGCCCGTCCCGGGTCGCGCTGCGCCGGGCGGTGTCGACGGCGACGCCCGCGCGCTCCAGTACGGGCGGCAGGGCGGGGCGGGCGCGCCGGCCCAGCGCCAGGACCCGGGCGAGGAGCTCGTCGTAGGCGAACGGCTTGGTGAGGTAGTCGTCGGCGCCGACGCCGAGGCCCTCGACGCGGTCGCGCACGGTCCCCGACGCGGTCAGCATCAGGACGCGGGTCAGCAGCCGCATCCGCACCACCTGGCGGCAGACCTCGTCGCCGTGCAGCCCCGGCAGGTCGCGGTCCAGGACCATGACGTCGTACTCGCCCAGGCGCAGGCGCCGCAGCGCCTCCAGGCCGTCGCCCGCCTCGTCGACGGCGAGCGCGTCGCGGCGCAGCCCCTCGGCGATCATCTCCCGGAGGAATTCCTCGTCCTCCACCACCAGTACGCGCATGCCGTCCTCTTTACCGGAGGTCGGTGTTTCGCCGTTGTAAGCAAGGTGCGAGAGGGAAGCGAAAGGCCCTTGCACCGCAGGCTCGGGCCCATGAAGCGAACCCTCATCATGTCCACGGCCGCGGTCGTCACCGGGCTGACCCTGTTCGCGACGGCCTGCGCGAACGACTCGTCGAAGGGCAAGGACTCCTCCGCGAGCGGCGGGGGCACCGGCTCCGCGGGCGGGGCCGGCGCGGACGCCGACCGCGCCGTGAAGATGCGCCAGTGCCTGCGCGAGCACGGCATAGACGTGCCCGACCCCGAGCCCGGCCAGGACCCGCGCGGGATGACCCTGGGCGGCGGAGCCGACCCGCAGAAGATGCAGGAGGCGATGAAGGCGTGCGGCATGCAGGGCCCTGGCTCCGGCAAGGAACCCACGCAGGAGGAGAAGGACAAGGAACTCAAGTGGATCCAGTGCATGCGCGAGAACGGCGTCGCCCTCAAGGACCCTGAGTACCAGGGCGGCGCCAGAAGCGCCGTGGAGATCCCCAAGGGTCAGGAGAAGGCCTTCGAGGAGGCCCAGAAGAAGTGCGAAGCGGCCCGATGAGGACACGCACCAAGTGGCTGCTGGGCTCGCTGGCCGCCGTACTGGCCGTCTCGGGCGGCGGCTACGCCGTCACCGCCCAGCCCCAGCGAGAGGACGGCGGGCAGGAGCGTCGCACGGGCGGACTGCCGCCGGCCACCGCGCCGGTGCAGCGCGGCGACCTCAGCGCGGGCCTGCAGGTCGAGGGCACCCTCGGCTACGCGCAGGAGCGCAAGGTGAACGCCGGCGGCCCGGGCGTCCTGACGTGGGTCGCGGGCGAGGGCTCTGCGGTCGAACGGGACGGGAAGCTGTACGAGGTCAACGGCCGGCCGGTGCGGCTCCTGTACGGGGCGACGCCGATGTACCGGCAGCTCAAGGCCGGCGACAAGGGCGAGGACGTCAAGCAGCTCAAGCGGAACCTCCTCGCCCTCGGGTACGGCACCGGGCTCGACCCGGAGGACCCGCTCTTCACCGCGGGCACGACGACGGCCGTCAAGCGGTGGCAGAAGGCGCACAGGGCGGCGGAGACGGGCGAGGTCGGCAAGGAGGACGTCGCCTTCGCCTCGGGGCCGCAGCGGGTGCGCGGGAAGGACGCGGCGGTCGGCGACGAGGCGGTGCCCGGCAAGCCGGTGCTGACGGTCACGGGCACCGAGCGCACCGTCCGCTTCCAGATGGACGCGGCGAAGGCGTCGGCGGCGAAGGCGGGCGAGCCGGTCACCGTACGGCTGCCCGGGGGCGGCAGCGCCACCGGGAAGATCGACTCGGTGGGCGGGGCCCAGCCCGACGACAAGAACGGCGGACCGGGTGCGGGCGGCGGGGGCGGAGCCGGGGGCGGCGACAAGAAGGCCAAGGTCGAGGTGGTCGTCACCTTCGACCAGCCGGCCGAGATCACCGCCCCGGACCAGTCCCCGGTGACCGTGGCCCTGACCGGCGAGACCCGCAAGGGCGTGCTCTCCGTGCCCGTGAACGCCCTGCTGGCCCTCGCGGGCGGCGGCTTCGGCGTCCAGGTCGTGGAGGACGGCCGGGCCCGCGAGGTCCGCGTCGAGCTGGGCATGTTCGGCAACGGCCGGGTCGAGGTGACCGGCGACGCCCTCAAGGAGGGCATGCAGGTGGGGATCCCCAAGCTGTGACGGCCACGACGCACCCCCCGGAACCGGTCGTGGAGCTGACCGGGGTCACCAAGGAGTACGCGGGCGGGGTCACCGCCCTGCGCGGGGTCGACCTCAGCATCGGCGGCGGCGAACTCCTCGCCATCGTCGGCCCGTCGGGCTCCGGCAAGTCCACCCTGCTGCACATCGTCGGCACCCTGGACCGCCCGACGGCGGGCGGCGTACGGATCGCCGGCCACGACATCGCCGCCCTGTCGGACCGTTCGCTGTCGGCCCTGCGGTCCCGCCACGTCGGCTTCGTCTTCCAGTCCTTCCACCTGGTGCCCGGCATCAGCGCCCGCGCGAACGTCGCCGAGGGGCTGCTGTACTGCGGCCTCTCCCGGGCCGAGCGCGGCCGCCGGGCGGCCGAGGCCCTGGAACGGGTCGGCCTCGGCGACCGGATGGACCACCGGCCGCACGAACTGTCCGGCGGCCAGAAGCAGCGCGTGGCGATCGCCCGGGCGGTGGCGGGCGCACCGGACCTGCTGCTGGCCGACGAACCGACGGGCGCCCTGGACACGGCGTCCGGCGAGTCGGTCATGGAGCTGCTGCACGAACTGAACCGGGACGGGGCGACCATCGCCGTGATCACCCACGACAACGAGATCGCGGCGAGCCTGCCGCGGCAGGTGCGCATCCGGGACGGGGAGATCGTCGCGGACGTCCGCTCCGGCCCGGCCGCCCCGATCGGGGCTGCGGGGGCGGCGCGATGAGCCGTACGAGAGCACGCGCCCGCAAGCCGGCCGCGCGGCTGCGCCCGCCGAGACTGCGCCCGCCGAGGTTGTCCCCGCGGGACGTCCTGCACGTCGGCTCGGCGGGGCTGCGCGCCCGCCCGATGCGGGTCTTCCTGTCCGCGCTCGGCATCGCCATCGGCATCGCGACGATGATCGCCGTGGTCGGCATCTCCTCCTCCAGCCAGGCCAAACTGCTGCGCGAGCTCGATCGGCTCGGCACCAACATGCTGGTCGCGACGCCAGGCCAGGGCATGTTCAGCGGCCAGGACACCACGCTCCCCAAGGAGGCCCCCGGCATGGTCTCCCGTATCCCGGGGGTCGAGTCGGTCGGCACCACGGGCGATGTCGCGGAGTCCGTACGCCGCTCCGAGAACATCCCCAAGGAGGAGACGGGCGGGGTCGCGGTCAAGGCGGCCAAGGACGACCTGCTGGGCACCCTGCGCGCCTCGATGGCGAGCGGCACCTGGCTCAACGACGCCACCGGCCGCTACCCGGCGGTGGTGCTCGGCGACGTCTCCGCACGCCGCCTGGGCATCACCGCGCCGGGGCAGCAGGTCTTCATCGGCGGCCGGTACTTCACGGTGATCGGCATCCTCGGACCGGTCCCGCTGGCCCCGGAGATCGAGCGCTCCGCCCTGATCGGCTGGGACGCGGCCGAGCGGCTGCTGGGCTTCGACGGCCACCCGACGGCCGTGTACGAACGCTCCGCGGACGACCGGGTGGCGGCGGTCCGCGAGCTCATCGCGCGGACGGCCAACCCGCAGACCCCGAGCGCGGTCTCGGTCACCGACCCGTCGGCTGCCCTGCAGGCGAAGGCGGCCACCGAGGGCGCCTTCAGCACGCTGCTGCTGGGCCTGGGCGGTATCGCACTGCTGGTGGGCGGGGTCGGCGTCGCCAACACCATGATCATCTCGGTGTTGGAGCGCCGCCACGAGATCGGCCTGCGCCGCTCGCTGGGCGGCACGAAGGGCCAGATCCGGATCCAGTTCGTGACGGAGTCCCTGCTGCTGTCCGGACTCGGCGGGCTGGCCGGGATCGTCCTGGGCGGGGCGGCCACGGCCGTCTACGCCCGCACGGGCGACATGCCGTGGGTGGTCCCGCTGTGGGCGGTGGGCGGCGGCTTCGCCGCCACCCTGGTCATCGGCACGCTGGCCGGCCTCTACCCGGCGGTGCGCGCGGCCCGCCTGTCGCCGACGCTGGCACTGGCTGCGGCGTAGGCGTGTCCGCGTGGCGGTCGGCTCCGGGGCAGACGGGGGGCGCAAGCCCGTCCCCCGGAGCCGATCACGGACGTACCCTGAATCGATGAGGCGAACTCCACGTCACGCGGCACGCGTTGTCATCCTGTCCCCCACCGGGTCGGTGTTCCTCTTCCGCGAGAACAACGTGGAGGTGGGCATCCACTGGCTGCCGCCCGGCGGCGGAATCGACCCCGGCGAGAGCCCCGAGGACTGCGTGCGGCGCGAGCTGCGCGAGGAGACCGGGTGGACCGACCTGGAGCCGGAGCGCCTGCTGTGCACCTGGGAGCACGACTTCACCCACCAGGGCGTACCGGTGCGCCAGCACGAGCACATCTACGTCACCACGGGCCCGCACCGGGAGCCGGTCCTGGAGGAGCCCGGCATCCACTGGCAGTGGCTCTCCGCACAGCGCCTGGCCACCCTGGGCGAACCGGTCTGGCCGCCCCGCCTCTCGGACCTCCTCACGAACACCCCACCCGAACCGGTCCACCTGGGCCTCCTGGCCTGACCCCTCCCGGGCGGTGCCGGGCCCACTATCGTGGAGGGCGCCGACCGGAAGAGGAAGCACTGATGACCACCGCCCCGGGGCCCGCCCACGGTGTCCCCCCGATGCCCGAGCGCAGTATTCCGGCGTTGCGGGCGGCGATCGCCGCCCACGCCCCGCAGCTGCTGGACGACTTCGAGGCCAACTGGCGGTCGAAGGTCGCCGACACCTACGACATCGGGGCGGCACCGGCCTTCCTGGCACGCTGGTGGGGCGAGTACGCGCTCGCCAGGGACCCCCACCTCGACCACCACGTACGTGACCTCGAACGGCGGGCGGCCGAGTGCGCGGACCCGGACAAAGCCAGGGACCTGCTGGAAGAGGCCTCGCGCATCCACCACCGGGTGGCCACGCTCGGGCCCGGCGAGTGAGCGCGGAGTTCACCGGACCCCCATGGGCCACCGACTGGACCAAGCTCGCCGCCGAGTACCGGGACACGCTGCCCGCAGAGGTGCGGGATCTGATCGTCGACGCGGTCACGGACCTGAAGTCGTCACTGCACCCCTACCGCGACGACCATCTCGACACCACGAAGGTGAGCATCGATCCGGTCCGCTCCACCGACCCCCGCGGCGCCCACGTCCTCTACTTCGACCGGGGCCACGGCTGGCTGCGCTACACCTTCGTCCACCGCACCGCCGAACCGCAGATCGTCATCGAGCAGGTCTTCTGGCAGTAGCCCGGGCCGCAGGCGGTCGGGGGGGCCGGGACGTCGTCGCCGCTCCCGTCGCAGGACGGGCTAGCGGGGCGCGGGGGACTTCGACGTGGCCTTCGTGTAGAGCGAGGCGGCGTACTCCCCCAGCACCGTGCTGGTCGAGACGTCGTCGGTGTCCCCGCCCGTGAGGATGCCGATGACCTTCCCGTCGCGGGCGATCCACGCGCTGCCGCTGGTGCCGCCCGGGAAGTCCGCGCAGTCGAAGCGCTGCTGGGTCGCGCTCTCGCGGACCGCGGTCGCCGTGCAGGTACGGGGGATCTTGCGGTCGGCGGGGTAGCCGGTGACGGTGACCTCCTCGCCGGCCCGGCCGGTGGTGTCCAGCACGGCCGCGCCGGTCACGTCCTCGATGGAGCGGCCCTGTGCGTCGGGGGCGAGCGTGGCGAAGGCGAGGTCGTAGTCGTCGTCCGTGCCCTCGGCCCAGCGTTCGTCCTCGAAGACCTCTTCGATCTTCCATGTGCCGTACGGGGCGGTGTCGTTGGCGTAGGCGGGCGCGAAGACGGCGGTCCCGTCACCCTGCTTCCCGGCGAGCAGGCAGTGCCCGGCGGTGACGATGAGGTTGCGGCCGGGGCTGTGCACCACGGTGGCGGTGCAGAAGTGGTCGCTGTCCAGGCCGTTGGTGAACAGGGCGCCGGTGAAGGCGGCGGGCCCGCCGGGCGGGGGCGTCACGGCCGGCGGCAGGGTGATCCCGGGCTGAGCCGACAGCTGGGGCTTCGGCGCGTGCGAGCGCGAGGGGCCCGTGGGCGGGAGGGAGGGCTGCGCGGCCTTCGCCCGCACGGGCGCGGCCGCCTCGGGCGGCGGCGCGAGCTCGGCCACCGCCGCGGAGGCCCCCAGGGCCGCCACCGCACACAGCACTGCCGTCACGACGCTCCGCTTGTCCACCGGCATGATGATCCTTCCGCTTTGCCCTGGCGAAGCATGCCTTGACCGCGGGGCCGGGTGCAAGGCACGCGACAACCCCTGCGTAGCCGACCCGTCACCGCCGGCAGTCCATGCCGCGCCGTCAACTCAGGCCTCAAGGAAGCTCTTTGGCCGATTGACCTATCATCTTTTCGATTCTCGCCGCCCCCGCCGCCGCGCGGGCCCGCGGAAAGAGATTCTTGACGAGAGGGCAACGAACACTTGCGATTCCCAGGCAAGCACCGGATATCCATCGTTGCCGCGGCGGCCGCGGCCGCGATCGTGGGAACCCTCCAGCTCCCCTCCACCGCATTCGGCACCGAGGACACCGCGGGGGCCGAGGACAGCGCCCCGTACAGCGCCCCGCCGACCGGTGAAGGGCCCGATGCCCACGCGGAGGACTCCACCACCCACGGCAGCGACGGCACGGTCTTCAGGAACGGCGTCATGTCGCTCGGCACGCAGGCGGCGCCGAAGGCCGCCACGAGGTCGGCCGCTTCCGCCCCTGCCGCCGCTTCCGCCGCGGCCGCCGCACCCGCTCCGCCGCAGGGCGAGGGCTGGAAGCTGAGCGGTGCGACCAAGTGGCTGGCGACCGGCTACACCATCAAGTTCTACGACCAGAAGTCCGCGGACTGGCTGGGTCCGTACGTCCAGGCCTCCGCCGCGGACCTGCGCCGCATCACGAACCTCCCGGTCACCGTCGACACGAAGCCGGTCGGCTGGGAATACGTCCGGCCCAAGGGCGAGGTGATCGTGGGCGTGCTGCACCGCCCGTGCGTCCCGCCGGCCGGCGAAGGCAGCATGGGCAGCACGGGCTGGAAGATCGTCCGCGACGGTACCGGCACCGCCAACCTCAGCTGCGGCTTCACCAGCTCCTCCGTGGCGGAGACCGTGACCAGCGGCCACGCCTACATCGACGACTCGTTCTTCACCGCGGCCGGCAAGCCGACCGCCGCCATGGGCGAGACGTACATGCGCAACCACGTCAGCCACGAGCTCGGACACACGCTGGGCCTGGCGCACGCCAACCGCAGCCTGACCAAGAGCGACTGCGTCAAGGGCACCGACTCGGGCCAGTTCCCGGTCATGTGCTCCCCCACCTACGCCTACCAGGACAAGCGGGCGGGCACCTACGTCCAGCAGTACGACGTCCAGGGCCTGCGCCGCCTCGCGGCCGGCGCCGGGGCGACGCTGTCCCCTCAGGGCAAGGTGACCGGGATCGGCTCCAAGTGCCTCGACGTCAAGGGCGGCAAGGCCGCCAACGGCACGCAGATCCAGCTCTACTCGTGCAACGGCTCCGCGGCCCAGTCCTGGATCCTGGGCAAGGACGGCACCTTCCGTGCCTTCGGGAAGTGCCTGGACAACGCGCGCAACGCGAGCACCGACGGAAACAGGATCGGCCTCCACGACTGCAACGGCACGGCGGCGCAGCGCTGGTCGGTGAATGCCAAGGGGCAGATCGTCCATGTCGCGTCGGGCAAGGTCCTCGACGTGACCGGCGGCGCGACCGCCAACGGCACGGCGGTCCAGCTCCACACGGCGAACACGAACAAGCGCCAGGTCTGGGCCACCCCGAAGTAGTCCGGCCCCGGGCCGCCCGCAGGCAGCGGGCGGCCCGTCCGCGTAGGGAAGGTGCCCGATCCGCACCGGCCCGCCTTAGAAGCACGCTGGCACCATGGGCGACTGGGGAAGCGGACGGGTCCTGCGGGACCGCAATGCGGGGCTCTACCTGCTCGGGGTGGTGGTGTCGGGGTTCGGCACGACGGCCATGTGGCTGGTGGCCGGGGTCTGGGTGAAGTCGCTCACCGGCTCGGACAGCCTCGCGGCGCTGACGGTGTTCACCATGTGGGCGCCGGTCCTCGCCGGTCCGGCCCTGGGCGTGCTCGCCGACCGGCTGCCGCGCCGGCCCCTGCTGGTGGCCGCCTGCCTGGTGATGGCCGTACTGCTGCCCGCCCTGTGCCTGGTCGACTCGGCCGGCCGGGTGTGGCTGCTCTTCGCCGTCCTCCTCGTCTACGGGATCTGCGGCACCCTCCACGAGGCCGCGGAGGCAGCCCTGGTGGCGAGGGCGGTCGACGTCCGCCTCCTCGGCGACTTCAACGGGCTGCGGATGACGGCCGGGGAGAGCATGAAGCTGCTCGCGCCGCTCGCGGGCGCCGCCCTGTTCACGCGGTTCGGCGGAGCGTCGGTGGCCCTGCTCGATGCGGTGACGTTCGCCCTGGCTGCGGGCCTGTTCGTGCTCCTGCGGGTGGACCGGGACGCGCCCCGGCCAAAGGGTCCGCCGACGGATCCGAGGGCCGGCGGCTTCGCCCGGGCGCTGGAGGGCGGCCGGCAGCTGTGGGACTCACCGGTGCTGCGCCCGCTGGTGTCGGCGGCCGCCGCCGTGATGTTCCTGGCCGGGATCAACGGCGCGGTGGTCTACGCGGTCGCCGACGACGTCCTCGGCCGCACACCCGCCTACGTGGGGGTGCTGTACGCGGTGCAGGGCGCGGGTTCCGTCGTGAGCGGGCTCCTCGCGGGCCCGCTCCTGCGGCGGATGCCGGTGCGTGTGTTCACGGCGGCCGGCACGGCCCTGTTCGCGCTGGGATGCGGCGGGCGGGCGCTGCCGTACGAGGCGGCGGCCCTGGTGGGCAGCGCGCTGATCGGCGCGGGCCTGCCGTGCGTGCTGATCGCCGCGCTGACCACCGTGCAGCGCGAGGTACCGGACTCCGTCGTGGGCCGCACCGCGGCCACCGCCAACACCCTGGTCTTCGTACCGAACGCGCTGGCCCTGGTACTGGGCGCCGGGCTCGTCGCCCTCGTGGACGTGACGCTGCTGCTGCCGGTGCTCACGGCGGCGGGCCTGGCCGTCTCGCTCCTGCTCGTGACCGCACCGGTCGGCACGGTCACGAGCGGTCGGGCACCGGCCTGACCGGGTCGGGCCGGGTCGGGTCAGGTCGGGCCGGGCCGGGTCGGTCAGGCAGCCGAGCCCGGTCCCGGCCACAGGCCGTCCGGGGTGAGCCCGAGGAGGTCGATCGCGTTGCCGCGCACGATGCGGTCGACCGCGTCCGGCGCCAGGTGGCCCATCTGCGCCTCGCCGACCTCGCGGGACTTCGGCCAGGTGGAGTCGGAGTGGGGGTAGTCCGTCTCGTAGAGGACGTTGCCGACGCCGATCGAGTCGAGGTTCTTCAGGCCGAAGGCGTCGTCGAAGAAGCAGCCGAAGACGTGCCCGGCGAAGAGTTCGGACGGCGGCCGGAGCACCTTGTCCGCGACCCCGCCCCAGCCGCGGTTCTCCTCCCAGACCACGTCCGCGCGCTCGAGGATGTATGGAATCCAGCCGATCTGGCCCTCCGCGTACATGATCTTCAGATTGGGGAAGCGCTCGAACTTGCCACTCATCAGCCAGTCGACCATGGAGAAGCAGCAGTTGGCGAAGGTGATGGTGGAGCCGACCGCCGGCGGGGCGTCCGCGGACGTGGACGGCATGCGGGACGAGGAGCCGATGTGCATGGCGATGACCGTGCCGGTCTCGTCGCACGCCTGCAGGAAGGGGTCCCACTCGTCGGTGTGGACGGACGGCAGGCCCAGGTGCGGGGGTATCTCCGAGAAGGCGACCGCGCGCACGCCGCGCGCCGCGTTGCGGCGGACCTCGGCGGCGGCCAGCCGGGCGTCCCAGAGCGGGATCAGGGTGAGCGGGATGAGGCGGCCGTGCGTCTCGGGGCCGCACCACTCCTCCACCATCCAGTCGTTGTAGGCCCGTACCCCGAGGAGCCCCAGCTCACGGTCCTTGGCCTCGGTGAAGGTCTGGCCGCAGAAGCGGGGGAAAGTCGGGAAGCAGAGGGCCGACTGGACGTGGTTGACGTCCATGTCGGCGAGGCGGTCGGGAACCGAGAAGGATCCGGGGCGCATCTGCTCGTAGGTGATGACTTCCAGTTTGATCTCGTCGCGGTCGTACCCGACGGCGGTGTCGAGTCGCGTGAGCGGCCGGTGCAGGTCCTCGTACACCCACCAGTCGCCGATCGGGCCGTCGTCGCCGGGGGCTCCCATGACGGGGGCGAACTTGCCGCCGAGGAAGGTCATTTCCTTCAACGGGGCGCGGACGATACGGGGGCCGATGTCGCGGTACTTGGACGGGAGCCGGTCCCGCCAGACGTTGGGGGGCTCAACCGTGTGGTCGTCCACCGAGATGATCTTCGGGAAGGTCTCCATGGCTCATACGGTAGCGCCGATCTGACGAACCGTCAGCTAGTTGGTCTGTGATCGGTCATGGACGGGCTGACGTGTACGCGCGAGACAGGGCAGACTGACCCTTACACCGACGGAAGGCAGGGGGACGACAGATGGACGGCGTACCGGCCATCCCGCACCCGCGGAAACACCCCGAGGCCCGTGCGGCTGCCGCCGCGTCCCAAGCCGGCCCCACCGCCCGCCCCGCCGGTCCCGTACCGCCGACGGCCACCCCCGGTACACGTCCGGAACCCGGCACGGCCGACCCCGCCGCCACGGGTACCGCAGCCCCGCGCCGGCCCGCGACCCGCGCCACCGGGCCCGCCTCCGCCGGGACCACGTCAGGCCGGGGCACCGCCGCAGCCGCGACCGGCCCGGCGCGCACCGGCACCCCCGCGGGCAACCCGCACACCGCACGCCCCGCCGGCGCCGGTGCCACATCCGGCCAGGGCCACGCCGCCGACGCGGCAGGCCCCGCGGCCCCGGCACCCGCTGCCGCGGGCCCCACCACCGACGGCTCGGACCCGACCCGCGCCTCGGAGCCGGCCCGCGCCTCGGAGCCGGCCCGCGCCACCGCCGCCGGCGGGACCCCCGAGCCTGCCGAGACCCCCGAGCCCGCCGCGGACGGCACGGCCCCGGCCCGCGCCGGAGCCCCCGCCGGAGGCGACAGCGCCGGGCCCACCACGGACCGGGCCGCCGAGACCGCCGCAGCGGGCACCACCCCGGGTGCGGCAGAGCCCGCCGCAGCCGAATCGCGGTTCGCCGTCCTCGGCCCCGTGCGCGCCTGGCGGGGCGGCGAGGCCCTGCCCTCCGGCACCCCCCAGCAGCGCGCCCTGCTCGCCGTGCTCCTGCTGCGCGACGGCCGCACCGCCACCGCACCCGAACTCATCGACGCCATCTGGGGCGAGGACCCCCCGCAGCAGGCCCTGGCCACCATCCGCACCTACGCCTCCCGCCTGCGCAAGGTCGTCGCCCCCGGCCTGCTCGTCACCGAGTCCGGCGGCTACGCCATCCGGCTGCGCTCCGCCGCCACCCTGGACCTCGGCGTCGCCCGCAGCCTCGCCGCCGACGCCGACAGCGCCCGCGCCGCCGGGGACCGCTCCCTCGCCCGCACGCTCCTGGCCCGCGCCCTCGACCTGTGGGAGGGCGAACCCCTCGCCGGGGTCCCCGGCCCGCACGCCGAGACCGAGCGCACCCGGCTCGCCGAATGGCGCCTCCAGCTGCTGGAGACCCGCCTCGACCTCGACCTGGAGGTCGGCCACCACGCCGAGGCCGTCTCCGAGCTCACCGCCCTCACCGCCGCCCACCCGCTGCGCGAACGGCTGCGCGAGCTGCTCATGCTCGCCCTCTACCGCAGCGGCCGGCAGGCCGAGGCCCTCGCCGTCTACGCCGACACCCGCCGGCTCCTCGCCGACGAACTCGGCGTCGACCCGCGCCCCGAACTGGCCGCGCTCCAGCAGCGCATCCTGAACGCCGACGCCGACCTGGCCCGCGCGGAAGACCCCGCCCCGGCAGCCACCGCCGCTCACGTGAGGCCCGCCCAATTGCCCGCGACCGTACCCGACTTCACCGGCCGCTCCAGCTTCGTGCACGAGCTCGGCACGATCCTCTCCGGCGGCGCCCAGGACCAGGTCATGGCCGTCTCCGCGCTCGCCGGCATCGGCGGCGTCGGCAAGACCACCCTCGCCGTGCACGTCGCCCACGCCGCCCGCCCGCACTTCCCCGACGGCCAGCTCTACGTCGACCTCCAGGGCACCGACGCCCGCCCCGCCGAGCCGGAAGCCGTCCTCGGCTCCTTCCTGCGCGCGCTCGGCACCCCCGACACCGCCATCCCCGACTCCCCGGCCGAGCGGGCCGCGCTCTACCGCTCCACCCTCGACGGCCGCCGCGTCCTCGTCCTCCTCGACAACGCCCGCGACGCCGCCCAGGTCCGCCCGCTGCTGCCCGGCACCGCCGGCTGCGCCGCCCTCGTCACCAGCCGCGTCCGCATGGCCGGCCTCGCCGGGGCCCATCTCGTCGACCTCGACGTGATGAGCCCGGACGAGGCCCTCCAGCTCTTCACCCGCATCGTCGGCGAGGAACGCGTACGCGCCGAACGCCAGGCCGCCCTCGACGTCGTCGGCGCCTGCGGGTTCCTGCCGCTGGCCATCCGCATCGCCGCCTCCCGGCTCGCGGCCCGCCGCACCTGGACCGTCTCCGTCCTCGCCGCCAAGCTCGGCGACGAACGCCGCCGCCTCGACGAGCTCCAGGCCGGCGACCTCGCCGTCAAGGCCACCTTCGAGCTCGGCTACGGCCAGCTGGAGCCCGCCCAGCAGCGCGCCTTCCGCCTCCTCGGCCTCGCCGACGGCCCCGACATCTCGCTGTCCGCGGCCGCCGCCGTCCTCGACCTGCCCGAGTACGACACCGAGGACCTCCTGGAGGCTTTAGTCGACTGCTCCCTGCTCGAATCCGCAGCCCCCGGCCGCTACCGCTTCCACGATCTCGTACGCCTCTACGCGCGTGCGTGCGCCGAACGCGACGAGCAGCCGCCGAGCGGGCGCGAAGCGGCCCTTGACCGCCTCCTGGACTTCTACCTCGCCACCGCCTCGGGGGTGTACGCACTGGAGCGCCCCGGCGACCGGCTGCCCGCGCACCTGTCCGACACCCACTACCCCGGTCTGGTCTTCGCAGAGCCGCGCTCCGCCCTGGACTGGCTGTACACCGAGGCCGGCCCGCTGCTGGCGTGCGTACGGCAGGCCTCCGTACGGGGCGGCGACTCACCGGTGCTGCGCCGGGCCGTCGACCTGCTGTGGGCGGCCAAGGACCTGGCCGAGTCCGGGGCCAACTCCAAGCAGTACGAATCCGCGGCGACCGCCCTGCGCGACGCCGCCCAGGCCGCCAAGGACCCGTACGCCGAGGGCCGTGCCCGCACCACCCTCACCAACGTGCACCTGGTCGCCGGCCGCTTCGCCGAGGCCGACGACGAGGCCCGCCAGGCCACGGCCCTGGCCCGCGAGGCCGGCGACCCGCTGCCCAGCTGCTGGGCGCCCAACGACCGCGGGATCATCGCCCTCTACGAGGGACGGCACGCCGACGGCGAGCGCCACCTGCTGCAGGCCATCCGGAACTTCCGCGCCGACGGCAACAACGTCGGCGAGGCGAGCGCCCTGTGCAACCTGTCCCGCATCCATGTGGAACTGGGCCGCCTCACCAGCGCCATAGACCTCGCGCAGCAGGGCATCGCCATCTACGACCGGATGGGCCTGTCCCTGCGGCTGGCCAACGGCCGCTACGCGCTCGGCATCGCGCTCACCCAGGCGGGCCGGCTCGGCGAGGCCCTCGCCCAACTCACCGAGGCCCTGGCACTGTTCCACGACAACCGGCAGCCGCTGTGGGAGGGCGTGACCCACTTCCGGCTCGCCGAGGCCCATCTCGCGGCGCGCCGGCCCACGCTGGCCGCCGCGCACGCCGAGCAGGCCATCGCGCTGCGCGGCATCGGCGGGGAGTGGCGGCGCGCGACCGTCCTGACCGTGCTGGGCAAGGCGCTGCGACGGCTGGGCCAGACGGACCGGGCGCGGGTCTGCTGGCGGGACGCGGAGACGGTGTTCACACAGCTCGGTTCGGCCGAACTGGGCGAGGTGCAGAACCTGCTGGCCACGGAGATCGCGGCCTGACCTGCGCAGACGCCTGTTGAACGAGGCGTTCATCGTTCGTTTATCGCCGGACGGCACGATAGGTGCATCGACCCGGTGCGTCGGGGGACATCCGGGCCGATTGGAAGGATCACCCGTTCGGCGGTCATCGGGGGAATCGCCGAACGGGTCCCACCCATCCATCAGGAGAAACCGATGACGACGAACGAGAACATCCTGCCGAACGACGGCACCGTCAAGCCGCTCGACAACCACGCCTCGGGCGTCGAGATCGAGACCCTGGACAACCACGCGTCGGGCATCGAGATCAAGCCGCCGACCGAGGACCAGGCCGCGGGCGAGGAGATCCAGACGCTGGACAACCACGCGTCCGGCCCGCGCCCGTAACAACCGCACGACGTACGGGGGAGCCCACGGGGGAAACGGGGGGCTCGGGGGAGCAACGGGGGGACGGCGGTCGCGGTGGCCCGGAGGGGGAGCCACCGCGACCGCCGCACACGTGTGTCCGCCAAGCCCGGCCGGGCTCCGCGGCGCGGCATAGGCTGGGGGCGTGTTCTCCTCCCACGGGCCGAGCGTCCGCGAACTGGCAGTGCAGGGCCTCTCCTCGGTCGAGCGGGGCTACGACCTGCTGGCGCCGAAGTTCGACCACACCCCTTTCCGCACCCCGGACCGGATGCTCGACGCGGTCGAGGAGACCCTCGCCCAGCGGGAGGGCACGTTCGGCGCCGGCCTGGACGTCTGCTGCGGCACGGGCGCCGGCATCGGCATGCTGCGGCGGCTGTGCCGGGACCGGGTCACCGGGGTGGACCTCAGCGCGGGCATGCTCGCCGAGGCCGGGCGCACGCACCCCGGCGACGACCGCGTGGACTTCGTACAGGCCGACGCGCGGGCCCTGCCCTCCGGCCTGGCCGGCTCCTACGACCTGGCGGTCAGCTTCGGGGCCTTCGGCCACTTCCTGCCCTCCGAGCGGCCCGCGCTCTTCTCCGGGATCCACTCCGCGCTGCGCGGGGGCGGGGTCTTCGCCTTCCCGATCGGCGCCCCGATCCCGCCGAGCTCACCGGTGTGGTGGGCGGTGGCGGGCTTCGACGCCGCGATGCGGGTGCGCAACGCGGTGTGGCGGCCGCCGTTCGTCATGTACTACCGGACCTTCCCGCTGAGCGGGGTGCGCGCCGACCTGCGGGCGGCCGGCTTCACGGTGGAGACGGTCCCGCTGGAGCACTTCGGCCGCCAGGCCGGCGGCGCTCCGCGCTGGCGGCTGGTCCTGGCCCGCCGGCTCTGAGTCGGCGGAACGGCTGCGTCACCTTCAGGACACCGGGCACAATTCGTGAGGAACCGTCAGGCAGCCTGCGTACCGCCCTCACTCCTTGGAGCAGCCGGTGTCGTCACAGGAAATGCTCATAACGATCACTCCTCAGCAGGCCGCCCACGGCGTGATCCTCCCCGTGGAGCTGCCGTCGGGACCGGTCCGGCTGCGCATACCGCCCTGCCGGCACGGCGACCTCGTCAGAGTCCGCGTCGGCACCGAGGAGGTGCGCTTACGCATCCACGTGTCCGGTGCGGGGGCGGCCTGGATCGCGGGCGCCGGCGGCATCACTCCCCCGCCCACGACCGCCGCCGTACCGCAGCAGCCCGTCCCGGCCCCGTCGACGGGTGGCGGGCGCGGCTGCCTGGCGGGGCTGGCCATCGCCGCGGTCCTGGTCATCGGCTTCTTCGTGCTGGTCGGCAATGACGACGACTCGGACGCCAAGCCCACCGGCGACTCCACACCCACCCGGTCGTCCTCCCGGTCCCCGACCCCCACGCCCACGCCGTCCCCCTGGCCGTCGACGCCCGAAGCGGCCGTCACCACCCCGTACGACCCCGGACCGAGCGCCGAGCCGAGCCCCGAGCCCAGCCCGTTCGACCGCGGCACCTGCCTGAACGGGCAGCTGCCGGACTCCACGACGCCCCGCAGCGTCAGCGGCGTCGACGAGGTCCCCTGCTCGGCGTCCGACGCGCACTACCGGGTGATCGAGAGCATCCCCGGCACCTCCGACCTGAACAGCTGCAACGACAACCCGAAGACCCAGTACGCCTTCTCCTACCGCTACATGCGCGGCTCGATCGTCCTCAACCAGTACGTCTACTGCCTGGTCGGCATAGGCTCCTACGCCCGCTGACCCGGGCCGCCCCGGCCCTGCCCGCCCTCGCGGGCTCGGAGTTCGCGTTTGAGGACCTTGCCGCTCGCGTTGCGCGGCAGTTCGGTGACGAACTCCACCGCCCGCGGGACCTTGTAGTTGGCCATCTCCCGTCGGGACCAGGCGATCAGGTCGTCGGCGGTGAGGGTGGAGCCGGGGCGGCGGACCGCGTAGGCCTTGCCGATCTCGCCCAGGCGCGCGTCGGGGACGCCGACGACCGCGACGTCCGCGATGTCCGGGTGCAGTCCGAGGAGTTGCTCTATCTCGGCCGGGTAGGCGTTGAAGCCGCCGACGATGAACATGTCCTTGATCCGGTCGGTGATGCGCAGGTTGCCGTGCTCGTCCAGGACGCCCACGTCGCCGGTGAGCAGCCAGCCCTCCGGGGTGATCGCTGCGGCCGTCTCGTCGGGGTCCTCGAAGTACCCCTGCATGACGTTGTAGCCGCGGACCGCGATCTCGCCGGCCCGTCCGGCGGGCAGGGGCCTTCCGCTGCCGTCCAGGACCGCGACCTGTGTGTCCGGGATGGCCCGGCCCGAGGTGGCGGAGATGACCTCGGCGGGGTCGCCTCGGCGGCACATGGTGACGATGCCGCCGGCCTCGGAGAGCCCGTAGGCGGTCAGGACGGTGGCGATGTGCAGTTCCTCGCGCAGGCGCTCGACGAGCCGGAGCGGGACCACGGCCGCGCCGGTGACGACCAGGCGCAGGGCGGAGAGGTCGTGGTGGCCGCGCTGCGGGTGGTCCAGGAGGGACTGGTGCAGGGTGGGCGGGCCGGGCAGTACGGAGATCCGTTCCGCGGCGACGTTGGCGAGGACGGTGTCCACGTTGAAGACGGGCTGCGGGACCATCGTCGCCCCGCGCATCAGGCAGGCGATGATCCCGGCCTTGTAGCCGAAGGTGTGGAAGAAGGGGTTCACGATCAGGTAGCGGTCGCCTTCGCGCAGGCCGGCGAGCCCGCTCCACACGTCGTAGCAGCGCAGGGACTGGGCGTGGGTGATGACCGCGCCCTTGGGGCTGCCGGTGGTGCCGGAGGTGAAGATGATGTCGGAGGGGGCGTCGGGGCTGATGGCCTCGGCGCGTTCGCGGACCGCCTGCGCCGTGACCCGGTCCCCGCCCGTGAGGAAGTCCTTCCAGGTGCGGAAGGTGTCGGGAGCGTCCTCGGCGAGGACGACGACCTGTTCCAGGTGCGGCAGCCCGGGCAGGGGCCCGCGTCCGGGCCCCTCTGCGGCGGCCCGGCGCAGGGAGGCGACGTAGGAGGTGCCGAGGAAGGTGCCGGTGACGAAGAGCAGCCGGGCCCGGCTGCGCCGCAGGACGTACGCGGCTTCCGTCCCCTTGAAACGGGTGTTGAGGGGAACGAGGACCGCGCCCGCCGAGACGGCGCCGAGCGCGGAGACGATCCAGTCCAGGGTGTTGGGCGCCCAGACGGCGACCCGGTCGCCCGGCTCCACCCCGGCGGCCACGCAGGCCGCGGCGGCGCGCTCGACGCGCTCCCCGAGCTGTGCGTAACTGATCCGGACGCGCCCGTCGACGACGGCTTCGAGCTCGCCGTACTGCGCCGCGGCCGACCGGACGAGCCCCGCGATGGTGTCCCAGCGCAGGTCTCCGCGCGCGTCCTCGCGCACGCCTCCGAGCGCGTCCTCCGTCACGTCCTCGCGCAGCGCCTCGTCGCCCATGCGTGCCACCCTCCCGCGAACCCAGTAGCTGACTATCCGTCAGATTAGCTGTAGCCTTCGCGGCTGTCAGTACTGGCGCACTCCCCGGAGGTGGCGATGGCGGCAACGCTCAAGGACGCTACGGCGATAGTCGGCATCGGCCAGACCGCCTTTGCCAAACAACTGCCGCAGTCCGAGAAGGAACTGGCCTGCCGGGCGATCCTGGCCGCCCTGGCCGACGCCGGCATCGACCCCGGCGAGGTCGACGCCTTCTCCTCCTACACCATGGAGGAGACCGACGAGGTCGAGGTCGCCAAGGCCATCGGCGCCGGCGACGTCACCTTCTTCTCCAAGATCGGCTACGGCGGCGGCGGTTCCTGCGCCACCGTCGGCCACCTCGCCGCCGCCGTCGCCACCGGCCAGGCCACCGTCGGCGTCGCCTGGCGCTCCCGCAAACGCGGCTCCGGCCCGCGCCCCTGGAAGAACACCGCCGTCCAGCTGCCCACCCCCGGCCAGTGGACCCGGCCCTTCGGCCTGCTGCGCCCCGCCGACGAGATCGGCATGCTGGCCCGCCGCTACATGCACGAGTACGGCGCCACCCGCGACCACCTCTTCAACGTGGCCATGGCCTGCCGCAACCGGGCCAACGAGAACCCCGCCGCGATGATGTACGAACGCCCGCTGACCCGCGAGATGTACATGACCTCCCGCATGATCAGCGACCCGCTCTGCCTGTTCGACAACTGCCTGGAGACCGACGGCGCACTCGCCTGCGTGATCGTCTCCGCCGAACGGGCCCGCGACTGCCGCCACAAGCCCGTCTACGTCCACTCCGCCGCCCAGGGCCTGCCCTCCCAGCATCACGGGATGGTCAACTACTGGAACGACGACCCCCTGTCCGGGCCCGCCTGGACCGCCGCCCGCCACCTGTGGAAGCAGGCCGACTTCGGCCCCCAGGACGTGCACGTCGCCCAGATCTACGACGCCTTCACCCCGCTCATCCCGCTCTCCCTGGAGGGCTACGGCTTCTGCGGCCGCGGCGAGGGCGCCGCCTTCACCGAGGGCGGCGCCCTGGAGCTGGGCGGCCGGCTCCCCATCAACACCGGCGGCGGCGGCCTGTCCGAGGCGTACGTGCACGGCTTCAACCTGATCAACGAGGGCGTCAAACAACTGCGCGGCGTCTCCACCGCCCAGGTGCCGGACGCCACCACCTGCCTGGTGACGGCGGGCGAAGGCGTCCCGACGTCCGCGATCCTGCTGAGGAGCTGACCGACCGATGACCACCGCACCCGAAGCCGCCGCGTCCGCGGACGCCCTGCTCCTGCCCGTACCCGACGAGGACGGCGCCCCCTTCTGGGAGTACGCCGCCCGCGGCGAACTGCGCGTCCAGGCCTGCACCGCGTGCGGCAGACTGCGCTTCCCGCCCCGCCCCTGCTGCCCGCACTGCCGGTCCTTCGACAGCGAGTGGCGCCGCATGAGCGGCCGCGGCCGCATCTGGTCCTACGTCCGGCCGCACCCCCCGCTGCTTCCCGCCTACGCCGCACAGGCCCCGTACAACGTGATCCTCGTCGAGCTCGCCGACGCCCCGCACATCCGGCTCGCCGGGAACCTGGTCACCTCCGCCGACGCCCCCCTCGACTCCATGGACCCGGCCCGGCTGCGCATCGGCGCACGGGTCCACGTGGTCTTCACCGAGACGGGCGCAATGGCCGTGCCGCGCTGGCTCCTGGAGAAGTCGTGACCCTGCGGGTGGAGCGGGACAAGGCGACCGGGGTCGCGGTCGTCACCCTGGACCGGGAGCACCGGCACAACGCCGTCGACCTGGCCACCGCCGCCGAACTGGGCGAGGCGTGGCGCGAGCTGCGGTTCGCCGGGGAGGTACGGGCGGTCGTGCTGACCGGCGCCGGAACGGCCGCCTTCTGCACCGGCATCGACCGCGGCGTCGACGTGCCGCAGCCCGCCTCCCCCTACTCCGCCGACGACCCGCTGATCGCGATCGGCCCGAAGTCGTGCGACCTGTGGAAGCCGGTGATCGCCGCCGTCAACGGCATGGCCTGCGGCGGGGCCTTCTACCTGCTGGGCGAGTCGGAGTTCCTCATCGCCTCCGAAACGGCCACCTTCTTCGACCCGCACACCACGTACGGGATGGTCAGCGCCTACGAGGCCGTGTACATGGCGCAGCGCATGCCCTTCGGCGAGGCCGCACGGATGTCGCTGATGGGCACCGCCGAACGGCTCTCCGCGCGCCGGGCCCACGAGATCGGGCTGGTCTCGGAACTGGCCGAGCCGGACGGGCTGCTCCCGGCGGCCCTGCGGGCGGCGCAGACCCTGGCCGGCTTCCCCACGGAGGCCGTGCAGGGCACCGTACGGGCCCTGTGGTCGGCGAAGCAGGCCGCACTCCAGCAGGCCCTCGCCCAGGCCCCGGCGCTGATCGCCCTGGGGAACCTCCCGCCGGACCGCCAGGCGGAGCTCTTCACGAACCGCCGCACCGCCCCGGAGCCCCGCCTGCGCTGACCCCGCGGGCCGTCGCCCCCGGCCCCCGGCCCCCGGACATGGCGGCGGCCCCGGCCCCCTGGTGGGGGCGGGGCCGACCGGCCGTGCAGGCGGGTGGGGATCAGGCCTCGACGACGCCGGAAGCGGCGATCTCGACCTTGCCCTTGGGGGCGCCGGACTGGGAGCCCAGGCCCTCGATCTGGTCGACGAGCTCCTGGCCGGAGACGACCTCGCCGAAGACGACGTGCTTGCCGTCGAGCCACGGGGTGACGACCGTGGTGATGAAGAACTGCGAGCCGTTGGTGTTGCGGCCGGCGTTCGCCATCGACAGCAGGTACGGACGGTCGTGCTTCAGCTTGAAGTTCTCGTCCGCGAACTTCTCGCCGTAGATGGACTTGCCGCCGGTGCCGTTGTGGTTGGTGAAGTCACCGCCCTGCAGCATGAACTGGGGGATGACGCGGTGGAAGCCGGAGCCGGCGTAGCCGTAGCCGTTCTGGCCGGTGGCCAGCTCGCGGAAGTTGCGCGCGGTCTCCGGGACGACATCGTCGAAGAGGTTGAAGACGATGCGGCCGGCGGGGGCGCCGTTGATGGTGATGTCGAAGTAGACGTTGCTCATGGGGTCCATCCTGTCACTCCCGGTGCGGTGCGCTACCCGGCGGGGCCGGACCCGGCCCCGGTCGGGTCACCCGCTCGTACGGGTGCCCGTGCCCTTCGCCGCGTCCAGGGCGTACACGCAGCGGTCCTTGCTGCACGCGTACACCACGCCCGCCTCGGCGACCGGGGCGCCCGTGATCTCACCGCCCGTGGCCAGCTTCCAGCGGAGCTGGCCGCCCGCCGCGTCCAGCGTGTACAGGCAGTGGTCGGCCGACCCGAAGTGCACCCGGCCGTCCGCGACCGCCGGCAGGCCCGTGATCTCGCCGCCCGCCGCGAACCGCCACTTCGGGGTGCCGGTGACCGCGTCGAGCGTGTAGAGCGCGCTGCCCGCCCCCAGGTGGACGTTGCCGCCCACCACGAGCACCGGGTCGGAGGACTGCCGCGACTCCGTCGCGATCCGCCAGCGGTCCTGGCCGGTGGCCGCGTCGAGGGCGTAGACGGTGCCCAGGTAGTCGGCGAGGTAGACCCCGCCGCCCGTCACGGCGGCGCCCGGCGCGAAGGCCGGCGGGGCCAGGAAGACCGCGGGGGCCTCGAAGTGCCAGCGGACCCGCCCCGAAGCCCGGTCCACCGACAGCACCCGGGTGCCGGCCGCGACGTACACGTTGCCGTCGGGGGCCGGCGTGACCCGGACGGGCACGTTCCCGCAGGATCCGGCGTCGCCCACCGGGTAGGACCAGGACTCGCGGCCGCTGCGGGCGTCCAGGGCGCGCAGCCGCGCGTCCTGCCACACGTACACCGTGCCCTCGTGGAGGACGGGAGCCGCCTCCGGGGTCTCGAAGTCGCTCTGCGCGCCCGTCAGCTCCCACAGCTTCTGGCCGCTGGACGCCTCCCAGCCCTGTACGCCGCCGCCGCGCGTGGCGGTGACGACCGTGCCGCGCTCGGCGCGCAGCGCGTACACCCAGGCATCGGTGGACAGCCGCCACCGCTCGGAGCCGTCGGAGGCGTCGAGCGCGTAGAGGGAGGGCCCGTCGGAGGCGTGGATCCGGCCGTCGGCGACCGCCATGGACCAGGCGACGTCGCGCGTCTTGAACTGGCGGCGGCCGCTGGCCACGTCCAGGGCGTGGACCTCGAAGGAGGTCACGTACAGCAGGTTGCCCGCGACGGCCGGGGCCCCCCAGACCTCGTTCGACATGCGGAAGCGCCACGGACGCCAACGGCCGCTGTCCGGAGCCGCGCCGGGCCCCGGAACGGACGGGGTGACCGGCCCGGTGGCATGGACCGGGGCGGACCCGTCGGGCTGGCGCACCCAGCCGGTCGCCGAGTCCGCGGCGGGGGTGTGCGCCGCCGACGCCGAGGCCGTCGCGAACGGGCCGGGCCCGATCGGCACCGGCGAGCCGCCCAGGCGCACGGGCTCGCCCGACGGCACCGGGGACCGCGGCGGGTGGTGCGGGCGCTGCGGCACGGCCTGGCCGGTACGCGGGTCCACCCAGCCCTCGGCACCCCGCGGACGGCGGTGCGTGGCCTGCTCGGACACCGGACCGCGGGCCCCGCCGCCGCCACGGGCGTCGCGGCCGGGCGCGGGCACGGCCGCGGCGGGCGTACGGTTCCCCGCGCGCCGGGCCTCGATCATCGCGACGGCCCGCGACGGCAGCCACGCCGAGGCGGTGCCGCTGTCGTCGCCGCCGTCGAAGAGGTGCGGGGCCAGCTGCGCCTGCAGGTCGGCCGGGGTGGGCCGCAGCGAGGCGTCCATCTGCATACAGGACTCGATCAGCGGCCGCAGCTCCTCCGGGAGCCCCTCCAGGTTCGGACCCTCGCGCAGCAGCATGAAGACCGTCTCGACCGGGTTCGCCCCGTGGTAAGGCGGGTGCCCCGTCGCGGCGAAGACCAGCGTGGAGCCGAGCGAGAAGACGTCGCTGGCGCCCTTGACACTGCGCGAGTCCTTCGCCTGCTCGGGCGACATGTAGGCGGGGGTGCCGACGGCGACGTTCGTCATGGTCAGGCGGGTGTTCGAGACACCGCTCGCGATACCGAAGTCGATCACGCGCGGGCCGTCCTCGACCACGAGCACGTTCGACGGCTTCAGGTCGCGGTGCACCAGCCCGGCGCCGTGGATGGACTGCAGGGCCTCGGCGATGCCGGCGGCGAGCCACCGTACGGCCTGGGCGGGCATGGGCCCGCACTCGTTGACGATCTCCTCCAGCGAGGGCGCCGGCACGTACGCGGTGGCCAGCCACGGCACGGCGGCACGCGGGTCGGCGTCGACCACGGCCGCGGTGTAGAAGCCCGACACGGCACGCGCCGCCTCCACCTCGCGGGTGAAGCGGACGCGGAAGAGCTGGTCCTCGGCGAGCTCGGTGCGCACCGTCTTGATCGCGACCCGCCGTCCGGACGCGGACCGCGCGAGATAGACCAGCCCCATGCCGCCGGCGCCGAGCCGTCCCAGCACCTCGAAGGGGCCGATCCGTCTCGGGTCGTGCTGCGTCAGCTGCTCCACCACTCGCCTCCACACCTCCCCGTACGGGCCACCCACCGGGCCCGCTCCCACCGGCACGGGGCCATGCCCCGTGCAGCGTCTCATCCCGGGGCGCAGCCCGGGTCGCGCAACCCCGATTCTGTCAGGCCCGGGCCGGGTCCGGCCCCGGCACGGCGAGCAGCGCGGTGTGATCTGCCCGGCGATCCGCCGCCGGCGCCTACGCGTCCGCCCCGGCGCGGGGTTCCGAGAGGAGCCCGAAGACCGCCCCCTGATTGTCCGCGACGACCGCGATCCGTCCGTAAGGGGTGTCGAAGGGGTCCGCGGTGACCCGTCCGCCGAGCCGCCGCGCAGTCGCCACCGCCTGGTCGCAGTCCGGGACGGCGAAGTAGACGAGGAAGTGCGCCGGCATGATCTCAGGGAAGGCGTCGGTGATCAGGCTGCGCCCCAGGACGGCGGTGTCCGTGCCGGGCGCCTTGCCGGGCGGCGACCAGATGCGGTACTCGACGCCGGCGTCGTCCTGGTCCTGCGGGACGTAGCCGAAGACCTTGGCGTAGAAGACGTCCACGGCGTCGCGGGCCCGTGTGTAGACCTCGCTCCAGCAGTACGTGAACGGCTCCTGCTGGGCCTCGAAGCCGTGGTGGGTGCCGGGCTGCCACAGCCCGAAGACGGCCCCGCCGGGGTCGGCGGCCATCGCGGCCGTGCCGTACGGGCCGACGGGCATCGGGTCCATCACCATCTGGCCGCCGGCGGCGCGGATGCGCTGGGCGCAGGCGTAGGCGTCGGTGGTGTAGAGGTAGACGCCCCAGACCGTGGGCATCCGGCCGTCGGGCTTGGGGGCGAGGGCGGCGACGTTGCGGCCCCGGCTGTAGGCCTGCGTGTAGTGGCCGTACTCGGCGCCCGCGCTGTCCGCGAAGGTCCACCCGAAGAGCTCGCCGTAGAACCGCTTGCCCGCCTTGACGTCCGGAAGCGAGGCGTCCACCCAGCAGGGTGCGCCTTCCACGAATGCGGCCATGGGCCCGGTTCCTTCCGTTCTGCGGGGGTGTGTACCCTCCCACCCTCTCCCAGCCATGATCCGCCCGAAAACTTGTCCACAGCCTGTTGATAAGACTATTCGGGGGAAAGCTCGCGGAACGGGGCGACACACCCGGACCGTGACGGCGCAGGGGCTACGGGCCGACGACGGGGCGGCTACGGGGCGACCACGGGGTGCATCCGGCCGGAATCCGCCTCCGCGGCAGCCCCGGGACGGCCTCCCGCCCAGGCCGGGGACCCCGTAACCCCATTTGCAGGCGGCCGAATAGCGCGCCGATCACCCCTCGGTAAGCTGACGGCATGACAGGACAAGTACGCACCGTCGACGGGCGTGTCGCCGGCCGGCGCGGCCAGGCGACGCGGCAGAAGCTGCTCGACTGCCTCAGCGAGATGCTCAGCTCCTCGCCGTACCGCGACGTCAAGGTGATCGACGTCGCCCGCAAGGCCGGCACCTCCCCCGCGACCTTCTACCAGTACTTCCCGGACGTCGAGGGCGCCGTCCTGGAGATCGCCGAGCAAATGGCCACCGAGGGCGCGCAGTTGACGTCGCTCGTCGAGGGCCGGACCTGGGTCGGCAAGTCCGGGTGGTCAGCCGCCGAGGAACTCGTCGACGGCTTCCTGGAGTTCTGGCGTCGCAACGACGCGATCCTGCGCGTGGTCGACCTCGGCGCGGCCGAGGGCGACAAGCGGTTCTACAAGATCCGCATGAAGATCCTGAACTCGGTCACCAACTCCCTCACGGAATCGGTGAAGGAGCTCCAGGCCAAGGGCAAGGTCGACAAGGACGTCAGCCCCGCCGCGATGGCCGGCTCCCTGGTCGCGATGCTGGCCGCGGTCGCCTCGCACCAGAAGGGCTTCCAGACCTGGGGCGTCAAGCAGGCCGAGCTCAAGCCGAACCTGGCCCTGCTCGTCCACCTCGGCATCACGGGCAAGAAGCCGACCAAGTAACGGCGGACCCGCTCCGGGTCCGCCGCCCCGGCCGGCTCCGCGCCGGCGCCACACCGCAACCACACCGCAACCACACCGGCACCCCGCCGGCGCCACTCCACGGTCCGCCCGGGGTCAGCGACGCTCCAGGCGGAACAGCCGGATCTCCCGCTCGATACGTGCCTGGTACGTCGCGTACGGCGGCCAGAACGCCAACACCGCCCGCCACGCCGCCGCGCGCTCCTCACCCGCCAGCAGCCGGGCCCGTACGGCTATGTCCTCGCCTTGCCAACTCACGTCCGCTTCCGGGTGCTTGAGCAGGTTCCCGGTCCATGCCGGGTGCCCGGGGCGGCCGAAGTTGGACCCGATCAGGATCCAGCTCGTCCCGCCGTCCTCCGGCATGCACGCGAGCGGCGTGGTGCGCGGTTCGCCGGTCCTTGCCCCCTTGGCGGTGAGGATCACGCCCGGCAGCATCTGCGCGCTGAGCATGACCTTGCCCCGGGTGAGCTTGTGCACCGCCTTGTCCATGGCGGGGATGAAGTGCGGTGCGATCTTGGCGAACAGCATGGTCGAGGAGACCTTCTGCATCAGCTTGACGCCGGGAGCCACGCGAGCCATCAGACGGCCACCTTCTCTTGTGCGGGCGAGGACGCGGCGACCGCCGCGGCGGAGGATGCGGATGCGGGTGCCGGTGCGGGTGCGGCGACAGCGGCCGGAGCCGGCCCGAACAGGCCCGCGCGGTCCGCGGCGTGCGCCCGCAGCCGGTGCACCGGACCGAACAGCAGCTCGTCGGAGGCCGCCCGCTTGAAGTACAGGTGCGCGTCGTGCTCCCAGGTGAAGCCGATGCCGCCGTGGAGCTGGATCGCCTCCCCCGCCGTCATCCGCAGCGCCTCCAGGGCCTGGGCGAGCGCGAGGCCGCCCTGCTCCGGGTCCCAGGCGGCGTAGTAGGCCGCCGAGCGGGCCGCCTGCACCTGGACGTACAGGTCGGCGAGCCGGTGCTTGACCGCCTGGAAGGAGCCGATCGCCCGGCCGAACTGCTCGCGCTGGCGCACGTACTCCACGGTGCGTGCGAGCGCCTGGCCGGCCGCCCCGACCGCCTCGGCGGCGAGCACGGCGGCGGCGGTGCGCCCGGTGGCGGCGAGGGCCCCGAGCACGTCGACGCCCCGCCCCTCGCCGTCCGGCCCGCCGAGCAACTCGGCTGGAGCATCGCGCAGTTGGATCCGGGCCTGCGGTCGGGTCTCGTCGAGCACGGCCTGCCGGGACCGGACGAGGCCGGGTGCGCCCTCCCGTACGAGAAACAGCAGCGTACGGCTGCGCGCGAAGCCGCCGGTGTGTGCGGCGACCAGCAGCAGCGGGGCGCTGTGGCCGTCGAGCACCTGGGCGGCCTCCCCGTACAGCCGCCAGCCCTCGCCGGCGGCGCCTTCGCGGGCCTGCACCCCGCCCGCCCGGCCGCCGCCGGACCACTCGCCCGCGGCGTCCTCTCCGGTCAGCGCGAGGGCGGTGGCCAGCGCCGGGCCGGGCACGGCGAGGGCGGCGGCCAGCCCGCCCGACGCCAGCGGCGGGAGCAGTGCGGAGCGCTGGGCGTCGGTGCCGAGGGCGGTGATCAGGGGCGCACACAGCGCGGCGGTGGCCAGCAGCGGCGAGGGCAGCAGTGCCCGCCCGGTCTCCTCGCAGGCCAGCGCCAGGTCGGCCGGGCCGCAGCCGACCCCGCCGTACTCCTCGGCAACGGCGATGCCCGGCAGCCCGAGCTGCCGGGAGAGCTGCTGCCACAGCTCGCGGTCGTACCCGTCGGCGGTGCGGACCGCGGCCTTGACCTCGTCGGGGCCGCAGCGCTTGCCCAGGATCTCGCGCAGGGTGCGCCGTATCTCGTCCTGCTCCGCGGTGAAGGCGGCATCCATCGTCGAGCTCCTCCCGGGGGCACCACCCGGCGGGCAGCCGGGGGCGTTTCTGACGGGCCGTCATGTTAGGGCGGCGGGCGACAGATGCACAGGGGGCGACGGGGGCGGGTTGCGCGGGGCGGCGGGGCGGGGTGCGCGCCGGGGGGGGGCCGGGGGTATGGCATCTGACGATACGTCAGATGTACCGTCCTCGCATGCCTGGACTCACACCTGGAACCACCCCCCGCCCCCGCCGGCGGGTCGCGGTGGTCGGCGTCGCCCTCTCCGACTGCGGCCGGGTGGACGGCCCCACCCCCTACGCCCTGCACGCACAGGCCGCCCGCCGCGCCCTGGCCGACTCCGGCCTCGACCGCTCCGTCATCGACGGCTTCGCCTCGGCCGGCCTCGGCACGCTCGCCCCGGTCGAGGTGGCCGAGTACCTCGGCCTGCGCCCCACCTGGGTCGACTCCACCTCCGTGGGCGGCTCGACCTGGGAGGTCATGGCCGCGCACGCGGCGGACGCGATCGCCGCCGGACACACCAACGCCGTGCTGCTGGTCTACGGCTCCACGGCCCGTGCCGACATCAAGGCCCGGCGCCGCACGTCGAACCTCTCCTTCGGGGCGCGGGGACCGCTGCAGTTCGAGGTCCCGTACGGCCACACACTGATCTCCAAGTACGCCATGGCCGCCCGCCGCCACATGCACCAGTACGGAACCACCCTGGAGCAGCTCGCCTCCGTCGCCGTACAGGCCCGGGCGAACGCGGCGACCAACCCCGACGCGATGTTCCGCGACCCGATCACCGTCGAGGACGTCCTCTCCGGCGAGATGATCGCCGACCCCTTCACGAAGCTGCACTGCTGCATCCGCTCGGACGGCGGCTGCGCGGTGCTCCTGGCGGCGGAGGACTATGTACCCGACACCGCGAAGGCCCCGGTGTGGATCCTGGGGGCGGGCACCTCCGTCTCGCACACCACCATGTCGGAGTGGGAGGACTTCACCGTGTCCCCCGCCGCCGTCTCGGGCCGCATCGCCTTCGAGCAGGCGGGCCTCACCCCCGCGGACGTGGACCTCGCGGAGATCTACGACGCCTTCACCTACATGACCCTGGTGACTCTGGAGGACCTCGGCTTCTGCGCGAAGGGCGAGGGCGGGGCCTTCGTGGAGAAGGGCCGCCTGCTGCGCGACGGGGAGCTACCGGTCAACACCGACGGAGGCGGCCTGTCCGCCTGCCACCCCGGCATGCGCGGGCTGTTCCTCCTGGTCGAGGCGGTCCGCCAACTCCGCGGCGAGGCGGGGCAGGGCCAGGTCACCAAGCGCGGCGGCCACCTCCCCGAGGTGGCCCTCACCTCGGGCACAGGCGGCTGGTTCTGCTCCTCGGGCACGGTCCTACTGGGGCGGGGTTAGGAGGGGAGGAACAGCGCGAGGCGGAGCAAGGCAGGAACGGCATCGAGGAGCGGGGCCCCGGCGGGACGGGGGCCGGCGGGACGGCGGCCTGGCGGGACGGGGGCCGGCGGGACGGGGGGAACCCGCAGGCGGGGAACCGGCGGGGCGGGGAACCGGCAGACCGGGGTACCCGCAAGCCCAGAACCGGCGGCGCGGGGAACCGGCGAAGCGGGGTCTGAGCGGGCCGGGTAACCGGTGGGACGGGGAACCCGCGGGCCGGGGTCTGAGCGGGGCGGGTAACCGGTGGGCCGGGGTCTGAGCGGGGCGGGGTTTCACCGGGGCAGGGGCCGGGGGGTGCGGTAGCAACGCGGAGAGCGGTGTTCCGGCGGGGCGGGGTCGGAAGGTACAGGGTGGCGGCGCGGGAGCGGGGTTCCGGCGGGGCGGGGGTGGGAGGCGCGGCGGGGCGGGGGTGGGAGGCGCGGCGGGGCGGGGGTGGGAGGCGCGGCGGTGGTGCGGAAGGGGCGGGGCCTGAGTGGGGCGGCATCACAGTTGTGCTGGGGGTTTCCCGTCCGTCCTATCGTCTTCCGTGTCGGGCCGGTCCCTCAAGGGCGCTCCTTTGTCGCGTCGCTTCGCGATGGCCTTCGGCCACCCTTGACCGCCCGTCCCGCCCCGGAAAATCGAGGACAGCCGGGAAGCCCCCAGAAGAACGGGCCGGGGGACAAGACACCTTCGGGGCGTCGGAGAGGCCCGGGCAGAGCCCGCGCGCCTCAGATCGCTACGCGGTCCTGCCCGACGGCGTCCGCAGGCCTCTTGGGCTGGGTATAAGCCGCCATCGATCGCTACACGCGTCTCCGAGACGGCGTCTGCAGGCCTCTTGGGCTGGACATAAGCCGCCATCGCTCACCAGGCGCTTCCCCGAGACGGCGTCCGCCCCTCGTTCGGGGCTGAGAGGGGCGGATTCGAGGGAGGGAGGGCCGATGGATCGGCTCAGCCGATGCCAACCCCCATCAGAGCCGGAATGGCATCGCAACCGCACGCCCAAACATGGGTAATTGGGGCAAACGGGCGGCCGTGTGAGGTGCACGCCCTCCCAGACCTGGATGGGCATCGCCTCAGCCGTCATCTGGCGCTTTTCCCTCTCCCAAACCGGCCGCAGACGCCGTCCAAGTTAGGCGCATCAGGGCGTCTGCGGCCTATGTCCAGCCCCAGACGGTCTGCAGTCGCGTGATCGAAAAGCCCCCCATCGCTGGCGGCTTATGCCCAGCCCAAGGGGCCTGCGGACGCCGTCGGGCGGGACCGTGTAGCGATCTGAGGCGTCCCCCGACCGCCCCGCGCATCGCTGATGTGCCCGTCCCTCTGTCTCTCCCCCGGCCCGTTCTTCTGGGGGCTTCCCGGCTGTCCTCGATTTTCCGGGGCGGGACGGGCGGTCAAGGGTGGAGCGCAGCGACATCGCGAAGCGACGCGACAAAGGAGCGCCCTTGAGGGACCGGCCCGACACGGAAGACGATAGGACGGACGGGACACCCCCAGCACAACCCTGATGCCGCCCCGCTCAGGCCCCGCCCCTTCCGCACCGCCCCGCGCTCAGCCATCCCGCCCCGCCGGAACACCGCTCTCCCGCCACCGCCCCGCGCTCCGCCATCCCGCCCCGGCGAAACCCCGCTCCCACGCCACCACCGCCGCGCCTCCCACCCCGCCACACGGACCCCACCCCCGAAGCCGTTCCCGCGCCCCCATCCCCGCCCCGCCGGAACGCCGCTCCTCGCGTCGCTCCCGCGCCTCACGCCCCCGCCTCGCGCAGACGCCGCTCCCCGCGTCATGCCCGCACCTTCCGCCCCCGCCCCGCGTCGCGCCCGCGCCCGTGCCCGCGCCCGTGCCCCGGCGGAGTGCCGGCCCCTATTTGCCCTCCGCCAGCGTGTCCGCCACGAGGGCGTTGGCGTGGCCGTGGCCCAGGCCGTGTTCCGCCTTGAGCCAGGCGACGAGTTCCATGTGCTTCGTCAGCGGCGAGGACCTGATCAGGTCCTTCCACTCGGCGATCGGTCGGCCGTACTTCTTCTCGATCGACGGGAAGTAGCTGGCGGGGCCCTTCACGGTGTCTGCCACGACAAGTCTCCTTCGTTGCTATGTCGTCGTAGGTATGACCGCCGGCTGAGCGACAACTGAGCGGCCCGTCCGTGTGAGCTGCACCACACGACGGCTCCGCGTCCGGGTTCCGGCGGCTGCTGGGCAACGGCACGCCCGCCCCGTACGGTCAGCCCACTCCACCCGGCGGCCGGCACCCCGCTACGTCACACCCGCGCAGGGTGGCGGCCCGACTTGCCGAACCGACTGCGGTGCAGGGCTGGTGCCGCGCTTACCCGACGAGGTGCGCGCCGGGAGCGGCGCGTTCGGGCCGGCCCGGCTCGCGGCGTGCCGAGGCCGGAGCGTCCGACCCTGCCGCTCCGGCGCCCGGTCGCGCTTAGCCTGGGCGCCATGAGCAGCGAGATCAGCGACGAGGGCAGCAGCGGGGTCGGCGGTGAGGAGTTCCGCGCGGTCCTGCACGCGCTGCGCGTGTGGGACTCCCCGCTCCCCGGGTTCGACACCGGGGCGGCGCCCGGCGAGCCGGTGGCGCTGTTCCGGGAGTGGTTCGTGCACGCCGCCCGGGCCGGGCAGCCGGAGCCGCACACGATGAGCCTGGCCACGGTGGACGGCGAGGGGCGGCCCGACGTACGGACGCTGATGCTGCACGACGTCGACGCGCGGGGCTGGCACTTCGCCTCGCACGCCACGAGCACCAAGGGCGTGCAGCTGGCGGCGCGGCCGGATGCGGCGCTCGGGTTCTACTGGCCGTCAGTCGGCCGGCAGGTCCGGGTCCGCGGCGAGGTCACCGCGTGCGGCCCGGAGGAGAGCCGGGCGGACCTGGCGGTCCGTTCGCGCGGTGCGCTCGCGGCCGCGCTCACCGGCCGGCAGAGCGAGGTGCTGGGCTCCGTGGAGGAGTTGCTGCGGGCTTCGGAGGCCGCCTGGGAGCGGGCCGGGTCCGAGCCGGACGCGCCGGCTCCGACCTGGACGCGGTACGTACTGGCCCCCGCCGAGGTGGAGTTCTTCCAGGGGGACGCCTCCCGCAGGCACACCCGTCTGCGCTACCGGCGCACTGCCGGCGGCTCCTGGGTGCGCGAGCTGCTCTGGCCCTGAGCGGGCCGGAAGACCGCCACCCACACCCCGTCCGCCGCCTCGCGGAATGTGGCCGTCAGCGGCATGCCGATGCGCAGGCCGACGGCCTCGCAGTCGACCACCTCGGTCATCATCCGCGGGCCTTCGGCCAGGTCGACGACGGCCGCCGTGTAGGGGACGCGGGTGCCGAACGGCGGGAGGTCGTTGCGGTGGATCACCGACCACGTGTAGAGGGTGGCCCGGCCGCTCGCGTTCTCCCAGGTCACGCGGTCCTCGTCGGCCCAGCAGTGGGGGCAGAACTCGCGCGGGTAGTGGTGGGCGCGCCCGCAGTCGGCGCACCGCCGCAGCAGGAGCCGGCCCTGCGCCGCCGCGTCCCAGTAGGGGCGGGTGAAGTCGTCCGCCTCGGGGAGGTCGTAACGGACGCCGGTACCGCCGCCGGTGCCGGTACCGCCGCCGGTGCCGGTGCCGGTACGGCCGCCGCTCCCGCCGTTCCCGCCACCGCCGCTCACAGGAACAGTCCGATCGCCGCGTCGAGGGACCAGGTCTGCCAGGACATGGCGAGGAGCGCGACGAGCGAGATGAGCGCCATCATCGCGTTCTGCCCCTGCTCCGCCCAGTCGTGGATCATCAGCACGAGGTAGAGGAGGTTCAGCAGGAGTCCGCCGATCAGGGCGACCGGGGTCAGGAAGCCGAACACCAGGCCCAGCCCGAGGGCGAGTTCCGCATAGACGACGAGGTACGCCATCGCCTTCGGCCGTGGTGCGACGACCAGCTGGAAGCCGCCCTTGACGAAGGTCCAGCGATGCTTGTTCGCGACGTCGGCGGCCCACGCGATGCCGGTGCCGCGTTCGAACCAGCCCTTCTTGTCCTTGTGCCGCCAGCTCTCCAGCCACCACAGGCCGAGGCCTATCCGGAGCACGGCGAGCCATTCGGCCCCACTGAGCCAGATGGTCTGCATCGGCAGCCCCCACCCCTTCTCACCCTTGATCTGCCTCGATCCGCTTTGATCTGACGGTACGTCAGTTCAGCGGATGCGGGCCGATCCCGCAAGGCCCCGGCCCGCCGCGGCTTGCGCGCACGCGGCCGCAAGCCCCGCCCGTGACCGATCCGCAATCGATTCCCTCCTTGTCCGAGACCCATCAACCCAGCGTGGCGATACGATCACACCTCATGCCCGCAGTCCCCGCAGTCCCCGCACCAGCAGTCGACATGACCACCCAGCCCCGCCCCGTGTACGTCATCGGGGCCGGCCCCGGCGGCCTCGCCGCCGCCGCCGCCCTGCGCGCACGCGGGATCCGCGCCGTGGTCGTCGAGAAGTCCGACACCGTCGGCGCGTCCTGGCGGCGCCACTACGACCGGCTGCACCTGCACACCACACGGCGGCTGTCCGCCCTCCCGGGCCTGGCGATGCCGCGCCGCTTCGGGCGCTGGGTGTCCCGCGACAACGTCGTGCGCTACCTGGAGAAGTACGCCGAGTTCCACGAGCTGGAGCTCGTCACCGGCGTCGAGGTGACCCGGATCGAGCCCGACCCCGGCCAGGAGGGCGGCTGGATCCTGCACGCCAGCGGCGGGCGGGTACTGACCGCCGCGGCCGTCGTCGTGGCCACCGGCTTCAACCACACGCCCCGACTGCCCGACTGGCCGGGCCGGGAGTCGTACGGCGGCCAACTGCTGCACGCCGCCGACTACCGCAACCCCCGGCCGTACGCGGGCCAGGACGTCCTCGTCGTCGGTGTCGGCAACACCGGCGCCGAGATAGCCGTCGACCTCGCCGAGGGCGGCGCGGCCCGGGTGCGGCTCGCCGTGCGCACCGCCCCGCACGTCATGCGCCGCTCCACGGCCGGCTGGCCGGCCCAGCGCAGCGGGATCCTCGTCCGGCGGCTGCCGGTGCGGCTCGTGGACCGGCTGGGCGCGCTCGTGGCCCGGGCCTCCGTCCCGGACCTGTCGGCGTACGGGCTCCCGCGCCCCTCCACCGGCCTGTACAGCCGGGTCGAGGAGGGGGCGATCCCGGTCCAGGACGTGGGCCTGATCGACGCGGTGCGCTCCGGGAAGGTGGAGCCGGTGGCCGCCGTGGAGTCCTTCGACGGGCCGGAGGTGGTCCTCGCGGACGGCTCGCGGATCACTCCGGACGCGGTGGTCGCGGCCACCGGCTACCACCGCCGGCTGGAGGGGCTGGTCGGCCACCCCGGGGTTCTGGACGGGCGCGGCCGGCCCCGCGCGCACGGTGCCCGCACCGCGGCGGAGGCCGACGGCCTGTACTTCACCGGCTTCTCCAACCCCATCAGCGGGATGTTCCGGGAGATGGCCCGGGACGCGGAGAAGATCGCCAAGGCGATGGCGCGTCGGGCGGCCGGCGGCTGAGTCCCGCCCGCCTGCGCGTCACAGGAGGTGGTCCAGGTCGTAGAGCCGCCGGCGCCACCAGGCTCCCCTGCGGTGCGGCTGCCGGGCGAACGGGTCGGGTACGGTCCGCCGCCGCAGCTCCTCGTCCAGTACGGCCAGCAGGGCCTCCAGCTCCCGGCGGGGCCATGGCGCAAGCCTGCTCGCGACCAGGTCGAGGAGGTCGCGCGCCACGGCGATGTCGTGGCGGAGGTCGCACGACTCGCAGCCGCAGTAGTCCCGCCGCAGATACAGCCAACGGCCCGGCAGGGCGAGGAAGGTGCGGCAGGTCCGGAGGGCCGTTCGGGTCGCCCCGGGCCAGAGCCCCTCGTCGTAGGGGCGCCGGCACTCCTCGCGGTGGATCGCGGCGACCGTCCGCGGGGAGAGGCGGTCGATACGGGTGGGCCACGGTCTGGGCGGTTCGGCATACCAGCAGCGGCCGGAATCCGTGTACCTCTGCAGGGGCAGTGCTCGTTGCGCGCGAAGCGCGCCGGGCCGCTTACGCGGCATGGGCCTTTCGGACAGCAGTCATGGAATCGATCATGGCACGGCCGCGGGCGGACATCCAGGGCCGCGGCGCACGCTGCCGGACGCGGGTGATCTCGGCCGGAAGTGCACTCTGGACCCGCTCGGCGGCCATCTGCCACCGTTCACCACATCACCTCCACCAGCTTTCCTGCGCAGCCCTGTTCCTGACGGCACGTCAGTTCAGTAATCTGACTACACGTCAGTTATCGAGTTCCATCGAGGTTCATCGAGCAGGAGCGGGCGGAACGATGCTTGGATCTACTCACGGCACCCTCACCACCGACTTCCGCGCACGGGTCGAGGCCTGCGGGGAGACCCCCAGGACGGCCGTCCATTCGTCTGCGGCGCCCTCCGCCGACGACGCGATCCCCATGGACGTCAGCGGACGGCCGCTGCACGCCGACGTACCCGACCTGGACCGGTTCTTCCGGCCCGAGTCCGTGGCCGTCATCGGCGCCTCCGACGCCGAGGGCAAACCCAACACCGGCATCACCCGCCAGCTCATCGCCTGGGCGGACCGCGTCGGCGCCCGGATCCACCCCGTGCACCCCACCCGCCCCACCGTCTTCGGGCTGGCCTGCCACGCCTCCGTCGCCGATCTGCCCGAACAGGTGGACCTCGCCGTCCTGCTGGTCTCCGACCCGCTGCCCGTCATCGAGGAACTCGCCGACACCAAGGTGAAGTTCGCTGTCGCCTTCGCCTCCGGCTTCGCGGAGACCGGCGGTGCGGGAGCCGCCGCCCAGGACCGCCTCGCCGCCGCGGTCCGGCGCTCCGGCCTGCGCCTGCTGGGGCCCAACACCAACCTCAACGCCTTCGAGGAGTTCCGCGACGACCTCGACGGCCCGGCGATCGCCCTGATCACCCAGTCCGGCCACCAGGGCCGGCCCGTCTACACCCTGCAGGAGCTGGGCATCCGGCTGTCCCACTGGGCACCCACCGGCAACGAGGCCGACCTGGAGACCTCCGACTTCATCTCCTACTTCGCCGAGCAGCCCGAGGTCGGCGCCATCGCCTGCTACGTCGAAGGCCTCAAGGACGGCCGGTCCTTCCTCCTGGCCGCCGACCGGGCCGCCCGCAACGGCGTCCCCGTCGTCGCCGTCAAGGTCGGCCGCACCGAGACCGGCGCCCGCATGGCCGCCTCCCACACCGGGAAGCTGACCGGCGCCGACACCGTCGTGGACGCCGCCATGCGCCAGTTCGGCGTGATCCGCGTCGACGGCCTGGACGAGCTCCAGGACACGGCCGCCCTCCTCGCCCGGGCCCGCAGGCCCGAGGCCGACGGCGTCGTCGTCTACTCCATCTCCGGCGGCACCGGGGCCCACTTCTCCGACCTGGCCACCGAGGCGGGCCTGCACCTGCCCACCCTCTCGCAGGCCAAGCAGGACGAACTCCACCAGTGGATCCCGCCGTACCTGAACGTCGCCAACCCCGTCGACAACGGCGGCCACCCCGTCGGCGACTGGCGCGGCCGGAAGATCATCGACGCGATCCTCGCCGACCCGTCGGTGGGCGTCCTCATCTGTCCGATCACCGGCCCCTTCCCCCCGATGAGCGACAGGCTCGCGCAGGACCTGGTGGACGCCGCCGAGCAGACCGACAAGCTGATCTGCGTGATCTGGGGCTCCCCCGTCGGCACCGAGGACGCCTACCGCACCACCCTCCTCGGCTCATCCCGCGTGGCCACCTTCCGCACCTTCGGCAACTGCATCACCGCCGTCCGCGCCTACCTCGGCCACCACCGCTTCACCGCCCGCTACTGCTCCCCCTTCGAGGACGCACCGCGCACCCCGTCGCCCTCGTACCGCAAGGCGCAGGCCCTCATGCGGCCGGGACAGCAGCTCAGCGAGCACGCCGCGAAGCAGCTCCTGCGCGCCTACGGGATACGCGTGCCCCGCGAGCAGCTGGTGACGAGCGCGGCAGCCGCCGTACGCGCCGCCGGGCTGGTCGGCTACCCGGTGGTGATGAAGGCCTCCGGCCCGCAGCTCGGCCACAAGACCGAACTCGGCCTGGTGAAGATCGGCCTGACCTCCGCGAGCCAGATCCGCGACGCGTACCGGGAGCTGACCGACATCGCCCGCTACGAGAACGTCCCGCTCGACGGGATCCTGGTCTGCCAGATGGTGGAGCGGGGCGTGGAGATGGTCGTCGGGGTCACCCAGGACGACCTCTTCGGCCCGACCGTCACCGTCGGGCTGGGCGGCGTCCTCGTCGAGGTCCTGCACGACGCGGCGGTGCGCGTCCCGCCCTTCGGCGAGGACCAGGCCCGGGCGATGCTCACGGAGTTGCGCGGCCATGCCCTCCTGGAAGGCGTGCGGGGCGCGCCCCCGGCCGACGTGGACGCGCTGGTGGAGGTCGTCCTGCGGATCCAGCGGATGGCCCTGGAGCTCGGCGACGAACTCTCCGAGCTGGACATCAACCCCCTGATGGTCCTCCCCCGCGGCCAGGGCGCGGTCGCCCTGGACGCCCTCGCCATCTGCCGCTGACCCCACGGGGCGCTGTCGCCTCCGCTGCCGGGCTCCGCCCCGGAACCGGTTCTCAAGCGCCGGACGGCTGGAAATCCGGCCCCGCCCGGGGGCACCTCCCAGCGGTAGCCGGGGGAGTTCGAGGCGCGGGGCTCGGGGGCAGCGCCCCCGCCACGGCGCCGCACCCGCCGCACCCGATCGCCCCGAACGGAGTTTTCGCATGACCGCCGCGCCCGAGGACACCGTCCTCCACCGCACCGAGAGCAACGTCTCCTGGATCACCCTCAACCGCCCGGAGGCGATGAACGCCGTCACCTGGGCCCAGCGCGAGCGCGTCATCGCCCTGCTCGCCGAGGCCTCCGCCGATCCCGCCGTCCGGGCGGTCGTCCTGACCGCCACCGGCAAGGGCTTCTGCGCGGGCGCCGATCTGCGCGGCGCCCCCGCCACCGACGGCGACCGCGTCGCGGGGGACGTGGCACGCATGATCCGGCTCGGCGCGCAGCGCCTGATCACCGCGGTGCTCGACTGCGAGAAGCCGGTCATCGCCGCCGTCAACGGCACAGCCGCCGGCATCGGTTCGCACCTCGCCCTCGCCTGCGACCTCGTCATCGCCGCCGAAGGGGCCCGTTTCATCGAGGTGTTCGTGCGCCGCGGCCTGGTCCCGGACGGCGGCGGCGCGTACCTGCTGCCCCGCCTGGTCGGCCCGCAGAAGGCGAAGGAGCTGATGTTCTTCGGCGATGCCGTCCCGGCGGCCGAGGCCGAGCGGCTCGGCCTGGTCAACCGGGTGGTTCCGGCCGAGGAGCTGCAGGCCGCCGCCCGGGAGTGGGCCGAGCGGCTCGCCCAGGGCCCGACCAGGGCCCTCGCCATGACGAAGCAGCTGGTCAACGCCTCCCTGGACGGCGACCGGGCAGCCGCACTGGCCGCCGAGGCCACCGCTCAGGAGATCAACATGACCACGGCCGACGCGAACGAGGGTGTGGCGAGCTTCGTGGAGCGCCGCACGCCCAAGTACCTCGGCCGCTGATCAGGGCCCGTCCTACATCCGCGCGTCGGGCTTCAGCAGCGCGAACACCGCGCCGAAGGGGTCCGCCAGCCACCCGAGACGCCCGACGTCCGGTACGTCGGCGGCCGGCATGAGGACGGTCCCGCCGTTCTGCTCCGCCCGGGTGATGGTGGCGTCGACGTCGCTCACGTGGAAGTAGGGAACCCAGCGCGCGTCCTGCTCCCCGCCGCCGGCCCCCTCGCCGAGCGGTGCGACCCCGCCGAAGGAGGCGTCCTCCTGGTCGCCGTCGGCGGTGCTCAGGACCCGGTACGTCATCCCGGGCGCCTGCATCTCGGCGTGCCGCCAGCCGAACAGCCCGGCGTAGAAGGCGATGTCGGCGACCGGGTCGGGTACGTGCAGTTCTGCCCACACCAGCGTGTTCTCGGCGGAGGCGATCCCGAACCCGGCGGTGTTGCCGGGCTGCCAGCATGCGAACTCGGCGCCCTGCGGGTCGGTGAACTGCGCCAGCCACCCCTCGCCCATGACGTCCATGGGCTCCGTCCGCACCGTCCCGCCGCCGGCCCGGACGGCCTCGGCGGTGGCCTGGATGTCGGGGGTCATGAAGTGGTGCATCCAGGCCGAGCGGGCACCCTCCTCGGTGAGCGGCCCGAGGGCGGCGACGGTCTTGTCGTCCTGCCGGAAGAAGCCGTACCCGCCGGCCTCGGGTCCGGCGGAGACGAACTCCCAGCCGAAGACGGCCCCGTAGAACGCGGCGGACGCACCGGTGTCGGGGCTGCCGAGGTCGAGCCAGTTGGGTGATCCGGTGCGGAAGTCGGTGCCGAGCATGTGCCCTCCGGGGTGCGGCGGCGGTACGGGTCGCAGCCACGATGCCGAGCCTCCTCCCCCGGCCGGGCCCGCAGAGCCGCCCGCCCGGCCGGTTTCACCCGTGCGGGTGCGTCGGCACCGCCGGCCACCGGATCCCGTCCATCCGGAGCGGGCCCGGAGGCCGCATCACCCTTCCAATCTGACGCCCCGTCAGCTTCAATCGGAGGTGTGATGGGACATGCAGGGATGGCGGCCACCGTCGTCCGATACCTCAGGTCAGTCGGCTCCCCCACCTCCGCCCCGGCGGAGCGGGAACCCGAGTCCGTCGACGCCCTGCCGCGTCCCGATCTGCGCGCCGTCGGCGACGACGAGCGCGCGCCGGTCGGTCCCGCCGAGTTCCGGGCCGTGCTCGGGAACTTCGCCAGCGGTGTCACGGTCATCACCGCGCCGGCCGACGCGGACGAGCAGGGGGACGGGAGCGGCCCGGCCGGCTTCGCCTGCCAGTCCTTCGCCTCGCTGTCCCTGGACCCTCCCCTGGTCACCTTCATGGTGGCCCGTACGTCGACCACCTGGCCGCGGATAGCCCGCGCCGGGGTGTTCTGCGTCAACATCCTGGGAGCCGAACAGGGCGAGCTGTGCCGGTCCTTCGCCGTCAGCGGCGCGGACAAGTTCGCCGGGGTGGCCCACAACCCGGCCCCCGTCACCGGATCCCCGCAGCTCGACGCCGTGCCCGCGTGGATCGACTGCCGGATCCACGCCGTCCACACCGGCGGGGACCACCTCATCGTCGTGGGCCGGGTCGTGGCCATGGGCGCGGCCGGGGAGGACGGTCCGCTCCTCTTCCACAAGGGCCGTTTCGGCCGCCTCGCCGACTGACGAACGTACCGGGGGCCGACCGCCGAAAGCCCGCTGCCGGCCCGCCCCCCGGGGAGGGGCGGGCCGGCAGTCGTGCCCCCGCGCCCGTCAGAAGGTGAGCACCCCGCGCGCCACCCGCCCGTGGTGGGCGTCGTCGACGGCCTTGGCGAAGTCCTCGACCGGGTAGACCTCCGTCACCAGTTCGTCCAGCAGCAGCCGGCCCTGCCGGTAGAGCTCCGCGTAGAGGGAGATGTCGCGCTGCGGGCGTGAGGACCCGTACCGGCAACCCATGATCGTCTTGTCGAGGTACATGGACGAGACGAGGAAGGACGCCTCCTCCTTGAAGCCCGGCACACCGAGCAGGACCGCCTGGCCGTGCCGGTCGAGGAGGTCCACGGCCTGGCGGATCAGCTTGACGTTGCCCACGCACTCGAAGGCGTGGTCGGCGCCGGTCGGCAGGATCTCGCGGACCGCCGCCGACGAGTCGGCCACCGCGGACGCGTCGATGAAGTGCGTGGCCCCGAACTGCCGGGACACCGCCTCCTTCGCCGGGTTCGCGTCCACCGCCACGATCGTCGCGGCCCCGGCGATGCGGGCGCCCTGGAGCACGTTGAGCCCGATGCCGCCGGTACCGATGACGACCACCGTTTCGCCGTGGTCGACGCGGGCCCGGTTGAGCACGGCCCCCACCCCGGTCAGGACCCCGCAGCCGATGAGCGCCGCCGACGTCAGCGGGATGTCGGCCGGGATCTTCACCGCCTGCACGGCCTTGACGATCGTCTTCTCGGCGAAGGCGGAGTTGGAGGCGAACTGGAAGAGGGGTTTGCCGCCGCGCGAGAACGGCTGCCCGGGCATCCCGATCGCCTTGCGGCACATCGTCGGCCGGCCCCGGTCGCAGTCCGCGCACGCCCCGCAGTTGGCCAGCGTGGACAGCGACACGTGGTCGCCGGGCGCCACGTGCGTGACACCCTCCCCGACGGCCTCCACGACCCCCGCGCCCTCGTGCCCCAGCACCACCGGCGGCGGGAACGGGATCGTCCCGTCCATCACCGACAGGTCGCTGTGGCACAGCCCGGCCGCGCCGATCGCGACGAGCACCTCCCCCGGCCCCGGGTCCCGGATCTCCAGGTCGTCGACCACCTGGGCCTGCTTGCCGTCGAACACGACGCCTCTCACCTGGACTCCTTAGGCAGGCCGAGCACGCGCTCGGCGATGATGTTGCGCTGGATCTCGTCCGAACCGCCGTAGATCGTGTCGGCGCGGGTGAACAGGAACAGGCGCTGCTCCTCGTCGAGTCCGAGCTCGTAGGGGACCTCCGGCGCCCAGGCGCCCGGCCCGGCTGCGGCCGCCGCCCCCCGGACCTCCACCGCCAGCTCGCCGAGCCGCCGGTGCCAGCCGCCCCACAGCAGCTTGGCCACGCTCGGCGCGCCCGGATCGCCCTGCGCGCCCAGGGTCCGCAGCGCGTTCCACCGCATGGTGCGCAGCTCGGCCCACTGCCGTACGAGGCGGTCGCGGACCACCGGGTCGGCCGTCCCCGAAGCCGCGTACAGGCCGAGGACGCGTTCCAGCTCGGCCGCGAAGCCGATCTGCTGGACCAGGGTGGAGACGCCCCGCTCCAGGGCGAGCAGCCCCATGGCCACGGTCCAGCCGTCGCCCTCCGCGCCGACGACCTCCGCGGCCACCGCCCCGTCGAAGAACACCTCGTTGAACTCCGCCGTCCCCGACATCTGGCGGATCGGCCGGACCTCCACGCGGCCGGGCTGGTCCATGCGTACGAGGAGGAAGGACAGGCCGCGGTGGCGCCTCGCACCGGGCTCGGTGCGGGCCAGGACGAAGCACCAGTCGGCCTCCCGGGCCAGGGAGGTCCAGATCTTCTGCCCGGTGACGCGGAAGAGCCCGTCGGCCGGGTCGCGCACGGCCGCGGTACGGATGCCCGCGAGGTCGGAGCCGGCGCCGGGCTCGCTGTAACCCTGGCACCACAGCTCCTCGCCGCGCGCGATGGCGGGCAGGAAGCGGCGCTGCTGCTCCGGGCTGCCGTAGGCGATCAGGGTGGGCGCGAGGAGGTTCTCCCCGATGTGGCCGACCCGGCCGGGGGCGCGCAGCGCAGCGTACTCCTCGGCCCACACCACCTGCCCGGTCAGCGAGAGCCGGCGCTGCCCGTACGCCCCTTCCGGCGCATCCCAGCCCTGCCCGATCCAGCCGCCGCGCCCCAGCTCGCGCTCCCAGTCGCGCCGGGGCCCGGCGCCCTCGTGCTCGCTGCCCGGCCCGCCGAGGCCGAGGAGTTGTGCGTACGGGCCCACGAGGTGCTCAGCCAGCCAGGCCCGGGCCCGGCCGCGCAGCTCCTCGTCCTCGGCCCCGAAGGCGAAATCCATGCCGCGCCCCCCGTCAGGCGTTGGGGCGGTCCTTGGCGGCCGCCGCCTTGGCCATGGCCTCCAGCTGCGCCAGCATCGGCATCGGGTCGGTACCGACCGTCCCGGGCAGGAAGTCGGCGATCTTCTCCGGGGTCCAGGAGCCCTCGGCGTATCCGGCGCGCAGCTCGCGCGGCTGTGCCCAGACGGCGATCTTCGGGCCGGCGATCGTGTAGACCTGTCCGGTGATGCGTTCGCCGCCGACGGCGACGGCCTTGTCGGAGAGCAGGTAGGTGACCAGCGCCGCGACGTCCTCGGGCTCGCCGATCTCCTTGAGCTCCATGGGGACGTTCGCGGACATGCGGGTGCGGGCGACGGGTGCGACGGCGTTGGCGGTGACGCCGTACTTGGCGAGGCCCAGCGCGGCGGAGCGGACGAGGGAGATGATCCCGCCCTTGGCGGCGCTGTAGTTGGCCTGGGCGACGGAGCCCTGGTGGTTGCCGCTGGTGAAGCCGATCAGGGTGCCCGATCCCTGGCGGCGCATGACGGCGGAGGCGGCGCGGAAGACGGTGAAGGTGCCCTTGAGATGGGTGGCTACCACCGGGTCCCACTCCTCCTCGCTCATGTTGAACAGCATCCGTTCGCGCAGGATGCCGGCCACGCAGACGACCCCGTCGATGCGTCCGTACTGCGCGAGGGCGGTGTCGACGATGCGCTGGCCGCCCGCCATGGTGGAGATGTCGTCGGCGACGGCGACGGCCTCGCCGCCGGCGGCCTGGATCTCCTTCACGACGCCGTCGGCGATCTCGCTGGTGGGCTCTCCGCCCTCGATGCCGACGCCGTAGTCGTTGACGACGACCCTGGCGCCCTCGGCGGCCGCGGCGAGTGCCACGGCCCGTCCGATGCCCCGGCCGGCGCCGGTGACGGCGACGACCCTGCCTGCCAAGAAGTTCCCCACGTCCGGCCCCTTCCCGCGTTTTCTGACGGACCGTTAGATTCTATGGGTAGTCAGATGTACGCGCACAAGCCCTCGTTGCCGCATTCACGCAAGGAGCTGTCGACGCCCATGACCCTGCCCGCCGAGTTCCACGACATCGCCAAGCGCGTCAACAACTGGGGACGCTGGGGCGCCGACGACGAGATCGGCACCCTGAACCTGATCACCGACGAGGTCGTCCGGGGTGCGGCCGCGGAGATCCGCAGCGGCCGCCGCGTCCCCCTGGCGCTGCCCCTGAAGGAGGACGGGGTCCAGGTCGGCATGATCCCCGGCCGGATCAACCCGCTGCACACGATGGTGCAGATCAACCAGGAGCTCTTCGGCCCGGGCACGGTGGCGTGCAGCGACGACGCCGTCAGCATGGGCCTCCAGGCGGGCACCCACTGGGACGCCCTCACCCACGTCTCGCACTCGGGCCGGATCTACAACGGCCGCCCCGCCGGCAGCATCACCGCGCACGGGCGGGCCGAGTTCAGCGGCATCGACAAGGCCACCCCCATCGTCTCGCGCGGGGTGCTCCTCGACGTCGCCCGCGCCAAGGGCCTCGACCGGCTGCCGGGCGACCACGCGGTGAGCCCGGCGGACCTGGCGGAGGCCGAGGAGTTCGGCCGGGTCACGGTCCGCCCCGGCGACATCGTCCTGGTCCGCACCGGCCAGATCCAGGCCTACCTGGCGGGCGACAGGCACGGCTACGGCTTCCCCTCCCCCGGGCTGTCCGTCCGTACGCCGGAGTGGTTCCACGCCCGGGACGTGGCGGCCGTCGCGAACGACACCCTGACCTTCGAGATCTTCCCGCCGGAGATCGAGAACCTGTGGCTGCCGGTCCACGCCCTCGACCTGGTGGAGATGGGCATGCACCAGGGTCAGAACTGGAACCTCGAAAAACTGTCCACAGCCTGTGCAGAAGAAAACCGGTACGCCTTCCTCCTGTCGGCCATGCCCGAGCCCTTCGTGGGCGGCACCGGCACCCCGGTGGCCCCGGTGGCCATCCTCTGAGACGCGTCCGCGCAGGTGGCGAGGGGCGGGGCGACCCCGGCGGACCGGGCCCCGCGCCGGGTGGAACCATGTTGTGTCCATGACGCGTCACCGTTCTCGCGTCACCCCCCGCTCCTCACCACCCTCAGCACTGGAGAAGCGCATGTCCAACCCGTACCAGGCGTCCCCACCCCCGCCACCGCCGCCCTTCACCCCGGGCGCCCCGCAGCGACGCGGGAACAACAAGTTCGTCACCTTCCTGGTCGTCGCCCTGGTCGTCGTCGGCGCCTACGGCGCCTCCAAGGTGCTGGGCGAGGACAAGGGCAAGACGTCCGGTTCCGGTTCCACCTCCGCCTCCGCGTCGCCGTCCGCCAAGCCCACGGCCAAGGACCCCGGCTCCCCCGAGTCCTCCTCCGACACCTCCAGCGCGTGGAAGGTCGGCGACTGCGGCGGACCCGACCCCTCCAAGGGCGCCGACGCGTACAAGCGGACGAGCTGCTCCGACTCCGGGGCCTCCTTCAAGGCCATCGACATCAAGGACGCCAGCATCCTGCCGGGCTCCATCCAGTGCCCGGCCGGCACCGACGTGATGATCGAGGTGAGCATCTCCTACAGCGGCGGCAAGTCGAGCGGCATCCCCACCAACACCGTCTGCGGCCGCAACCTCTCCAACGAGCACCCCGGCGACGCGGGCGCCGGCGGCGGCCAGCTCGTCAAGGGCGACTGCGTGACCTCCCAGGCCAAGGAGGTCCCCTGCGGCGGCTCGGGCGCGCTCAAGGTCCTCGGCCTCGTCAAGACCAAGGAAGAGTGCCCCTCCGGCACCACGGACCCCATCCGTCTGACCATCTCGGTGGGCCGCCCCTACGACGTGATCTGCACCGACGGCTGACCTCCCGCCCCGGCGCCCTGCGCCCGCCGCGCTCCGCCGCCCGTACCTCAGGGCCGCGGAGCGCGCCGCGGTGTGCTGCGGGTGGCGGCGGCGCGCATGCACGCCCCGAGCGCGGCACGGCGGCCGCCACCCCGCGACCCGCACTCGTCAAGGCGTGTCCTTGGCGTCCCCTCGCGTCGAATCGCTCCACACCAGGGTGATCAACAGGTGACGAACCGTCAACACCTCGTTAGAGGTACACGCGCGGTTCCCGCACCGGAGTGTGAACCTCGGGCGGACAGCACGGGGCCGTCTCGGCCGAGGCGCCACTCGCAGCGGCGTCCGCCTCCGCCTTCCGCGCCCGGTCGATCTCGCACCAGATCCGCTTGCCCGCGCCCTCGCGCTGCCAGCCCCACCGGTCCGCCAGGCCGTCCACCAGCTCCAGGCCGCGCCCGCCCGTGTCCTCGCCGCAGGCCTGCCGGCGGGCCGGGGCCCGGTCACTGGCGTCGGCCACCTCGACCCGCACCCCCGGTCCCCCGAAGAGCATGCGCAGCACGGCCGGACAGCCCGTGTGCACGACCGCGTTCGTGACCAGTTCGGAGATCAGCAGGATCAGCGTCTCGGCGAGCGGCTCGTCGTCCCCTATGCCGGACCCCGCCAGCCGGGACCGAGCCCACCGCCGCGCCCGGCCGACCTCGGCCGGATCCGCGCCTACCTCCAGCTGAACCTGAAGCACCTGCACCGCTCACACCATCCGAACCGGCGGACACTTCGCCTCGCGACAGGACGGGATCACCGACCGTGACCCCCTTCCGTAGCAGCATGGTTGACCTACAGTCACCACAACAAGCGCTTCGGGCATATTCACGCGCGAAGAAGTAGGCGTAGTGCATACTGTGCGGCCACGCCGCTCAACCACTCGTATGCGTGGGAGCGTACCGGAGCAGGCACCCGACTCCGGGCCGTAACGGGGTAGGCGCAGGACACAAACCGATATCAACTCTCTGTAATCGGACATGCGTCCCGCGTCGTTGCTCCCGTACCCCTCCCGTGCGGCTCACGGGCCCCTCACGGCCCGCCCGTCACACGCCTCCCGGCACACCTCCGGCCGCGCCCCCACCGCGCCTCCCGACGCGCCGCCTACCGCGTCGAGTCCAGCAGTTCCTGCGCCAGCAGCTCCTCCGCCGCCGCCGTCGTCCGCCACTGTTCGGCCCGCACCCAGGCCCGCTTCAGGTGCAGGTGCACGTCCGCCTCCCACGTGAAGCCCATCCCGCCGTGCACCTGCAGACAGTCCCGCGCATTGCGCACGGCCGCCTCGTCCGCCAGCAGCTTCGCCCCCGCTGCCTCCCCCGGATCCCCCGTCACCGCCGCCGCGTACACCGCCGTACGGGCCACCTCCGCCCGCACCAGCATCTGCGCGCACAGGTGCTTGACCGCCTGGAACGCCCCGATCGGCTGCCCGAACTGCTCGCGCTCCCCCGCGTACCGCACCGCCAGCTCCACCGTCCGCAGCGCGCTCCCGACCTGGAGCGCGGCCGTCAGCAGCGCCCCCTCCGACACGTACGCGGACTCGCACGCCGACACTCCGGCGCCGCCCGGCCGCGCGACCCGGTACAGGGGTGTCAGCGGGTCCGCCGCGCGCACCGGCTCGCCGACCGGGAGCACGGCCGCCCCCAGCACCGCGTCCGCCTCCCCCAGGTACGCGACCAGCTCCCCGCCCAGGTCGAAGGCGGTCACCACCGCCGCACCCGCCGCGGCCCCCGGCACCACCCCCGCCGCCAGGTGCGTCGCCACCAGCGGCCCCGGCACCAGGGCCCGGCCGGCCTCCTCGAACACGAGCACCGCCTCCGGCAGCGCCAGCCCCACGCCGCCCTCGGACTCCGGCAGCCGCAGCGCGAAGAAGCCCGCCTCGCCCAGCTCCCGCCACAGGCCGCGGTCCACGGCCACGGCCGCGCCCGCTCCCGCGCCCGCGCCCGCGTCCGCCGCGGCGTCCACCGAGGCGCGCAGCGCCTCCCGCCCGTACCGGCCCTCCAGCAGCTCCCTTACGCCCGCCCGCAGGGCCCGCTGGTCCTCCGTCGGCTGGAAGTCCATGCCCTCACCGGCCCTTCGGAAGGCCGAGGATCCGCTCGGCGACGATGTTCCGCTGGATCTGCGAGGTCCCCGCCGCGATCGTGTACGAGAGGGAGGAGAGCCGGTCCAGGGTCCACTCCTCCTCCAGCGACAGCGACGACGCCCCCAGCACCTCGGCCGCCACGTCGTACAGCTCCTGGCGGGCGTGCGAATAGGCGAGCTTGAAGACCGAGCCGCCGATCCCCGGCACCCCGCCGGAGCGCTCCGACTCGCTGACGTTCCACTGGGTCAGCCGCCACAGCGCGCCGAACTCCCCGTAGAGCCGGCCCAGCCGGCGCCGCAGCGCCGGATCGTCCCAGCGGCCGTTCGCCCTCGCCGTACGGGCCAGTTCGCCCAGGGTCCTGCGGCACGCGACGACCTCGCCGACGAAGGCGGTGCCCCGCTCGAAGGACAGGGTGACCATGGTGACCCGCCAGCCGTCGTTCTCCGCGCCCACCCGGTTGGCGACCGGGACCCGTACCTCGTCGAGGAACACCTCGGCGAACTCCGTCGACCCGGCGAGCGTGCGCAGCGGCCGTACGGTCACCCCCGGCGCGTCCATCGGCATGGCCAGCCAGGAGATCCCGCGGTGCTTGGGGGCGTCGGGGGCCGTGCGTACGAGCAGCTCGCACCAGTCGGCGACCTCCGCGTGCGAGGTCCAGATCTTCGAGCCCGTGATCACGTAGTCGTCGCCGTCGCGGACCGCGCGCGTGCGCAGGGTGGCCAGGTCGGAGCCCGCGTCGGGCTCGCTGAAGCCCTGGCACCACACCTCGTCGCCGCGCAGTACGGGCGGCAGCCAGCGCGCCCGCTGCCCGGCCGTGCCCTCGGCGGCGATCGTCGGGCCGGCGTGCAGCAGCCCGACGAAGTTCGCGCCCACGTACGGGGCCCCCGCGCGCTCCGTCTCCTCCAGGAAGATCAGGTGCTGGGTCGGGGTGGCGCCGCGGCCGCCCGCGTCCACCGGCCAGTGCAGGCCGGCGTAACCGGCCTCGTACAGCCGGCGCTGCCAGCCCAGGTCGTAGGCGCGGCGGCCCGGCCAGTCGTCCGGGGACGGCCGGGCGGGCAGCTCGGGCAGCGCCTTGAGGAGCCACTCGCGCAGCCGCGCCCGGAAGTCCTGCTCCTCCTCGGTGTACGTCAGGTCCATCAGCGGCCCTTGTCCTTGGCCAGGTGCTTGTCGAGGTCCAGGCCGAGCATGCGGATGGCGTTGCCGCGCATCAGCTTGTAGACGGTCTCGTCGTCCAGCCCCTGCACGTGGTCGAGGGCGACCTCCTTGGTGTGCGGGAAGGTCGAGTCGACGTGCGGGTAGTCGGTCTCGAAGGTCGCGTTGTCCCGGCCGACGACGTCGAGCGAGGCGATCCCGTGCTTGTCGCGGAAGAAGCAGCAGAACATCTGCCGGTAGTAGTACGTCGACGGCGGCTCGGGAATCAGGTCGCGCACCCCGCCCCACGCCCGGTGCTCCTGCCACACGTCGTCCGCGCGCTCCAGGGCGTAGGGGATCCAGCCCATCTGCCCCTCGCTGTAGGCCAGCTTGAGCGTCGGGAACTTCACCAGCACGCCGCTGAAGAGGAAGTCCATCATCGAGGCCATCGCGTTGTTGAAGCTGAGCGACGCCTGGACGGCGGGCGGCGCGTCGGGGGACGCCGCGGGCATCTGCGAGCTGGACCCGATGTGCATGTTGACCACCGTGCCGGTCTCCTGGCAGACGGCGAAGAAGGGGTCCCAGTAGCCGGAGTGGATCGACGGCAGTCCCAGGTAGGTCGGGATCTCCGAGAAGGTCACCGCGCGCACCCCGCGGGCCGCGTTGCGCCGGATCTCGGCCACGGCCAGGTCGATGTCCCACAGCGGGATGATGCACAGCGGGATCAGCCGGCCGCCGCTGTCGCCGCACCACTCCTCGACCATCCAGTCGTTGTAGGCGCGGACGCAGGCGAGGGCCACCTCCTTGTCGTGCGCCTCGGCGAAGGTCTGCCCGCAGAAGCGCGGGAAGGTCGGGAAGCACAGGGAGGCCTCGACGTGGTTGAGGTCCATGTCGGCGAGGCGCGCCTTGGGGTCCCAGCACCCCTGGCGCATCTCCTCGCGGGTGATCCCCTCCAGCGTCATGTCGTCGCGGTCGAAGCCGACGGCGGCGATGTTGCGCTTGTACGGGAACTTCAGGTCCTCGTAGATCCACCAGTCGGTCGGCGGGCCGTCCGGGTCCATGGAGATCACGTACTTGCCGCCCGTGTACTGCAGCTCGCCGATGCCGGCCGTGAGCGCTTTGGGCCCGCGGTCGCGGTACTTGGCGGGCAGCCAGACGTCGAACAGGTGCGCGGGCTCGATCACGTGGTCGTCGACGCTGATGATCCGAGGCAGTTCCATGGGCTCCCCAATCCGGTGCCAATCCCGTGCCGATCTGATGGATCGTCAGAAACAAGCTAGCCCCGCCACCCCTGGACCGACAAGCGCATGCGCTCTACGCTCTGCGCTTGATCTGACTAACCGTCAGCTATGGCTATGGGGAGGTCTGGGATGACGGACACCGCGACCGCGACAGAACTGAGCCGTTCCCGCACCCTGTGGGAACTCGTCTCCCGCCGGGCCGCACTCACCCCGGACACCGCCGTCCTCATCGAAGCGGCCGAAGACCCCGCCGACGACCGGAGCCTCACCTTCGGAGAACTGCGCGACCGCTCCGAACGCGTCGCCGCAGGCCTCCACGACATGGGAGTACGCCCCGGCACCGTCGTCGCCTGGCAGCTCCCCACCCGCATCGAGACCGTGCTGCTCACCGTCGCCCTCGCCCGGATCGGCGCCGTCCAGACCCCCGTCATCCCCTTCTACCGCGACCGCGAGGTCGGCTTCGCGCTCCGCGAGGCCAAGGCGGACTTCTTCGCGACACCCGGAACCTGGCGGGGCCACGACTACCCCGCCATGGCCCGCCGGCTCGGCGCCCGCGGCGTCTTCGAGGCCTACGCCTCCCTCCCCGACGGCGACCCGGCCGTACTGCCCCCACCGCCCGCCACCGGCACCGACGTCCGCTGGATCTACTGGACCTCCGGCACCACCTCGGACCCCAAGGGCGTCCTGCACACCGACCGCTCCCTCATAGCCGGCGGCTCCTGCCTCGCGCACGCCCTGCACCTGACCCCGTCCGACGTCGGCTCGATGGCCTTCCCCTTCGCGCACATAGCCGGACCGGACTACACCGTGATGCTGCTGCTCTACGGATTCCCCGCGGTCCTCTTCGAGAAGTTCGCCATGCCGGACGCCCTCGACGGCTACCGCCGCCACGGGGTCACCGTCGCCGGCGGATCCACCGCCTTCTACTCCATGTTCCTCACGGAACAGCGCATGGCCCCGAACGTCCCCCTCATCCCCACCCTCCGCCTCCTCGCGGGCGGCGGCGCCCCCAAACCGCCGGAGATCTACCACGCCGTGGTCCGCGAACTCGGCTGCCAGCTCACCCACGGCTACGGCATGACCGAAGTCCCGATGATCACCATGGGCGCCCCCGACGACACCCCGGAGCGCCTCGCCACCACCGAGGGCCGACCCCCGGAGGGCATGTCCATCCGCATCACCACCCCCGACGGCACCCCGCTCCCTGCGAACACCGACGGCGAGGTCCGCCTGCGCGGCGAGGCGGTCTGCCAGGGCTACCTGGGCCACGACCAGTCCGCCGAGGCCTTCGACCCCGACGGCTACCTGATCACCGGCGACCTCGGCCACCTCACCCCGGACGGCTACCTCGTCCTCACCGGCCGCAGCAAGGACGTGATCATCCGCAAGGGCGAGAACATCTCCGCCAAGGAGATCGAAGACCTCCTCCACCGCCTCCCGGGCGTCGCGGACGTGGCGGTCATCGGCCTCCCGGACAAGACCCGCGGCGAACGCGTCTGCGCGGTCGTCGAACAGCCCGCGGGAGCAGCCCCCCTGACCCTCCACCAGGTCACGGCCTACCTCCGCACCGAAGGCCTGGCCACCCACAAACTCCCGGAACAACTCGAACTCCTGGAAGCCCTCCCCCGCAACGAAGCCCTGCGCAAGGTCCTCAAGTACAAACTGCGGGAGCGGTACGCGTAGGGGGCGGGGCGCGGGCGGGGCACGGCGGGAGCCGATGGGGCGGGGGCGGTAGGCGCGGCGGTGTGCTGGGGGCGGGATCTGCGCGGGGCGGGATCTGCGCGGGGCGGGATCACGGAGGTGCTGGGAGTTTCCCGTCCGTCCTATCGTCTTCCGTGTCGGGCCGGTCCCTCAAGGGCGCTCGTTCCTCGCGTCGCTTCGCGATGTCGCTGCGCTCCACCCTTGACCGCCCGTCCCGCCCCGGAAAATCGAGGACAGCCGGAAACCCCCCAGAAGAACGGGCGGGGAGTTCTTTTCAGGGACGGGCACATCAGCGATGCGCGGGGCGGTCGGGGGCGCCTCAGATCGCTACACGGTCCTGCTGGTAGGCGGCCGCAGGCCTCTGTGGCTGGGCATAAGCCGCCCACACTCGCTACGCACTTCTCGATCACGCGACCGCAGACCGCCTGGGGCTGGACAACGGACGCGATCGACCGCCACACACGAATTGAGTTCGGCGTCTGCGTGTCAGTGGCGGCGTCAGCGAACTACGGGACCGCGACCTGCGCGCCAGTCGTCGATGCGCTTGCGGATGCTGGGCACCATCGGGAGATTGTCCGTGTCCTCGGGCGCGAACCAGGCGACCTCGAGAGACTCGTCGGACGTCCGGAGGGTGCCGCCGGTGGGCCGGGCGAGAAGACAGATTGAGAACTCCTGGCGGACTTCTCCGTCGTCGTAGGCGAAGACGTGTCCGGGGTTCGTGTACGTACCGACGATCCCCACGATCTCAACCGCAATGCCGGTTTCCTCGAGCGTCTCTCGAACCGCGCAGTCTCCGATGCTCTCCCCAATCTCCATCTTGCCGCCGGGCAGAGCCCACATCTCGTTGTCCGTGCGCCGTTGCAGCAACACCCGACCGTCGTCGTCGACGACGATCGCCGAGGCCGCCGGCACCAAGCTGTTCGCCACCGGCGCGTGGGGATCGTCCTCGTAGTCACGCCTGGGCATCTCGCCTCGCCTCTCTGATGTCACGTCCACGGCTCCACAGCTCTTCGACATGAGCCGCGAAGCGGTCGAACATGCCGTCCGCCTGCCTGCGGCGGAGGTGCATCATTGGCGAATCGTGGCCGACCCTGCGCGCCAGAATCGGGGTGACGATTGCTCCAGCCAAAGGAAGTAGTTGGTGTATCCGGCGAACACCAGCTCGCTCTGCGCCTTCGCCACAAGGGACTTCCACAGGCTGGCAGGTGCGGCCGACCTATACGGAAAGACCTGGACGATCTCCCGGTCCGGCCCGGTGGTGAGTGCCGATCGTACGGCGTTGGGCCACAAGGCTGCCTCCTCCTCCCCTAACGCTTCAGACGCCGCCCAACGGTGGCGGGCGTGAGGAATGCGGTGTGGCTCGGTGATCCATCGACCGACCGTCTTCGCATCGACTCCACAAGCTTCTGCGAGGTGCGTCTCCGTCATCTTGGCATTCGCCATTGCCCGGCGCAGCACGTGATTCATGATTCGCCTCCATGACCCGTCAAGGACGGAGCGAACCGTACCGACGAAACGTCTCAAACGTCCCGAGAACGCGGTGGCAACGCTCCGACGGGGGCCGCAGCATCGGCACAGACCCAACCGCGCACTACGGAGGAGTGATCTGCATGCGGCCGCGCATTGACGAGTTCGGCGTCTGCACGGAGGACAGCCGCTTGACGACTGCCATTGGAGAGCCGAGTTCGGATCTGTTCAACCGGGCCCTGGTCGGGTGGGAGCGCTTCCTCAGCACCTTGAAGCGCGAAGTCGATGAGTGAGCGCTACGAATACGTTCCCCACCACCTCCTACGCCGACCCGTCCGCGACATCGCCTCTGGCGTAGAGGGGGGAGCTGATGGCAGTGATCAATGAAAACGTCTCGGGCTCAGCCCACGAACTCTGGGTTGAACTGGCTTACATCCGCGGTTCGTCTGGATGTGAATTCACAACGGCGATCTCCAACGTCGAGTCCGTCGAATGACGTTCGAGGCGGCGCTCCGTCTTCCTGTCAGGGCGCGTAGACGCGGAACGCAGCTCACACCTGGGTGCTTGTGGGCGCCTCACACCCGCCCATGGGGCTTGCAGACGCGTGATCGAGAAGCACGTAGCGATCGATGGCGGCTTATGCCCAGCCACAGAGGCCCGCAGACGCCGACGGACAGGCGTGCGTAGCGATCTGAGGCGCGCTCCCGACCACCCCGCGCCTCGCTGATGTGCCCGTCTCTCCGCCTGTCCCCGGCCCGTTCTTCTGGGGGCTTCCCGGCTGTCCTCGATTTTCCGGGGCGGGACGGGCGGTCAAGGGTGGCCGAAGGCCATCGCGAAGCGACGCGACAAAGGAGCGCCCTTGAGGGACCGGCACGACACGGAAGACGATAGGACGGACGGGAAACCCCCAGCACGTCACTGATACCGCCCCACTCAGACACCGCCCCCACACCACCCCGCGCGCTGCCGGTCCCGACCCGCCCCCGCCGGCTTCCGCCGTGCTTCGATGCCGCCGCGCCCGGGGGTGGGTGGGCAGCCGCCGGCCCGGGGGGTGGGGCCGCGGGGGTGGAGGCGCCGGGTGCGCGGGTGACCGTACCCCCCTACAGGCGGCTCAGGGAGGCTGCCGCGAACAGGACGTCGCGGATTGCTTCGCGGTCGCCGTGCTGGCCGGCCGCCACGTCTTCCGGCGAGATGTGGCCCGCGGCCAGCTGGCAGAACTCGATGCCGTCCAGGGCGATCTCCGCCACCGTCCGTTCCGGCGACGGTTTCGCTCCCGGCGAGTCCAGCGCGATGTCCCAGCCGCCGCCACCCGCGCCCTCGATCTCCAGGTGCAGGGTCCGCCCGGGCGCTCCCGCCGCGACCAGGCCCCGCGCCGGGGCCGCCAGGCCCGCGCGGCGGCGCTGTGCCAGCGCGCCCGGCAGCAGTCGCGCCGCCAGGTCGATCATCCCGTGCAGGTGCGGCCCGGAGGGCGGCTCGTACGGGTAGTCCACCGCGTCCGCGATGTCCCACGCGTGCACCCAGCACTCGAAGGCCCGCTCCAGGAAGGCGTCGCCGAGCGGCAGTGCGAAACCGCCGTAGTCCACGGCGAGTTCGGCGACGCCACGGCCTGCGAAGGACACCGTACGGACCAGGGTGTGGCCCTGTTCCCGCCACGGCTCGCGCACCTGCCGCGTCGTCGGGTACGCGGACGCGCCCCAGAAGTACTCCGTCCGTACGGTCGGACCGCCCGGCGGCGCTTCGGAGCCGAGCGGGTCGTCCAGGCCGAGCGCGGTGGCGATCAGCCCGTCGACGGTCATGAGGTGTCCGATCACACCTGCGACCGTGGTCCGCTGCGACCGGCTCCGTTCCTCCTCGAACCACTTCAGGCGCACCGGGGTGTGCCATTCGGAGTCGCCGAAGTCCTGCAGCAGGGCGTCGAGCCGCGCGGTCTCGGTGTCGTACGGGCTCGCCCACACCGGCACCGGGATGCGGGCCGGCCGCTTGCCGAGGCAGTCCTCCAGGACGCGCGAGCGCAGCAGCGGTTTGAGGTCGAGGGTCTCCTCGGGGTGCAGCAGTCCGACCGCGTCGCGCAGCCGCAGCGCCTCCTCCGCGCAGGGTGCGCACTCGGTGAGGTGGTCCTCGACCGCCCGGGTCTCCTCGGTCGAGCAGGCGGCCAGCGCCCACGCGCCGAGGAGGGACTTCAGCACGGCGTGCGAGGGCGGCGGTGACGGCGGCGGCGTCGGTTCGGCGGGCAGCGGCAGCGGGCGCGGTGCGTGCCCCGGGTCGAGGTCGTCGGCGGCCCCGCGCGGGCCGGGTATCCGCGCCCGGCCGCCGGGACGCTCGTATCCGTCGTCGGGCGACTGGGCGGGGCCGTTCATCGGGGTGTTCCGTATTCGCGCGGGCCGTAACCGGGCTGGGCGGCGTCCTCCTGCGGGAGGGCGTTGGCGGTCGACAGCAGTTGGAGCCCGAGCCGCAGCCTGCGGCGGGCTTCGTCCTCGCTGATCTGGAGGTCGGCGGCAGCCTGCCGGTAGTCGCGCCGCTTGAAGTAGGCGAGTTCCAGCGCGGCCCGCAGCGGTGCGGGCATGGAGGTGACGATGTAGTCCGCGCGGGCAGCGGCGTTGGCGCTGCGCACCTTCTGTTCCAGCTCCTCGCGGGAGCCGCGGCCCAGTTCGGCCTGGCGCAGCCGGGCCACCGCCTGGCCCTGGGTGATCCGGGCGACCCAGGAGCGCATGGAGCCCTGCTTGGGGTCGTAGGCGTCCGGGTTCTCCCAGATGTAGCCGAAGACCTCGCGGGTGATCCGGTCCGCCGCCTTCTCGTCGCCCAGCACGCGGTGCGCCAGGCTGTGCACGAGCGAGGCGAAGCGGTCGTAGAGCTCACCGAGTGCGGCGGCCTCGCCGCGGGCGAGGCGCTGCTGCATGCGGCGGTCCCACCGCGGTGGTACGTCCTTCGGCATAAGTGCCCCCAGCCGTGTGTCGACGCAACGAATGTAGTGGGCACATGGCGGATCGCGCCTGTTTTGGACGAAGCTCCCCTCGGAAGTAGGCCCTGCGTGATAGGGGCGTTGCAGGGCGTGAACGGTGGTGCGGCCCAGGGCACATGGGTACAGGCGTACGCGCCCCGCCGCGCTCCCCGTGCGCGGGTTCGATGCGGCCGCCTGCTTGACCACTTCGCTTAACGTGCAGGCCACCAAGGCCTTACGCTCCTGCCTTGTCTTGATCTGAACCCCACGCACACGTGAAGGTGGAACGCCGCATATGGACAGCGCAGAATACGAGCGCAAGATCGCCGCCCGATTCGCCACCTTCGACCAGGACGGGTCCGGCTTCATCGACCGGGAGGACTTCAGCGCGGCCGCGAAGGCCGTCCTGGCCGAATTCGGTACCGCCGCACGGTCGGAGAAGGGCCAGGCCGTCTTCGGCGGCGCCGAGGCGTTCTGGCAGGGTATGGCCGGGATCGCGGACGTCGACGGGGACCAGCGGGTGTCCCGCGAGGAGTTCATCACCGGCGCGGCCAAGCGGCTGCGCGACAACCCGCAGCGGTTCGCGGAGATCGCCAGGCCGTTCCTGCGGGCCGTGATCGCGGTGGCGGACGAGGACGGCCTCGGCGCGACGCCGACGGCCGCGGCCCGGGTGCTGCGCGTCCTCGGGACGGCGCCCGAACTCGCCGAGCAGGTGGCGCAGGGCCTCGACACCGACGGCGACGGCCGCATCTCGGAGGACGAGATCCTGGCCGCCTTCGCGGGGTACTGCGGCGTGGAGGCCCCGGACGCGTAACGCCTGCGGCTAGGCCGTCTCTTTCGGATCTTGCCGGGCCGCGCCGCCCGGCACCGCACCTCATCCCCCGGACTCCGTCCGGGGGGGGACCCCCAGGTTGTCGGGGCACCCGAGTACGTCCAGTACACGGGCGCCCCTCCGCCTTGCGATGCAACGGCACCGGACGACGCGGGCTCGACCGACAAGATCCGAAAGAGACGGCCTAGTGCTGTGACCGGGTGGACCGCCCGACGCCACGCCGCCCGCACAGCGGTGACGGACAGGCGGCCCCACCGGGTGCTGCCGTGCGACCGGCCGGGCCGGAGGACCGGGACCGGGGCAGGCCCCGCCGTCCCGCGCCCGGCACACCACGGCCCCGACCCCGGCCAGGGCGAACCGCGACCCCGGGCCGGCGTGCGCGCCCCGTGCGCCCGAGGACGCGGGCCGGACGGCCGACGCGCCGCGAGCCGGTCACCGTCGGCGCGAGCTGCGAGCTGCGAGCTGCGAGCTGCGAGCTGCGTAGCTGCGAGCCGCAGGTCCCGAGCCGGGGGCCGCCGGTCACGTCATGGCCGGACCGGGCCCGCCCTGGGCGCGGCCCGTTCCCCGCGCGGCGCCCGTCAGGCGAAGACCACCGTGCGGGAGCCGTTCAGCAGTACGCGGTGCTCGCTGTGCCACTTCACCGCGCGCGCGAGCGCCTGGCACTCCACGTCGCGGCCGACGGCCACCAGCTGGTCCGGGGTGACCTCGTGGCCCACCCGCTCGACCTCCTGCTCGATGATCGGCCCCTCGTCGAGGTCGGCCGTCACGTAGTGCGCGGTCGCGCCGATCAGCTTCACACCGCGCGCGTGCGCCTGGTGGTACGGCTTGGCGCCCTTGAAGCTCGGCAGGAACGAGTGGTGGATGTTGATGATCCGCCCGCTCAGCTCCTTGCAGAGGTTGTCCGACAGCACCTGCATGTACCGCGCCAGCACCACCAGCTCGACGTTCTCGGCGCGTACGAGTTCCAGCAGCTGCGCCTCGGCCTGCGCCTTGGTGTCCTTCGTCACCGGGATGTGCACGAAGGGCACCTCGTACGAGGCGACCAGCTCGGCGAAGTCGGTGTGGTTGGAGACCACGGCCGCGATCTCGACCGGCAGGGCCCCGATCCGCGAGCGGAACAGCAGGTCGTTGAGGCAGTGCCCGAACTTGGACACCATCAGGACGATCCGCATGCGCTCCTCGGAGCGGTGGATCTCCCAGTCCATCTTGAAGGACTCACCGATGGCGGCGAAGCTCGCCCGCAGCTTCTCCACCGTGACCGCAGGCTCGGCCTCGAAGTGCACCCGCATGAAGAAGAGCCCGGTCTCCCGGTCTCCGAACTGCTGGCTGTCCACGATGTTGCAGCCGGTCATGAACAAGTAGCTCGACACGGCGTGCACGATGCCCTGCTTGTCGGGGCAGGACACGGTCAGGACGTACTGGGGCTGCTGCTGGGCCTGGGCCTCGGTGTGCGGGTCGCTCATGACCGCACAGCCTTTCACACCGCGCGGGTGAGGATCTTCAATACTTCCAGCGAGGTGGGCCGTACGTCCGGGTCGTCCCCGTCGGCCTGCGCGAGCCGTACGTGCGCCTCGCGCGCGGCACGGACCGCCTCGGGCCACGCGTGGTGCTCCAGGTAGACGGAGACGGGGGCGTCGGGGCCGACCTGGTGGAGGATCCGGAGGACGCGCAGCACGGCGAGGTCGACGAGGGCCGCCTCCTGCGAGTCGCGGAAGATCGTGCCGACGTACTTCTCCGCCGACCAGCTGTCGAGCCACGTGTCCTCGACGAGCCGGTACACGGCGTCGGTGACGTCGCCGTACCCTTCGTCGCCGGCCAGCCAGGTGTCCTCGTGGAAGGCCGGATCGGAAAGCATGTGCAGCGCCGAGCGCACGTTGCTGCGCCAGCGCCACCACGGCATGTCGTTCAGGGGCATGCCGCCCATGGTGGAGGAGCGGCCGCCGCGTTTGGAAGAGTTCTTCGAACCTTGGGCGAATGTCACGCTTTCGATCGTACGTTCCTGTTCAGTGCGATCTTGAGGCGCCTGCAAGCGACCGCGCCCCCGCAATTCACCTCGACGTCACCCGATGTTGTGTCCATCTCACTCGACAGTTACCGGTGGGGCGGAATGGTGCGTGGACATGACCATCTCGCGACGCGCAGCATCCCTCTCCCGCACCGTCGTGGCCACGGCGATGGGTGCCTGCCTCGTGGCCGGGTGCGGGACCCTCCCCGGCGGCTCGGGGGGCTCGGGGGGAACCATCACCGTCATGACCTTCGCCCCGGAGGGGACCGGCGCCACGAACATGCCCGGGATGACCGGAATGGCCAAGGCCTACGAGCGCTGGGTCAACGCCAAGGGCGGTATCAACGGGCACAAACTCCGCGTATTGACCTGCAACGAGAAGAACACCCCCAGCGGTGCCGCCGACTGCGCCCGCAAGGCGGTCGCGGAGAAGGCCGTCGCCGTCGTCGGCTCCTACAGCCAGCACGGACGCGCCTTCATGGCCCCGCTGGAGGCCGAGGGCATCCCCTTCATCGGCGGCTACGGCGTCTCCTCGGAGGAGTTCCAGTCCCCGCTCTCCTACCCGGTCAACGGCGGCCAGTCCGTCCTGATCGCCGGCGCCGGCCACCAGCTGGGACGCGTCTGCGACCAGGTAGCGCTCGTCCGCCCCGACACCATCGCCGGCGACACCCTGCCGGTCCTCCTCAACGCCGGACTGCGGGCCAACAAGATGGCCGACGCCGCCGACATCCGGGCCGCCGAGGACTCCGCCGACTTCAAGCCGCAGGCCAGCGAGGCCCTCGCGCACACCAGCGGCACCGGCAAGGAGAAGGAGAGGGACAAGGGCTGCGTGACCGCCGTCCTCGGCGAGCGCACCGAGACCTTCTTCGACGCCTTCCGCCGCACCGAACCGCAGCGCAGGAAGCCGCAGATCTCCTCCGTGCTGGGAAGCGTCAGCCAGTCCCTGGTGGACCGCACGGGCGGCCGTGAGAGCCCCTTCGAGGGCGCGTACATCACGAGCTGGTACCCGGTGTCCTCCGACCCCCTCTGGGAGCCGATGCGCAAGGTCGTCACCGACTTCGCCTTCGGCGACGACACCGTCGACCCCGACGACAGCGGGGCGCAGACCACCTGGATCGCGTACACGGTGCTGAGCGAGATCGTGAAGCGCTTCGGGGAGGGCGAGGACATCGACGCCCGCAAGGTCAAGCGGTCGCTGAACGAGTCCCAGCCGGTGAAGACCGGCGGCCTCACCCCCGACCTGAGCTGGCGCTACCAGGACATGCGCGCCGTCGCCGGCTTCCCCCGCATCGTCAACGGCCAGGTCACCTTCCAGATCGTGCAGTCCGGACGCCTCGTGGCGCAGCCCGGCGAGAAGAGCCAGGACATGACCCCGACGCTGGTGCAGGCGCCGCGCACGGCCTGAGCGCGGGCGGGGCCGGCGACCGGTCCGGCCGCCGGTCACCGGCTCAGAGCTGGGACTTGTCGCGCTTGGTGAGGCCGTACTTGGCCGCGATCGTGTTCCACATGGTCGCGGCCGACTCCTTGGCCTTGGTCGCCTCGCCGCTCGACCTGTTGCCTTCGGAGGCGTTCTTGGTGGCCTTGGCCTTGCCGTCCTTGCACTTGTCGTCGTCCACGTCGTCCGCCCACGCGGCATAGCTGTTGTCGGCGTCCGCCGAGGCCTGCCAGGCCTTGTTCAGGGCGGCGGACAGCTTGGCGTGGTCGGGCAGCTTGTCGACCTTCAACTCCTGCAGCCGGGTGATGAGTTCCTCGCGCTGACGGGCCGCGCCGCGCAGGTCCGCGGCCGCCTGGTCGAGGTTGGCGCAGCTCTTGATGTCCTCCACGGCCTTGATCACCGCGGCCCGGCTGTCGTTGCTGTCCGCGAGGAGCTTGTCCAGCTGGACGGCCTGCGGACGGGCCGGGTCGACCGGGGCCTCGCCGGGCTCGGCCGAGCCGCCGCTCGCGGTCGGCGCGGCGGGCACGGCGCCCGGGTCGTTGTTCTGGGGCTTGCCGTCGGGGAGCAGCGTGCCGACACCGAGGCCGACGACGGCGAGGCCGATGACGACGGCGCCGATGATCGCGGGCGAGACCTTGCGGGAGGGCTCCGCCGGCGGGGGCGGGGCGTACTGCTGGTGCGGGTGCGGCTGGTGCGGCTGGTGCGCCTGCGGCGGTACGGGGCCCTGCGCGCGCGGCGGGTAGGGCCGCTGCGGCGGCCGGCCCCGCAGCACGGGCTCCTGTACGGGCGGCAGGTGCTGGGTGTGCCCGGCGGAGTCGTCGTCGCCGCGGAACAGGTTGTCGAAGCCCTCCACGCCGGAGGCGGCGGGAGCGGCGGGGCCCGCGGGGACCGGCGGGATGTACTGCGTCGCCGCCTCCTCGTGCCCGGGGGCCGCGGGGCCGGCCGGCACGGGCGGTATGAACTGGGTCGCGGCCTCGTCGTGCCCGGGATGCCCGGGTTGTCCTGGCTGTCCGGGGTACGCGGGGACGGGCGCGATGTACTGCGTCGCCGCCTCCTCGTACCCGGGAGCCGCGGGATCGGCCGGGACGGGCGGGATGTACTGGGTGGCGGCCTCGGGCAGCGGCGGATAGCCGTAGCCGTGCGGCGCGCCGGGCCCCTCGTAGCCGGGCCCGACCACGTGCCCGGGCGGGGCTTCTGCCGAAGGGTAGGCCTGCGGATACCCGTAGGCGGCCCCGGGCTGCGCCTGCTGCGGCTGCTCCGGGTACGCCGGATACCCGGACGCCGGGTCCGGATCCCACGGAGCACCCGGCTGGGGGGCGCCCCCTTGTCCGCTCTGCGTCACCGGGACTCCTTCTCCGACTCGCCCGACCGTACGGAACGTCCGGCAACGCTACCTGCTCCCGGGGCGCAGCGGGGCGGCCCCCGGCCCCTCGCACCGTCCCCGCCCTTCCGCCCCCTCCTTTCCACCCCTCCCGCACGGCCGGGCCGCCTCCAGCCGGCCCCGCCGGCGCTTGAGGCGCGGATGGGCGGGCCCGGCCCGGCCCCCGGATCGTCGGCCGAGTCCGCCGTCAGGCGACCCGCGCGGCGAACTCCCGTACCGCCGCCTCCTCCCGGTACGGCTCCAGCCGCGTCCTGAAGTCCTCCAGGTACTCCGCCCCCCGGTTCGAGCGCAGCCCCTCCAGCAGGTCCGCCGCCTGCACGGCCGTCTGGCAGGCCTGTTCCACCTCCCGCTGCTGCACCCGCGCCGCCGCCAGCAGCAGCAGCCCGATGGCCCGGCGGCGCGCCTTGCCCGCCGGGAGGCCGCGCAGGGCCTCCTCGGCCTGCCGGGCCGCCGCGTCCGCCTGCCCCAGGTCGCGGTGGCAGTGGGCCAGCTCGTCCGCCAGGTACGACTCGTCGAAGTGGCGGATCCACACCGGGTCGTCGCCCGACTCCGGCTCCGCCCGCTCCAGCGCGCTCAGCGCCCGCGCGGACAGCACCCCCGTCGCCCGGCCGTCGCCCAGCAGCGCGTGCCCGCGCGCCTCGGCGGCGTAGTACATGGCCTCGACCCGAGGGGTGACCTGCCCGCGCGTCCCCTCCTGCGCGGCCCGCGCCAACTGCGCGATCTCCCGCGGGTTCCCGAGCTCCGCCGCGAGGTGGCTCATGGACGCCGCCAGTACGTAGCCCCCGTACGCGCGGTCCCCGGCCGCCTGGGCCAGCCGCAGCGCCTGGATGTAGTAGCGCTGCGCCAGGCCCGGCTGCCCCGTGTCCACCGCCATGTAGCCCGCCAGCTCCGTCAGCCGGGCCACCGCCGCGAACAGGGCCCGCCCGACGGGTTCCCGGTAGGAGCCGCCGATCAGCCCCGACACCACCGAGTTGAGGTAGTGCACGACCACCGGCCGTACGTGCCCGCTGCCGAAGCGGTGGTCGAGTTCCTTGAGGGCCTCGGTGGTCGCCCGTACCGCCTCCACGTCCGACATGCCGACCCGCGAACCGCCGCTGCGCGCCACCTGGGTGTCGGCGCCGGTGATCAGCCAGTCGCGGCTCGGCTCGACGAGCGCCGAGGCGGCCACGCTGGAGCCCGCGAGGAAGTCGCGGCGGCCGACGTCGCTGCGCCACAGCTCGCAGACCTGCTCGATCGCGCCGACGACGGTCGGGGAGAACTGCAGGCCGACACCGGAGGCGAGGTTCTTGCCGTTGGCCATGCCGATCTCGTCGATGGTGACGGTCCGGCCGAGTTTGCGCCCCAGCGCCTCGGCGATGATGCCGGGTGCCCGGCCGCGCGGCTGCTGGCCGCGCAGCCATCGGGCCACGGAGGTCTTGTCGTAGCGCAGATCGAGGCCGTGTTCGGCCCCGCACATGTTCACGCGCCGGGCGAGCCCGGCGTTGGAGCACCCGGCTTCCTGGATGAGCGCCTGCAGCCGTTCGTTCGGCTGGCGGGCGACGAGAGGCCTGGCTGCCATGAAAACCCCCTGCTGACCGCGGGTGATCCGTTGGAATGATCACTTCCCGCCTGATGTGCGGAGAATCTTCCGCTCTGCGTCGTGTCGCTACCCAGCAACAGCGCCCCGGCCTCCTACGCGCCCCCACACGTGCATCAGTGCGCCCCATATGCAGGATCGATGCTCCGCCCGCGGGCGGGTTTACCCCCGTAACCCCGGGTGACCCGGGCAGTTGTGATGGGCGTGGAAGAGACCATGGGAGTCACGGAGACCGCACCCATCCCCAAGCAGCGCGGCGAGCAGCTGCTGGACCATGCCGTGCGGTACGCGGAAGAACGGCACTGGGATGTCTTCGCCGGCACCTGGTTGGAGCCCGGGGACGGCCGGGAGCTGTGCTCCTGCGGGGCCGCGGACTGCCCGGCGCCCGGCGCGCACGCGGCCGTGAAGGACTGGGCGGCGCACGCCACCGGCAGCGCGGTGCAGGTGCGCCGGGTCTGGGGGAAGAACCCGCAGGCGTCGATCCTGCTGCCGACGGGCCGGAGCTTCGACGCGCTGGACGTGCCGGACTCGGCCGGCTTCCTGGCGCTGGCCCGGCTGGAGCGCATGCAGCGCACCCTCGGGCCGGTCACGCTGACGCCCGACCACCGGATGCTGTTCTTCGTGCTGCCCGGCGCCGGCGTCAAGGTCGCCGACCTCGTGCGCAAGCTGGGCTGGACGCCGTCCGCGATCGACCTGACCGCCCGCGGCGAAGGTGAGTACGTCGCTGCCCCGCCGACCCGCTTCGGCGGCCGGGGCGCGGTCCAGTGGGCGCGCCGCCCCACGCCCGCGAACCGCTGGCTGCCCGACACGGAGGAGCTGATCGACGCGCTGGCGTACGCGTGCGGCAGCGAGGCGGCGGCGGAACGCAAGCGGCGCCAGGGATGACGGCGCGACCGTCGTGACGCGGTCCTGTGGGACCGGGCCCGGAACTCATGACATAAGTAACTGATGAAGCCTCTCCCCCTCCTCCTATCGTGAAGAGAGAACGACCAACGGGGACGTGTGACGAGAGGCAGGCGCATGCCGGACCAGGGCGATGCGACGGGTGGAACGTACGGCACGGAGGGCGCGCGAACCGCGCCGTCCGCCGTGCGCGTGGAAGGTCTGTGGAAGCGGTTCGGCGAGCAGGTGGCCGTCGCCGGCATCGATCTGGAGCTGCCCGCGGGGAAGTTCATCGGCCTGGTGGGGCCGAACGGCGCGGGCAAGACGACCACCCTGTCCATGGTGACGGGGCTGCTGCGCCCCGACATGGGGCGGGTCCTCGTCGCGGGACACGACGTGTGGGCCGACCCGACCGAGGTGAAGGCCCGGATCGGCGTACTGCCCGAGGGACTGCGGCTCTTCGAGCGGCTGTCCGGGCGCGAACTGCTGGGCTACATGGGCCGTTTGCGCGGACTCCCGGGCGAGGAGACCGACAAGCGGGCCACGCAGCTGCTGGACATCCTCGACCTCGCCGGTTCGCAGCACAAGCTGGTCGTCGACTACTCGACCGGCATGCGCAAGAAGATCGGCCTGGCCGCGGCCCTGCTGCACAATCCCGAAGTGCTCTTCCTGGACGAGCCGTTCGAGGGCGTCGACCCGGTGTCGGCGCAGACCATCCGCGGAGTGCTGGAACGTTACACCGCGTCCGGTGCGACGGTCGTCTTCTCCTCCCACGTGATGGAGCTCGTCGAGTCGCTGTGCGACTGGGTGGCCGTGATGGCCGCCGGACGCATCCGCGCCGCGGGCCCGCTGGCCGACGTACGGGGCTCCGCGCCCTCCCTCCAGGCCGCCTTCCTCGAACTGGTCGGCGCGCACGGGCGCAACACGGCCGGGGACTCGCTGGACTGGCTCGGCGGCAACTCCGGCAACTCCGGGACGGTCGCGCGATGAGCGCGCCCGCCGCCCCCGCCGGGATCGTCACGGGAGCGACTCCTTCCGCCGCGCCGCCCGCGCTGACCCCGATCTTCCTCCGCATCAAGCTGTCCCTGCTGCGCAACGGGCTGAAGGGTTCCTCGAAGCGCAAGGCCGCCTACTTCTCGACGCTGGCCTTCGCGCTGGTGGTCGGCTTCTTCATGACGCTCGGCCTGGGCCTGCTGCACGGCAACGCGCACGCGGGCACCGTCGTGGTCCTGCTGGCCGCGATCCTGGCGCTCGGCTGGGCCTTCATGCCGCTGTTCTTCCCCGCCGGGGACGAGACGCTGGACCCGAGCCGGCTGGTGATGCTGCCGCTGCGGCCGCGTCCTCTCGTACGGGCCCTGCTCGTGAGCTCGCTCGTCGGCATCGGGCCGCTGTTCACGCTGTGCCTGGCGATCGGCTCGGTGATAGCCGTCGCGCGCGGCGCCGCCGGCGCGGTGGCGGCCGTGGTGGCCGTTCCGCTCCTGCTGCTCGGCTGCGTCACCCTCGCCCGGGCCGTGGCGACGGCCAACGTGCGCCTGCTGACCAGCCGCAAGGGCCGGGACCTGGCGCTCCTCAGCGGCCTGGTGATCGCGGTGGGCGCGCAGCTGGCCAACTTCGCCAGCCAGAGCCTCTTCCAGTCGGGCGGCCTGTCGAAGCTGGAGCCCGTCGAGGCGGTGGTGCAGTGGCTGCCGCCGGCGACCGCCGTCGGCATGGTCGACTCCGTGAGCGAGGGCGCGTACGGGCGGGCGGCGGCCCAGCTGGTGCTGACCGTGGCTGCCCTGGCCGGCCTGATGTGGTCCTGGGAGCGCAGCCTGACCAAGCTGATGGTCGCTCCGGACGGGTCGACGATCGCGGCCTCCGGGCCGGTCAAGGAGCGCGGTGGCGCCGGCGGCGGCTTCTGGGCGCTGCTGCCGGGCGGCCGGACGGGCGCCTCCGCGCAGCGCAGCCTGCGCTACGCCGTACGTGACCCGAAGACCAAGTCGGCCTGGGTGACGGCGCTGGCGATCGGCGTGATCGTGCCCGTCTTCAACGCGCTACAGGGCACCGGGTCGGTCTACCTCGGCAGCTTCGGCGCGGGCATGCTCGGCATGATGATGTACAACCAGTTCGGGCAGGACACCTCGGCGTTCTGGATGGTCGCGCAGACCATCTCCAGCACCCGTGACGCGTACGCGGAGCTGCGCGCCCGCGCGGCAGCGCTGGCCCTGGTCACGCTCCCGTACACGGTCCTCGTCACGGCGGTCACCGCCGCCCTGCTGGACGACTGGCAGGGCTTCCCCGCCGGGGTGGGCGTGGCCCTGGCCCTGCTGGGCTCGATGCTCTGCACGGGGGCGCTGGCCTCGGTCCGCTTCCCGTACTCCATCCCGACCGACGGTGCTTTCAAGAACGTCGCGCCGGGGCAGGGCGGGCTCGCCTGGGGCGGCATCGCCGCCGGAATGCTGGTGTCCGCGGTGGTGGCCGCGCCGGTGATCGCCCTGGCGATCTGGCTGAACGCGGCCGAACACCGTGACGTGTCCTGGGTCCTGCTCCCGATCGGCGTGGCCTGGGGCTGGCTGGCCACCTGGGCGGGCCTGCGGCTCGCGGCCCCGACGCTGTCGCGGAAGCTGCCGGAGATCCTGCTGGCGGTCAGCAAGGGCTGACGCGGCCCCCGCCGTCCCGCGCGCCCGGCGAGCAGGCCGGCGCCCCGAGCGTCGCCGTGCGGCGACTCGGGGCGCGGGAGGCGGCGGGGGGACCGGCCGGGTTCAGTGGGCGGCGAGCAGGACGAGCGCGGCGGCGGAGCCGGCGAACACGATGCCGTGGCGGAGGTTCTGCAGGTACGGCATCACCCAGCGGGGGAATCCCTGCTCGGCGGCGCGGAGCATGGACCTGACGTCGATGCGCCGGAGTTCGGCGTCCTCGGACTTGGCGAAGGCGGCGGTGACGGACGGCACGGCGGTCAGGTTGGAGTGGAGGATCACGCAGTTCACGAGGATGACCAGCGGCTGGACGATCCAGGTGAGCGTGTCCGCCCAGGAGTTGCCGGCGAGCGCGAGGACGGCGGGCACGGCCAGGGCGGTGGCGATCCCGGCGGGCGCCCACGTCTCGTGGCCTCCCGCGTCGAGGCGCATGCCGTTCTCGGCCATGACGGTGGTCCGCACTCCCTGACGCCCCAACTCGGCCTCGACGGCGGCCTGGGCGCGGCTGCCGTAGCGGCTGCGGACGAGCGGGATGCTCAGGAAGGCGAGGGCGATCAGGAGCTGCAGGGCGGCGACGGCGTTCACGGGGGTCCTCGTTTCTCAGGTGTTCTCCTGGCGACGTGGACACCATGGCCCTCCCCCCTGACACCCCCCGAACACCCGCCTGACATCCCGCTGACACGCCCTCCCCACCACCGCCGACCGGTGCCGGGCGGCCCGGTGGGGCCGGGGGTCAGGGGGTGGGGGCCCGGATGTCGTCCAGGAAGGGTTCCAGGACGGAGCGCCAGGCCGCGGGCTGGTCGTAGTGGAGGTAGTGGCCGGCGTCGGGGATCTCCGCGTACCGCCCGGCCGGGAGGACGCGGACCATCTCCTGGGCCTCGGCGCGGCCCAGTTCGCCGTCCAGGCCGCGGACCACGAGGGTCGGGCAGCGGACCTGGGCCAGCTCCTCCCAGTGCGCGTCGTGGACCCACGTCTCGCGGGCCGTCAGCATCTGGCGGCGGGAGAAGAGCGGCCGCCAGCCGTCCGGGGCCTCGTGCATGACCTCGGCGAAGAAGGCGCCGCGGCCGGGGTCGGGGCGCTCCACGCGGGGATCGTCCTCGCCGAACCAGCGACGGGCCGCGTCCTGGGTGGGGAAGGGCAGGGGCCAGAGGTGGAACCAGTCCTCCCATTCGCGCTGGGAGGCCGCGCCGAGGGCCGAGGCGCGCATGTCGCAGATGACGAGGGCCGCGACCAGGTCGGGGCGGCGGGCGGCGAGCTGCCAGGCCGTGAGCGCTCCCATGGAGTGGCCGATCAGGGTGACGGGGGCGAGGCCGAGCTGCTCCACGGCGGCTTCGGCGTCGGCCACGAAGGCCTCGCGGCCCAGGGCCGTGTACGGGGCGGCACCGTCGGGCGGGCGGTCGCTGTGGCCGTGGCCGCGCTGGTCCAGGGCGACGACGCGGCGGCGTTCGCCGAGCCAGTGGGCGGTACCGGCCCAGTGGGAAGCACGGCCCATCAGGCCGTGCAGTAACAGCACGCCGGGGCGGGGGTCTGCTTCGGCGACCGGTTCTCGGAACTGCCAGGCGGCCAGACGGACACCTTCGGCCCCTGTCACATCGATGCGCTGTACCACCGCAGATGCACCCCCTTCGCTCCCCACCAGACTATCGAACCCCCATTCGAAAACGGGGTTCCCGCCCACAACACCGCTCTTTCGAGTGACCTTGCTCAAGGATTGGCCGCCCCTGCCGATGGAGATCCTTTCAACAGGGAGGCGGGCCGCTCGGGGAAGACGGTCCGAGGGGAAGACCTTGAGAGCTCGGGGCTCCAGGTCACACAGGGGAGGACCGGTCCCGGCGCCGCAAGGCGCCGGGACCGACCACTACCGAGGACCGATCCGTACGGCTGGGGACCCTACGAGGTCAGCGCTTCGCCACGAACACGTGCGAGGCGATCTCCGCCTCGAGCTCGGCGGCCTCACCACCACTGCCCACCAGCACACCACCCGGCGACTCGGTCACGCTCACCACAGAACCGGGCTGCACACCCGCACGGCGCAGCGTGTACATCAGCTGGGCGTCCGTCTGGATCGGCTCCCCGATCCGCCGCACGACCACCGTCTTGCCCTCGGTGCCCGGGTCCAGCTCGGACAGGCTGATCATGCCGTCCTCCAGGAACGGCTCCGCCTCGGCCTTCTCCCCCAGCTCCTCCAGCCCCGGGATGGGGTTCCCGTACGGCGACTCGGTCGGGTGGCGCAGCAGCTCCAGCACCCGCCGCTCCACCGCCTCGCTCATCACGTGCTCCCAACGGCAGGCCTCGGCGTGGACCTGCTCCCACTCCAGCCCGATGACGTCGACGAGCAGGCACTCGGCGAGCCGGTGCTTGCGCATGACGCGCGTCGCCAGCCGCCGGCCCTCGTCCGTCAGCTCCAGGTGCCGGTCGGTGGCGACGGCCACCAGGCCGTCCCGCTCCATGCGCGCCACCGTCTGGCTCACCGTCGGCCCGCTCTGGTCCAGCCTCTCGGCGATCCGGGCGCGCATGGGCACCACGCCTTCCTCTTCCAGCTCGAGGATGGTGCGGAGATACATCTCCGTGGTATCGATCAGTCCGGACATTCGTGCCCCTCGGATTGCGTGCGCTGGCCCTGCCCCCAATTCTGACGCATCAGGCCGACAACCGTCCCGTGCCCAGGGGTCAAGACCGGTCCCGTACATGTCCCGGCCCTTCCCACACGGGATTGACGCCCGTATTGACACGCCCTTGGTCCAGACCGCACGGTGAGCGGCGGACACGGACGCACCCCACCTCTGGAAGGGCCTTCGGCGCATGAGCGAGAGCAAGCTGGCCGGTCAGTTCTTCGACGCCGCCATCGGCCTGCTGGAGCGGGTACGGGACGAGGAGGCCCCGCACATCGCCGAGGCCGGCACCCTCATCGCCGACGCCGTAGCCGCCGGCAACCGCCTGTTCGCCTTCGGCGCCGGACACTCCTCGCTGCCCGCCCAGGACGTGGTCTACCGGGCCGGCGGCCTGGCCCTGATGAACTTCCTCGCCGTCCCCGGCACCGCCGGCGTCGACGTCATGCCCGCCACGCTGGGCAGCGCCCTGGAGCGGGTCGACGGCCTCGCCGGCGCCGTCCTCGACAGCAGCCCCGCCGCCGACGGCGACGTCCTCGTGATCATCTCCCTCTCCGGGCGCAACGCCCTGCCGGTCGAGATGGCCATGAACGCCCGCGCCATCGGCCTCAAGGTCATCGGCGTCACCTCCGTCGCGTACGCCACCGACACCCGCTCGCGGCACGTCTCCGGCACCTTCCTCAAGGACCACTGCGACGTCGTCCTCGACAGCAAGATCGCCGTCGGTGACGCCGAACTGAGCATCGACGGCATCGACGCCCCCTTCGCCCCCGCCTCCACCGTCGTCACCAGCGCGATCATGCAGGCGGTCATGGCGACGGCGGCCGGGGAGCTCGCCGCCCGCGGCCTGGAGCCCCCACTGCTGCGCTCGGGCAACGTCGACGGCGGCCACGAGTGGAACGGCCGCGTGATGCAGGAGTACGGCGACCGGATCTTCTTCCGGCACTGACCGGCTTCCGGCACCGACCGGCACCGGTCAGGGACCGGAGCCGGTCACGGGCCCGACGGGCGCGCCGCCAGGTCCAGGTCCGCCGCGACCCGGGCCGCGACCTCCTCCGCGTACGCGGCGTCCGCGCGCTCGAACGCCACCCGCGAGGGCCCGCGCAGGAAGGTCAGCGCGCCCAGGGTCCGCCCCCGGCTGCGCAGCACCGTGCACAGCACGTGCGCCGCGCCCTCGGGCCACTGCCGGGCCCGCGCCCACTCCGCGTCCGCCTCACCGCGCGGCGCGCTGGTGCGCACCGAGCCGATCCGGTCCAGCGCCTGCAGCGCCGGATGCCCGGCCGCGTAGCGCACGGGGATCGAACCGGGCGCCGGCAGCTCGGGCGGCGACGCGGCGCACCGTACGAGCCTTCGCCGCTCGGAGTCGGCCGCGGGGGCCAGTACGTCCAGCAGCGCGTGCTCGGCGAAGCCGGCGAGCGCGAAGTCCAGGCGTACGCCGGCCGCCTCCGCCGGATCCTCGCACTCGGCGGCGGCCCGCCCCGCCCGGTGGAGCTGGTGGGACCGGAACCGCGCCTGCGCGGTGTCGAGCTGTTCCTGCCGGGCCTCGGTGACGTCCTGGATCAGCCAGCCGACACCCAGCGGCACCGGTTCCTCCGCGAGCGGCGAGGCCAGCCGCAGGAACCCGCACCGCCAGCACCGGCGCCGCACGCCCTCCGCCGTGCGCACCGACACCCACATCTCGACGGGCGCGGGCGGCGCCCCCTCCGCGAGCACGTGCTGGAGCGCGCCCTCCAGCTCCTCCACCCCCTGGGTCAGCAGCTCCCCGAGGGGCCGGCCGAGCAGAGCGGTGCGGCCGGTCCCGAAGGCCCGGGCGGCGTGCGTGTTGACCACGGCGGGACGCAGGTCGACGTCGACGAGGACGACGCCCCAGGAGGCGTCCTCCATCAGGGCCTCGCTGAGCGCGATGGACCGCTCCAGGTCGATCTGCGCGTGCACCTCGCTGAAGGCGCAGTACACCCCCGCGGGCGAGCCGTCCGCGGCCGGCACCCCGGCGGACTGCGTCCGTACGAGGACCCGCCCGCCGTCCTTGGTGAGCAGCGCGAACTCGTGGACCTGGCGTCCGGGCACGTGCTGGGCGGACATCAGTCTGTCCTGCACGTCCTGCGCGTCGGCGGCCCGTACCGCCCAGCCCTCGAACCCCTTGCGCCCCACGGCCTCCCCGGGCGACCAGCCCAGGATCCGCTCGGCCTCCCGGTTCCAGTGGGTGATCACCCCGTCGGAATCGAAGGCGCACAGCGCGGCGTCCATCCCGTCCAACAGCGCGGCGAGCAGGTCGTCGGCGGTCTCGTCACGTCCGGAAGCACTCACCTGGAACCCCCAGCAGGTGTTCGCGTATGCGGCACGTCAGATCATTGAACTCGAACGTGACCCACACCACACCGCTTTCGCCGGATTGGGGACACGAAATCCGGTCGGAACGGAGCGGTCGGCGCGCCCAGACGGCATCGGAAGCACCCCGCGGAAGGGCGGGCGCCGGCTCCCAATAAACAGTTGTGACCGTCGGCGTGCATGCCTAGGCTCTGACGTACACGAGAAGGGAGGTGGTTGCCGCAATGTACGGAAACCGGACGCGTGAGGTGGCTGCGGGCTAGGGCCCGTCGTCAGTAGCGCACCCAGTGCGGTGCCCGGCGGATCGCCCGGCGCCAATCCCAAGCAGTCACCCGACCCGCGGGCTCGCCGGTAACGTCCGGCCGGCTCCTCTCACTGCAGGAGAGGACCCCGAGCCCGCGGGTCGTCTGTTTTCCCCTCGGCTACGGGCAGAGCCGTTCCAGGCGCCACTTCTCGCCCTCCAGCACGTAGTGGAGGCGGTCGTGCAGCCGGTTCTCGTGGCCCTGCCAGAACTCGATCTCCTGCGGCACCACCCGCAGCCCGCCCCACTCCGGCGGGACCGGGACCTGCTCGCCCTCCGGATAGCGCTCCGCGAGCTCGGCGTAGCGGCTGTCCAACTCCGCGCGCGAGCCGATCACGCTCGACTGCTCGCTCGCCCAGGCACCCAGCTGCGAGCCGTGCGGCCGGGACCGGAAGTACGCCGCCGTCTCATCGCGGCCGATACGGGCCGCCGTACCGGTCACGATCACCTGACGGGCGATGGGGTGCCAGGGGAAGAGCAGCGCGACCTGCGGGTTCTCCGCGAGCTCCCGGCCCTTGCGGGACGCGTAGTTGGTGAAGAACACGAAGCCCCGGCTGTCGAACTGCTTCAGCAGCACCGTGCGCGAGCTGGGCCGTCCGTCGGGGGTGGCGGTCGAGACGACCATGGCGTTCGGTTCGAAGAGGTGCGAGTCGGCCGCCTGCTGGAACCACCTGGCGAACTGCGCCATGGGGTCCTCGGCGAGGCTCTCCTCGTGGACGATCTCCGAGCGGTACTGCTTGCGCATCATTGCGGGGTCAATGTCCTGATCGGTCACGCCAGCCATCCTGCCGCAGGTGGACCGGCGGCGGTGTGCCGTATGTCACGCTTCCGCAGTCGGGGCGTAGCGGCCAAAATCTTGGGGCCGGTCCGAAGGTCCCCGCACGGGTGACCATCGGCCGTGCCGGGCATCAACGGGGATGACCGCGCCGGACCGCGAGTCACGCCGGGAGCCGCGCGTGTTCGCACTATCTGAGGAGCCGCCTGATGTCCGACTTCGTACCCGGGCTCGAAGGGGTCGTCGCGTTCGAGACGGAGATCGCCGAGCCCGACAAGGAAGGCGGATCGCTCCGCTACCGGGGCGTCGACATCGAAGACCTCGTCGGCCACGTCTCTTTCGGGAACGTCTGGGGCCTGCTGGTCGACGGTGCTTTCAACCCCGGCCTGCCGGCCGCCGAGCCCTTCCCCATTCCGGTCCACTCCGGTGACATCCGCGTCGACGTGCAGTCCGCGCTCGCGATGCTCGCGCCCGTGTGGGGTCTGAAACCGCTGCTGGACATCGACGTGCAGACCGCCCGCGACGACCTGGCGCGCGCGGCCGTGATGGCCCTGTCGTACGTCGCCCAGTCAGCCCGCGGCCAGGGCCTGCCCATGGTCCCGCAGCGCGAGATCGACAAGGCCGAGTCCGTGGTCGAACGGTTCATGATCCGCTGGCGGGGCGAGCCGGACCCGAAGCACGTCAAGGCCGTCGACGCGTACTGGACCTCCGCCGCCGAGCACGGCATGAACGCCTCCACGTTCACCGCGCGCGTCATCGCCTCCACCGGCGCGGACGTGGCCGCCGCCCTCTCCGGCGCCGTCGGCGCCATGTCGGGCCCGCTGCACGGCGGCGCGCCGTCCCGCGTGCTCGGCATGATCGAGGAGATCGAGCGCACCGGCGACGCCGTCGCCTACGTGAAGAAGGCCCTCGACAAGGGCGAGCGCCTGATGGGCTTCGGGCACCGCGTCTACCGCGCCGAGGACCCGCGCGCCCGCGTGCTGCGGCGCACGGCCAAGGAGCTGGACGCGCCGCGCTACGAGGTGGCCGCCGCGCTGGAGAAGGCCGCCCTGGAGGAGCTGCACGCGCGCCGCCCCGACCGGGTGCTCGCCACCAACGTGGAGTTCTGGGCCGCGATCATGCTGGACTTCGCGGAGGTCCCGGCGCACATGTTCACCTCCATGTTCAGCTGTGCCCGTACCGCCGGCTGGTCGGCGCACATCCTGGAGCAGAAGCGCACGGGCCGCCTGGTGCGTCCGTCGGCCCGCTACACGGGCCCGGGCCGACGCAACCCGCAGGAGATCGAGGGCTACGCGGACATCGCCGAGACCGCCTGACCGGCCCGGCCGCCCGCCGCGGGGGCGCCGCGTCCCGGACTCCACCGGGGCGCGGCGCCCTCGCCGCGTTCTCCCCCGAACCCTTGCCGTCCGCCGCCCGCCGCCCGCCGGAGCACCCGTGCACAAGATCCCCTACCTCGTCCTCGGCCTCGGCGCGCTGCTGTTCGCCGTGCTCGCGCTGCGGCGCCGCCTGGTGCTGCGTCGGCGCGGGGTCGCCGTACGGGCCCGCTGCTCCGCCGTACAGCGGCCCGCACAGGGCGGTTCGGCCCGGCTCACGCTGCGCTACCCGACGCCCGACGGACGCACCCGCACCCACCTGGCGTGCGAGGGCGACTGCCCGGCCGGGACCCGTGAGGGGGACACGGTCGAGGTGCTGTACGACCCGCGGGACCCGTCCCGGGCCGAGACCGCGCTCGCCGCCCGGCGGGCCCCCTGGCGCAACTACGACCTGTTGGGGCTCATGGGGGTGTCCCTCGCGATCGTGCTGGCGTCCGTGTCCGCATTCGGCTGAGCGGGCGGGCTCAGCCGAGAGAGGCGTCGAGGATGCGCGACCACTGGGCCACGACACGGGCCCGGCGGGCCGCGTCGTCGGTCAGGACGTTCGCCAGCCCCAGGCCGCGGGCCATGTCGAGGAGGCCCTGCACGGTCTCCCGTACGCCCGGTACGGACTCGTCGGCGCCCAGCAGCTCTACGGCGATGCGGTGGGTCTCGCGGCCGACCCTGGCCTCCAGCTCGGTGACCCGCGGGCGCAGCTGCTCCTCGTTGGAGGCGGCGACCCACAACTGGAGCGCCGCCCGGAAGAGGGCTCCCGTGTACAGGTCCACCAGCGCCTCCACGACGGCCGGGCGGGCGGCCGGGCCGGCGTGGAAGAGGTCGCGCAGGGCGGTGGAGCGTTCCTCGGCGACGTACTCGACTGCGGCGGTGAACAGGTCCTCCCGGGTCGGGAAGTGGTGCTGGGCGGCTCCGCGGGAGACGCCGGCGCGTTCGGCGACGACGGAGACGGTGGAGCCGGCCCAGCCGTGCTCGGCCAGGCAGGACACGGCCGCCTCCAGGAGGTGGCGGCGGGTGACGCGACTGCGCGCCTGCTTGGGGCCGGTGGCGGTGGCAGCGGTGGCTGTGGCGCCCGTCGGGCCGGTGGCGCCGCCGGTCACCGTGCCCATGACGGGTCCCGGCGCTCGAAGCGGGCGGTGATGCCCTCGCGGGCCTCGGCGGAGCCGAAGTGGTGCGCGGACAGTTCGGTGAGGGCAGCGCCGTCCTGCGCGAGGGCCGCGCGCACGGGTGCGGTGACGAGTCGCTTGGTCGCGGCGAGCGCCTGCGGGCCGGCCTTGCGCAGGCCCGCGAGGACGGGGGCCAGGGTCTCGTCGACGTCCTCCCCGTGCAGGGTGAGCAGGCCGATCCGTACCGCCTCGGCGGCGTCGAACGCCTCGGCGGTCAGGAAGTAGCGGGCTGCCGCGCGCGGGTCGAGGCGGGGCAGGAGCGGGGCGGAGATGACGGCCGGGACCACGCCCAGGTGCGTCTCCGTGAAGGCGTACGAGGACTGCGGGCCGGCGGCGGCGATGTCGCAGACGCCGAGCAGGCCGAGGCCGCCGGCCCGGACATGGCCGGTGACGCGGGCGACGACGGGCCGGGGCAGCTCGGCGATCTCGCGGAGCAGCGCCACGAAGTCGGCCGGGGCGGACGGGGACTTGAGGTCGGCACCGGAGCAGAAGGTGGAGCCGGTGTGCGTGAGCACGACGGCGCGCACGGCCGGATCCGCGGCGGCCGCGGCGAGGGCGGCGCGGAGTGCGGCGACGAGTTCGGCGGAGAGCGCGTTGCGGTTGGCCGGGGAGTCGAGGGTGAGGGTGGTGACTCCGGCCGCCGTTGTGGCGTGGACGGGTGTGGCCATGGCTCCTCCGGAGCGGTGGGCGGGGTGGTACGGGGTCCTCCGGGGGGAGGCTATGCGGTGTCCCCTGCGGGGGGCTCGGCGGTATCCGGGTCGCGGCTGCGGGGTCGCTGCGGGGTCGCTGCGCGGGGCTCGGCGGTGTCGGGGGGGCTTGGCGGTGTCGGGGGGGGGCTTGGCGGTGTCGGGGGGGCGGTGTCGGGGGGTGGGGCGGTGCCCCGCACGAGGATCTCCTCGGCTCGCGCCAGGCGGCCGCGGTTCTGCCGTTCGGCCTGGGTTGCGCGCTCGTCCTGCGGGGACCCTCCTGCGTGTCCCCACCCCACGGCAGCGCTCCGGCAAGTACCCGGGAAGCCCCTGGCACGGCCCGGCCGAGGGGGGTGGGGACGTGGCGGGGTGTCCCCGCAGGACGAGCGCGCAACCCCCGGGCCACAGCCGAGACATCCCCGCACGCGCCGAGCCGAGGAGACACCCCGGCGGCGGCCCCGCACCCCGACCGAACCGATCCCGCCGAGCCGAAACCAGCCCCCACCCCGCCGAGCACCCCGCAAGGGAAGGGCCGAGGAGACACCCCGGCGGCGGCCCCACACCCCGACCGAACCGATCCCGCCGAGCCGAAACCAGCCCCCACCCCGCCGAGCACCCCGCAAGGGAAGGGCCGAGGAGACACCCCGGCGGCGGCCCCACACCCCGACCGAACCGATCCCGCCGAGCCGAAACCAGCCCCCACCCCGCCGAGCACCCCGCAAGGGAAGGGCCGAGGAGACACCCCGGCGGCGGCCCCACACCCCGACCGAACCGACCCCGCCGAGCCGAAACCAGCCCCCACCCCGCCGAGCACCCCGCAAGGGCGCCGTTGGGGCTAGTAGGACTTGGGGAGGCCCAGGGTTTGGTGGGAGATGAAGTTGAGGATCATCTCGCGGCTGACCGGGGCGATGCGGGCCACGCGGGAGGCGGTGATGAGGGAGCCCAGGCCGTATTCGCGGGTGAGGCCGTTGCCGCCGAGGGTGTGGACAGACTGGTCCACCGCTCGGACGCAGGCCTCGCCCGCCGCGTACTTCGCCATGTTCGCGGCCTCGCCCGCGCCCATGTCGTCGCCCGCGTCGTACAGCGCGGCCGCCTTCTGGGTCATGAGGCGGGCCAGTTCCAGTTCGATGTGGGCCTGGGCCAGCGGGTGGGCCACGGCCTGGTGGGCTCCGATCGGCTCCTTCCACACCTGGCGGGTCTTCGCGTACTCGATGGCGCGGGCGAGGGCGTAGCGGCCCATGCCGATGGCGAAGGCCGCGGTCATGATGCGTTCGGGGTTGAGGCCCGCGAAGAGCTGGAGGAGGCCCGCGTCCTCGTCGCCGACCAGGGCGGAGGAGGGCAGCCGGACCTCGTCCAGGGTCAGTTCGAACTGCTTCTCCGCCGCCTGGAGTTCCATGTCTATGACCGAGCGGCCGAAGCCCGGGGTGTCGCGCGGGACGATGAACAGGCAGGGCTTGAGGCGGCCCGTGCGGGCGTCCTCGGTGCGGCCGACGATGAGGGTGGCGTCGGCGATGTCGACGCCGGAGATGAAGACCTTGCGGCCGGTGAGGATCCAGTCGTCGCCGTCGCGGCGGGCCGTGGTGGTGATGCGGTGGGAGTTGGATCCGGCGTCGGGTTCGGTGATGCCGAAGGCCATGGTGCGGCTGCCGTCGGCGAGGCCGGGGAGCCAGGTCCGCTTCTGGTCGTCCGTGCCGAAGCGGGCGATGACCGTGCCGCAGATGGCGGGCGAGACGACCATCATCAGCAGGGGGCAGCCCGCCGCCCCGAGTTCTTCGAGGACGATGGCCAGTTCGGCGATGCCGCCGCCTCCGCCGCCGTACTCCTCGGGGAGGTTGACGCCGAGGTAGCCGAGCTTCGCGGCGTCGGCCCACAGTTCGTCGGGGTGGCCGCCCTCGCGGGCGACGCGGGCGAGGTACTCGCGGCCGTAGCGCTGCCCGAGGGCGGCGACGGCGGTGCGCAGGGCCTTGTGTTCGGCGGACTCGATGGTGGAGCTCATGACTGCGGTTCCTCCTGGACTACGGCGAGCAGGGCGCCGTACTCGACCTGTTGGCCGGTGACGGCGTGGAGCGCGGTGAGCGTGCCGGAGGCCGGAGCGAGGATGCGGTGCTCCATCTTCATGGCCTCCAGCCAGAGCAGGGGCTGCCCGGCGGTGACGGGGCTGCCGGGGGCGAGGCCTTCGGCGACGCGGACGACGGTGCCGGGCATGGGGGCGAGCAGGGAACCCGGTTCGGTGCGGTCCTGGGGGTCCGGAAACCGCGGTACGGGGGTGAGGGTGTGGGCTCCGAGCGGGGAGTCGACGTAGACCTCGGTGCTGTTCGAATTTCGTTTCACGTGGAACATCCGGCGGATGCCGTCGACTTCGAGGGTGACGAGGTGCCGCGCGGCCGACAGGACGCGGACGCCGGGGTGGTCGACGGGGTGGTACTGGACCTCGTACTCGGCGCCGGCGGCGGTGTAGCGGCGGGTCTGTGGCTGGGAGCGGAGGTTGCGCCAGCCGCCCAGGCGGGCGGCGAGGGGGGCGTCCGGGGCGGGGGCGGCGTCGGCGAGGGCGGCGGCGAGGGCGGCGGCGAGGGCGGCGGTGCCGGCGTCCGGGGTCGTCCCGGTGAGGGCGGCGAGGTGGCGCTCGTAGAAGCCGGTGTCGAGCTGTGCGGCCCTGAACTCCGGGTGGCGCAGGGAGCCGACGAGGAGGGCGCGGTTGGTGGTGAGCCCGTGGATGCGGGCTCCGGCGAGGGCGTGCGCGAGGGCGCGTACGGCTTCGGCGCGGGTGGGGGCGTGGGCGACGACCTTGGCGAGCATGGGGTCGTAGTGGATGCCGACGGTGTCGCCGTCGGTGAAGCCGGTGTCGACGCGGACCGTGCCGGGGATGTCGAGGGTGTGCAGGACGCCGGTCTGGGGGCGCCAGTCCTGGGCGGGGTCCTCGGCGTAGAGGCGGGCCTCGACGGCATGGCCGCTGGGCTCGGGGGGTGCCGGGGGCAGGGCCCCGCCCTCGGCGACGCGCAGTTGGAGGGCGACGAGGTCGAGGCCGAAGACGGCTTCGGTGACGGGGTGTTCGACCTGGAGGCGGGTGTTCATCTCCAGGAAGTAGGGCCGCCCGTCGGCGGTGACGAGGAACTCGACGGTGCCCGCTCCCCGGTAGGAGACGGCGCGGGCCGCGGCGACGGCGGCGGCGTGGAGGCTCTCGCGCAGGGTGGCCGGCAGGCCGGGAGCGGGGGCCTCCTCGATGACCTTCTGGTGACGGCGCTGGAGGGAGCAGTCGCGGGTGCCGAGGGCCCAGACGGTGCCGTGGGCGTCGGCGAGGATCTGCACTTCGACGTGGCGGCCGCGCTCCACGTAGGGCTCGGCGAAGACCTCGCCGTCGCCGAACGCGGAGGCCGCTTCGGCGGACGCGGCGTGGAGGGCCTCCTTGAGGGCGTCCAGGTCGCGGACCACGCGCATGCCCCGGCCGCCTCCGCCGGCGGCCGCCTTGAGCAGGAGCGGCAGTTCGGCGGGGGTGGCGGTGGCCGGGTCGACGGGGTCGAGGAGCGGGACACCGGCGGCGCGCATGAGTTCCTTGGCCCGGGTCTTGGAGGCCATGGCCTCGATGGCCTCGGGGGGCGGGCCGATCCAGGTCAGGCCGGAGTCCTGGACCTGGCGGGCGAAGTCGGCGTTCTCGGAGAGGAAGCCGTAGCCGGGGTGGACGGCGTCGGCTCCGGCGGCGAGCGCGGCCTTGATGACCAGGTCGCCGCGCAGGTAGGTGTCGGCGGGGGCCGCGCCCGGCAGCCGTACGGCCGCGTCGGCGGCGCGGACGTGCAGGGCGTCGGCGTCCGGGTCGGAGTGGACGGCGACGGTGGCCAGGCCCAGGTCGCGGGCGGTGCGGAAGATCCGTACGGCGATCTCGCCCCGGTTGGCGACGAGGAGGGAGGTGATGGGCTGCTGGGTCATGTGCGGGCTCACATCCGGAAGACGCCGAAGCCGCCACGGGCGCCCTCGACAGGGGCGTTGTGGACGGCCGACAGGCACAGGCCGAGGACGGTACGGGTGTCGCGCGGGTCGATGACGCCGTCGTCGTACAGCCGCCCGGACAGGAACATCGGGAGGGACTCGGACTCGATCTGCGCCTCCACGAAGGCGCGCATCCCGGCGTCCTGCTCCTCGTCGTACGGGAGTCCCTTGGCGGCGGCGGACTGCCGGGACACGATGGAGAGGACCCCTGCGAGCTGCTGGGGGCCCATGACGGCGGACTTGGCACTGGGCCAGGCGAAGAGGAACCGGGGTTCGTAGGCGCGGCCGCACATGCCGTAGTGGCCGGCGCCGTAGCTGGCGCCGATGAGCACGGACAGGTGCGGGACCTTCGAGTTGGAGACAGCGTTGATCATCATCGAGCCGTGTTTGACGATGCCGCCCTGCTCGTACTCCTTGCCGACCATGTAGCCGGTGGTGTTGTGGAGGAAGAGGAGCGGGATGTCGCGCTGGTTGGCGAGCTGGATGAACTGCGCGGCCTTCTGGGACTCGGCGCTGAACAGCACGCCCTGGGCGTTGGCGAGGATGCCGACCGGGTAGCCGTGGAGGGTGGCCCAGCCGGTGACGAGGCTGGTGCCGTAGAGCGGCTTGAACTCGTCGAAGTCGGAGGCGTCGACGATGCGGGCGATGACCTCGCGGGGGTCGAAGGGGGTCTTCAGGTCCGGCGGGACGATCCCGAGGAGTTCCTCCGGGTCGTAGAGGGGCTCCTCGGCCTTCGGCGGGTCCTGGTGGGGCTTGCGGTGGTTCAGGCGGGCCACGATGCGGCGGGCCTGGCGGATCGCGTCGTACTCGTCGAGGGCGTAGTGGTCGGCGAGTCCGGAGGTGCGGGCGTGCATGTCGGCCCCGCCGAGGGACTCGTCGTCGCTCTCCTCCCCGGTGGCCATCTTGACCAGGGGCGGGCCGCCGAGGAACACCTTGGACCGGTCCTTGATCATGACGGTGTGGTCGGACATTCCGGGGACGTACGCGCCTCCGGCGGTGGAGTTGCCGAAGACGACGGCGACGGTCGGGACGCCCTCGGCGGAGAGCCGGGTGAGGTCGCGGAAGATCGCACCGCCCGGGATGAAGATCTCCTTCTGGGAGGGCAGGTCGGCGCCGCCGGACTCCACGAGGCTGATGACGGGGAGGCGGTTCTGCCGGGCGATCTCGTTGGCCCGCAGCGCCTTCTTCAGCGTCCACGGGTTGCTGGCGCCACCGCGGACGGTGGGGTCGTTGGCGGTGACCAGGCACTCGACGCCCTCGACCGTGCCGATGCCGGTGACCATGGAGGCGCCGACGGGGTAGTCGCTGCCCCAGGCGGCGAGCGGCGACAGCTCCAGGAACGGGGTGTCGGGGTCGAGGAGCAGCTCGACGCGCTCGCGCGCCAGGAGCTTGCCGCGCTTCTTGTGCCGGGCCGTGTACTTGTCCCCGCCGCCCTCCAGGGCCTTGGCGTGCTCGGCGTCGAGGGCGTCGAGGCGCTCCAGTGCGGCCGTACGGGCCCTGGTGTGCTCGGGGGCTTGGGGGTCGACGGTGGTGCGCAGGCGGGTCATGGGCCGGTCCCCTCCGGGGGCGGGAGCAGGTGGGCGGGGATGTCGAGGTGGCGGGCGCGCAGCCATTCGCCGAGGGCCTTGGCCTGGGGGTCGAAGCGGTGGCCGGAGGCGACTCCGTCGCCGAGGATCCCGGTGACGGTGAAGTTCAGGGCGCGGAGGTCGGGGAGTTCGTGCCGCTGCACGGCGAGGCCGCGGGTCTCGGGGAGCAGGGCCTGGAACCGGTCGACGGTCAGGGTGTCGCGCAGCCAGGCCCAGGCGGGGCCGGAGCGGACCCAGACGCCGACGTTGGCGTCGCCGCCCTTGTCTCCGCTGCGGGCCCCGGCCAGCGCCCCGAGGGGGGCGCGCACGGTCCCCTCGGGCTCCGCCGCTGGGACTCGGGGCACGCCGGGTTCCGTCTGCGGGGCGGAGGGCGGCTCCGCCGCCGGGGCTGCGCCTCCCGGGGCGGGCATCGGTACGCGGGTGCCGTCCGGGAGGACCGCGGTGTGCGGGACCTCGTCCGCGGGGACGAAGGCCGAGGAGAAGACCCCGTAGGGCTGGGCCGGGCCGGGTGGGGCGCAGACGTGGAAGCCCGGGTAGCTGCCGAGGGCCAGCTCGACGGCCTTCGAGGTCAGGGTGCGGCCCACCCGGTCCGGGGACGGGTCGCGGACCACCAGGCGCAGCAGGGCGCTCGCAGTCTCCTCCGTGTCGGCGTCCGCGTGGTCGGTGCGGGCCAGGGTCCAGGCGGCGTCGGCGACGCCCTCCAGGGTCTCGGCGAGCTGGGACCGGACCAGTTCGGCCTTCGCCTCGATGTCCAGGCCGGTCAGGACGAAGACCACCTCGTTGCGCCAGCCGCCGATCCGGGTCACGCCCACCTTGAGGGAGTCCGGCGGGCGCTCCCCGCGCACTCCCGTGATGCGCACGCGGTCGGCGCCGTCGTCGGTCAGCCGGACGGTGTCCAGGCGGGCGGTCACGTCCGGGCCCAGGTAGCGGACGCCCTGGGTCTCGTAGAGGAGTTGGGCGGTGACGGTGCCGGTGGTGACGGCCCCGCCGGTGCCGGGGTGCTTGGTGATGACCGCCGAGCCGTCCGCGGAGATCTCCGCGAGCGGGAAGCCGGGGCGCCGGACGTCGTGGGCGGTGAAGAAGGAGTAGTTGCCGCCGGTGGCCTGCGTGCCGCATTCCAGGACGTGGCCCGCGACCACCGCCCCCGCCAGCCGGTCGTGGTCCTCCGGCGCCCAGTCGAACCACCAGGCGGCCGGGCCGCTGACCAGTGCCGCGTCCGTGACCCGGCCGGTGACGACCACGTCCGCGCCGGCCCGCAGGCAGGCGGTGATCCCGGCGCCGCCGAGGTAGGCATTGGCCGTCAGGGCGCCGTCCTCGCGCGAGGTGAGGTCGTCGCCCTCGACGTGGGCCACGGAGACGGGCACGCCCACCTTGGCGGCCAGCGCCCGTACCGCGTCGGCGAGTCCGGCCGGGTGCAGGCCGCCCGCGTTCGTGACGATCCGTACGCCCCGCTCGTGTGCGAGCCCGAGCCCCTCCTCCAGCTGGCGCAGGAAGGTCTTGGCGTAGCCGAGGTCCGGGTTCTTCAGGCGGTCCCGGCCCAGGATGAGCATGGTCAGCTCGGCCAGGTAGTCCCCGGTCAGTACGTCGAGCGGGCCGCCGGTGAGCATCTCGTTCAGGGCGCTGAAGCGGTCGCCGTAGAAGCCGGACGCGTTGCCGATGCGCAGCGGCCGCCGGCTCATCGCCCGGCCCCCCGGTCCGGTCCGGCGCCCGGCTCCCGTCCGGCGCCCGGCTCCCGTCCCGTGCCCGGCTCCCGTCCCGTGCCGGCCGGGCCGGCGAAGGCCTGGGCGATGTCCAGCCAGCGGTCCGCGTCGGGGCCGGTCGCGGTCAGGCCCAGGTCGGCGCGGTGGGCGCGCTGGGTGGCCAGTAGGCAGAAGTCGAGGGCGGGACCGGTGATCCGCTGCGGGGCCTGTGGCGGCCCGTACGCCCAGACCTCCGCGCCGTCGGGCGCGGTCAGCTCCACCCGGAACTCCGCTTCGGGGGCCGGCAGTCCGCGTACGGCGTAGGCGTAGTCGCGGGCCCGTACGCCGATGCGCGCCACGTGCCGCAGCCGTGCGGTCGGGGTGCGGCGCACTCCGAGGGCGTCGGCGACGTCCTGGCCGTGCGCCCAGGTCTCCATGAGGCGGGCGCTGGCCATCGAGGCGGCCTTCATCGGCGGCCCGTACCAGGGGAAACGGGTGTCGGGCGAGGCCGCGGCCAGGGCCTGCGCGAGCGCGTCGCGGGTGTCCCGCCAGCGGGTGAGCAGTTCGGCGGGCGGCAGCGCCGCGCCCTCGCGCGCGCCGTCGTCGACGAAGGATTCGGGGGCTTTCAGCGCCTCCTCGACCATGGCGCCGAAGCCCGTGGCGTCGGTGAGGGAGAGCAGCGAGGCCCGGTCGGTCCAGTGCAGGTGGGCGATCTGGTGGGCGACGGTCCAGCCGGGTGCGGGAGTGGGCCGGGCCCAGTCCGGGGCGGGCAACCCCTCGACGAGGGCGTCGAGTTCACGCCCCTCCTCGCGCAGATCGGTGAAGACGGCGACGGCGTCGTCGACGGCGGACGGATCGGGCACGGTGCGCTCCCCTTCTCGGCGTGAGGGGAAGACTGGCAGCACCCAAGAAAACAATCAAGCACGCTTGCATGATTTTCTCGACGGGCGTCGAACGGGGTGGCACCTTCCCGCCACCCGCACCAAACCACCCGAATCCACCGGCAGTTGATCCACATCCGCACCGGCCGCAGGTCTCGCAGCCCGACCGCACCGGGGACCGCGGAAAGCGATTCAGGCCGTAAGCCGGAAACTCGCGAAACGTCACCGGATGTCCCGCCGATACTGAACGCTCCGCTCCGGGCCCGGGCGGGCGCCCACGTTCGTATCACTCGACGCAGAGGATGAACCGACGTGACCCCAGCCGCCCGACCCCCTTTCTCCCTCTATCCCGAACTCGACGCGACCGCCCTCGGCGCCTTCGTCTCCGCCCTGGAGAGCGGCGACGTCACCGGCCTGCCGCCCGCCCGCGCCGCCGAGGTCGCCGAGGCGCGCGCCCTCGCCGTCTTCACCCGCGGCAAGGTCACCGGAGCCGATGGCGACCTCCTCGACGCGGCGCTCTGGCGGCACACCGGGGCGCAGCCGCGCCCGATGATCGTCATGCCCTCGCCCTGGACCGGCCTGGGCTGGCTCGCGTACGCCGTCCAGGCCACCCTGTTCGCGGCCCGCGGGTACAACGTCATCGCCTACTCCGCCCGCGGCTTCGCCGGATCCGAGGGCCAGGTCGACGTGGCCGGCCCGCTCGACGTCGCCGACGGCAGCCGCGCCCTGGACCACCTGATCGAGCGCAGCACCGGCCCCGTGACGAAGGTCGGCTTCCTCGGGGACTCGTACGGCTCCGGCATCAGCCAACTGGTCGCCGCCCACGACACCCGCGTCGACGCCGTGGTCGCGCTCAGCACCTGGGGCGACCTCGGCGAGGCCTTCTACGAGAACTCCACCCGCCATGTCGCGGCGGTGCGGGCCCTGCTCAAGGCCGCCGCAAAGGCCCGGTTGAGCCCGCAGACGCAGAGCGTCTTCGACAACGTCCTGACCGGCAGCGACGTCCGTGGCACCCTGCGCTGGGCCGAGGTCCGCTCGCCCTTCACCCACATCAAGGAACTCAACCGCCGCCAGGTGCCCGTCTTCTTCTCGCACGCGTGGCACGAGACGCTCTTCCCCGCGAACCAGACGCTGCGGATGTTCAACGAACTGACCGGACCCAAACGCATCGCGCTGTCCATCGGCGACCACTCGGGCCCCGAGATGTCGGGCGTCCTCGGCCTGCCGAACCGGATCTGGACGGACGCCCACCGCTGGTTCGACCACCACCTCAAGGACATCGACAACGGCATCGGGGACGAGGGGCAGTTCATCGGCGAGGTCATGTGGAGCAAAACCCTCGAACCCCGCCCCACCTGGCCCTCCGTCACCGAGCACCTGCAACGCCTCTACCTCGCCGACGGCGGCGAGCTCGGCCCGGAGGCGGAGGCCGGCTGGACGGCGACCGTGCTGTGCGGGATGGACACCCCGGCGACCGTCGCCGACAAGGTCGTCGAGTCCGGGTACGCGGAGATGGCCGGCCGCCCGAAGATCTACCTGACCGAGGACATCGACCGCACCGTCGCCGCCGTCTGGACGGCCGAACCGGCAGCGGAGACGGTCCGGCTGCGCGGCACGCCCCGGCTCCGCGTGACCTACCGCGCGGCGAACCCGGGCTCCACCTTCGTCGCGTACCTCTTCGACACGGCCCCGGACGGCTCGGCCCACCTCGTCACGCACGCCCCGTACAGCGACCTCGACTCGCCGCCCGACAGCCTGATCAGCGCGGACATCGAGCTCCAGGCCACGGCGTACGACGTGCAGCGCGGGCACCGCCTGATGCTGGTGATCGACGCCCGGGACCCGTTCTACGCCGACGCCAACCTGCCCCGCGCGACGCTGGCCTTCACCTCCCCGGAGGCCACCCCGTCGTACCTGGACCTCCCCCTCGGCTGATGCCGTACGCCCGCCCAGCCGGTCCCCCGCGGCCGTCCGGGCGGGCGCACGCTCCAGGGATGACGCACGGGAGGCGGCTCCGGTTGCGGACTTTCTGCGGGGCGGGGGTGGGAGGTGCGGGGTGGTGGCGTGCGAGCGGTGTTTCGGTGGGGCGGTATCAGAGTTGCGCTGGGGGTTTCCCGTCCGTCCTATCGTCTTCCGTGTCGTGCCGGTCCCTCAAGGGCGCTCCTTCGTCGCGTCGCTTCGCGATGGCCTTCGGCCACCCTTGACCGCCCGTCCCGCCCCGGAAAATCGAGGACAGCCGGGAAGCCCCCAGAAGAACGGGCCGGGGGAGAAGACACCTTCGGGGCGTCGGAGAGGCCCGGGCAGAGCTCGCGCGCCCCGGATCGCTACGCGGTCCTGCCCGACGGCGTCCGCAGGCCTCTTGGGCTGGACATAGGCCGCCATCGATCGCTACACGCGTCTCCGAGACGGCGTCCGCGGGCCTCTTGGGCTGGGCATAAGCCGCCATCGATCGCTACACGCGTCTCCGAGACGGCGTCCGCGGGCCTCTTGGGCTGGGCATAAGCCGCCATCGATCGCTACACGCGTCTCCGAGACGGCGTCCGCGGGCCTCTTGGGCTGGGTATAAGCCGCCATCGATCGCTACACGCGTCTCCGAGACGGCGTCCGCGGGCCTCTTGGGCTGGGCATAAGCCGCCATCGCTCACCAGGCGCTTCTCCGAGACGGCGTCCGCCCCTCGTTCGGGGCTGAGAGGGGCAGATTCGAGGGACGGAGAGCCCATCCATCGGCCCAGCCGATGCCAACCCCCATCAAGACCAAAGCAAGGTCACAACCACACACCCAAACAAGGGCAATTGGTGCAAATGGAAGCCCCTTTGGGGTCCCTGCCCGCCCAGACCTGGATGGGCATCGCCTCAGCCGTCATCTGACGGTTTCCCTCCCACGGCAGGGGTCAGATCGCCTGCGTCATGTCGCTGATGTAGCGGCGAAACCCTTCCGCTCGGGTCTGGAAGCCGCACGACTCGTAGAAACTGTGGACGTATTCGTCGTCGGCTGCCAGCAACTGCACCTTGTAGCAACCGGCGGACGCTCCCAGCCGAACGACCGCCTCCATCAGTTCACGCCCGACGCCTCGCCGCTGAAACGCCTCGGCGACCACGACGTTTTCCACGAAGAGGATCGCCCGGCCACCACGGGTGAGGTTCGGCAGGACCAGGCAGTCTGTGCCGACCACGACACCTTCGGCGTCCGCCACCAGCACGGTCCGCCCCTGCTGACTGGAGATGGTCGCCCATATGACATCGGCCTTCTCCTGAAGCAGTGGTGCGTCGTCAGGGTTCAGCTCCCCGTAGAGAGTCAGCAGGGATGGCAGGTCCGCCCCGACAGCCGACCTTACGATGATCTTCATGCGCCAAGCTTAGAGTGACCAAGACATCCCAGGTCAGCAGGCTAATGGCCAGCTCTGGGCGGTCTGCAGTCGCGTGATCGAGAAGCACGTAGCGATCTGAGGCGGCCTATGTCCAGCCCAAGAGGCCTGCAGGCGCGGTCTCGGAGACGCGTGTAGCGATCGATGGCGGCCTATGTCCAGCCCAAGAGGCCTGCGGACGCCGTCGGGCAGGACCGCGTAGCGATCCGGGGCGCGCGAGCTCTGCCCGGGCCTCTCCGACGCCCCGATGGTGTCTTCTCCCCCGGCCCGTTCTTCTGGGGGCTTCCCGGCTGTCCTCGATTTTCCGGGGCGGGACGGGCGGTCAAGGGTGGAGCGCAGCGACATCGCGAAGCGACGCGACAAAGGAGCGCCCTTGAGGGACCGGCCCGACACGGAAGACGATAGGACGGACGGGACACCCCCAGCACAACCCTGATACCGCCCCACCGAAACACCGCCCCCGCACCACCGCCCCACGATCAGCCATCCCGCCCCGGCGAAACACCGCTCCCCCGCCGCCACCCGCCGCGCCTCCGGCCTCGGTCGGGGTCAGGTGCCGGCTGCTGCGGGTTCCCTCAGCACGCCTGGCCCGGGCCCGCCTGGGACGTGGCGCGGAGGAGGTCGCGGACGAGGTCGAAATCGACCTTGGCGGGGTTGCGGAAGCGGAGGCAGGCTTTGCCCATGTCGTGAGCTGCCAGGCGGTCCGCGAAGGCGTCCCGTACGTCCGTGCGCATCAGGTAGAAGGAGATGTACTGCTTCTGGTTCGCCCAGGCGATCTCCCCGTCGGTCCCGCCCGGCCGCACGTACACCGGCATCCCGTAGGCGATGCGCTCCTCGAAGCCCTTGAGCTCCGTCACGCACAGCTCGCGCAGGCGGGCGAGGGCCGGGCGGCGGGCTTCCGGGGCGGCGTCCAGGTAGGCGGCGACATCCATCAGGCGGGCTGCTTTCTGATCTGGGAGCGGACCGCGCCCATGCTGGCCGCGATGACGAGGGCGATGGCCAGGGCGTCCAGCGCCGACATGGCCTGGTTGAGGACGAGGAAGCCCGCGGTGGCTGCGATGGCCGGCTCCAGGCTCATCAGGATCGCGAAGGTCGGGGCCGGCATCCGCCGCAGGGCGAGGAGTTCGAGGGTGTAGGGCAGTACGGACGACAGTACGGCCACGCCGAGGCCCAGGGCCAGGGTGCTCGGGACCAGCAGGTCCGAGCCCGCTTCGTAGACGCCCAGCGGCAGCGAGAGGACGGCTGCGGCGGCCATCGCGAGGGCCAGGCCGTCCGCCTGCGGGAAGCGGCGGCCGGTGCGCGCGCTGAACACGATGTACGCCGCCCACATGGCGCCCGCCCCGAGCGCGAAGGCCGCGCCCAGCGGGTCGAGGGAGCCGAAGCCGAGGCCGCCCCCGCCGTGCCCGGACAGCAGGGCCACGCCGCCGAGGGCGAGCCCGGCCCACAGGAAGTTCACCAGGCGGCGGGAGACGACGACGGACAGCGCGAGCGGCCCGAGGACCTCCAGGGTGACCGCGGGGCCGAGCGGGATCCGGTCGATGGCCTGGTAGAAGAGGCCGTTCATGCCGGCCATCGCCACGCCGAACGCGACGACCGTGCCCCAGTCGGAGCGCGTGTACCCGCGTACCTTCGGCCGGCACAGGAGCAGCAGCACGATCGCGGCGGCCGCGAGGCGCAGGGTGACCACGCCCGCCGCGCCGGCCCTCGGCATGATCATGACTGCGAGGGCGGCCCCGAACTGGACCGAGATGCCCGCCGAGATCACCAGTGCGACCGGGCCGAAGCGGGACCGGGCCCCCTCGGCGGAGGGGTCGGCGGGGAGTGCGGCGGCGGGGGTGCTCGTCGGGGACGCGGTAGGTGCGGGCATGCATCCACCCTAAGCCCCGGTAAGGAGTGTCGCCGCCTCTCTTGCCTTACATCTTCGCTACGGCCGTGTGTCGTCCGCCAGTGCCTCCGCGAGGAGTTCCACGAGGTGACGGGCCCGGACCCCGCCCAGCTGGGCGATCTGGGTCCGGCAGGAGAACCCGTCCGCCTGGACCAGCGCGCCCGGCGGGGCCGCGCGCAGCGACGGCAGGAGCTGTTCCTCGGCGCAGGCCACCGACACCTCGTGGTGGCCGGGCTCGAAGCCGAAGTTCCCGGCGAGGCCGCAGCAGCCTCCGGCGGGCTCGCCCACGAGTCCGGCGCGCTCGCGCAGCCGGCGGTCCGCCGCGTCGCCGAGGACGGCGTGCTGGTGGCAGTGGGTCTGGCCGACGAGCGGACGGTCGAGGCGGGGCGGCCGCCAGGCCGGCGCGTACTCCTCCAGGGTCTCGGCGACGGTCCGTACGGCCGCCGCCAGGCGGGCCGCGCGGGGATCGTCGGGGAGCAGGGCGGGCAGGTCGGTGCGCAGGGCGGCGGCGCAGCTCGGTTCGAGGACGGTGACGGGGCCGGGGACCTCGCCGAGGGTGTCCAGGGTGCGGCGCAGGACCTTGCGGGCGCGGTCGAGGCGGCCGGTGGAGAGGTAGGTCAGGCCGCAGCAGATCCGGCCGCCGCCGCGGGGGACGGTGACGTCCAGGCCGGCCGTCCGCAGGACGAGGAGCGCGGCGTGGCCGACCTCGGGGGCCAGGTACTCCGTGAAGGTGTCGGGCCACAGGATCACGGCGGTGCCGGGTCCGGGCGCGGCACCGGACGCCCCACCGGACGCGGACGAGAACGCGGACGAGGACGAGGACGAGGAGCCGGAAGCGGAACCGGATCCGGCCTCGACCCCGGCCCCCGCTCCGGCCCCGGCCCCCGGCACCCGTCCGGCCACCCCCGCGTCCCGCGTGAACGGCCGCTTCGCGAGGTGTGGCAGGGCTCGTTCCCGGGCCAGGCCAGGCAGCGGGACCGGCAGGTGGCGCGCAGCAGCGTTGACGGCGCCCGCCGCCCGCAGGCGGGCGATCAGGCGCAGCCAGCCGGGCAGTCCGCCCAGCGTGTAGTGGGCGAGCGGCCGGATCCGGCCGGCCCAGTGGTGGTGCAGGAACTCCGACTTGTACGCGGCCATGTCCACGCCGACCGGGCAGTCGCTGCGGCAGCCCTTGCACCCCAGGCACAGGTCGAGGGCCTCGGCGACCTCCGGCGAGCGCCAGCCGCCGGTGACGATCTCCCCGGCGAGCATCTCGTGCAGCAGCCGGGCGCGGCCGCGCGTGGAGTGCTTTTCCTCGCCGGTGGCCCGGTAGGAGGGGCACATCACGCCGGGGCCGCCCGTCTCGGTCGTACGGCACTTGGCGACGCCGACGCACCGTGCGACCTCCCGGGCGAAGGGGGTGGCCGGGAGCACCTCGAAGCGGAGGTTCTCGTCCAGCCGGGCGGGCCTGACGAGCGTCCCCGGGTTCATCCCGCCCGCTGGGTCCCACACGTCCTTGTATGCGCCGAAGAGCCGGATCATGTCCGGGCCGTACATCTTCGGCAGGAGTTCGGCCCGTGCCTGCCCGTCGCCGTGTTCGCCCGAGAGGGATCCGCCGTGGGCGACGACGAGGTCGGCCAGTTCCTCGGAGAAGGTGCGGAAGCGGGCCACGCCGGCGGCGGAGGCGAGGTCGAAGTCGATGCGTACGTGGACGCAGCCCTCGCCGAAGTGCCCGTACGGGGTGCCGCGCAGGCCGTGGGCGGCCAGCAGCGCCCGGAACTCCCTCAGGTACGCGCCCAGCCGGGCCGGCGGGACGGCGCAGTCCTCCCAGCCCGGCCAGGCCATCCGCCCGTCGGGGGTCCTGGTCGCGGTGCCGGCGGCGTCCTCGCGGATCCGCCACAGGGCCCGCTGCCGTGCCGGGTCGGTGACGACCAGGGTGTCGAGTGCGTCGGCGCCCCGTGCGACGGCCCGCGCCCCGCCCTCGTCCGGCATCTCCACGAAGAGCCAGGCCCGCCCGCGGGGCAGCCCCGCGGCTCCCCCGCCGCCCGCTCCCCCGCCGCCCGCTCCCCCGCCGCCGTCTCCCCCGCCGCCGGCTGCCGCCGCCCCGCCGAGCAGGTCCTCTGCCATGCCCTCGACGGTCAGGGGCCGGTACGGGAGCAGCCCGGCGGCAGCGTCCGCCGCCGCGCTCTCGTCCGCGTACCCGAGGACGGCCAGGGCGGGCGCGGGCGGCAGCTCCACCAGGCGCACCACGGCCTCGGTGACCACACCGAGGGTGCCTTCGCCGCCGCAGAAGGCCTGCGCGAGCCGCACCCCGCGTTCGGGGAGCAGCGCGTCGAGGCCGCCGTAGCCGGAAATCCTTCGCGAGAAGGCGGGCGGCATGCCGGTGCGCAGCAGCCCGAGGTGTGCGCCGACGAGTTCGCGCAGGCCTCCGGGGGCGCCGTCCCAGCCGGTGCCGATGCGGTGGGCGGCGCCCGCGTAGGTGGTGACGGCGAGTTCGGTGACGTTGTCGGCGGTGGTTCCCCAGGCCACGGAGTGGGCGCCGCAGGCGTTGTTGCCGATCATGCCGCCGAGGGTGCAGCGGGAGTGGGTGGAGGGGTCGGGGCCGAAGGTCAGCCCGTAGGGGCGCACCGCGTCCCGCAGCCGGTCGAGGACCAGGCCGGGCTGGACGACGGCGGTGCGGGCGCCCGGGTCGACGGACAGGAGGGCGTTCATGTGCCGGGTGAGGTCGAGGACCACGCCGACGCCCGTGGCCTGTCCGGCGATGGAGGTGCCGCCGCCCCGCGGGACGACGGGGACGCCGGCCTCGGCGCACACGTGCAGGGCGGCCGCGACGTCGTCGGCGTCGCGCGGGGTGACGACGCCGAGGGGGACGCGCCGGTAGTTGGAGGCGTCCATGGTCACGAGGGCGCGTGCCGCGGCACCGAAATCCACCTCCCCGCGCAGCTCCGCCCGCAATGTCCGCTCGACTTCACCGGGTGTCGTCACGTCGCCCAGCCTGCCACCGTCCTGTCGGCGTCGCGCCGCGTCTCATCCGGTGGACGCGCTTCTGGAGCGTGGACCCGGACCCGATACGCTCCGCTCGTGGCTGAGATCCAGATTCCCGCTGACATCAAGCCCGCCGACGGACGCTTCGGCGCGGGCCCCTCCAAGGTGCGGACCGAGGCGCTGGACGCCCTCGCCGCCACCGGTACCTCCCTGCTCGGAACCTCACACCGCCAGGCCCCGGTCAAGAACCTGGTCGGATCGGTGCGCCAAGGCATCCGGGACCTCTTCTCCCTCCCCGAGGGCTATGAGGTGATCCTGGGCAACGGCGGCTCCACCGCCTTCTGGGACGTCGCGACCGCCGGCCTCATCGAGCGGAAGTCCCAGCACCTGACCTTCGGCGAGTTCTCCTCGAAGTTCGCCAAGGCCGCGAAGCTCGCGCCGTGGCTGGACGAGCCGTCCGTGATCTCCTCCGAGCCGGGCACGCACCCCGAGCCGGTGGCCGAGGCGGGCGTGGACGTGTACGCGTACACGCACAACGAGACCTCGACGGGTGTCGCGGCGCCGGTCAAGCGGGTCGCGGGTGCGGACGCCGGGTCCCTCGTTCTGGTGGATGCGACCTCGGGCGCCGGCGGCCTGCCGGTGGACATCACCGAGACGGACGTCTACTACTTCGCGCCGCAGAAGTCCTTCGCCTCCGACGGCGGGCTGTGGCTGGCGGCGTTCTCCCCGGCGGCGCTGGAGCGCGCGGCCCGCGTGCACGCGTCGGGCCGGCACATCCCGGAGTTCTTCTCGCTGCCGACGGCGATCGACAACTCGCTGAAGAACCAGACGTACAACACTCCGGCGCTGGCCACGCTCTTCCTGCTGGACCAGCAGCTGGAGTGGATGAACAGCCAGGGCGGCCTGGAGTTCACCACGGGCCGTACGGCGGCCAGTGCGCGCAACCTGTACGGCTGGGCGGAGGCGTCCAAGTACGCGACGCCGTTCGTCGTCGACGCCGACAAGCGCTCCGCGGTCATCGGCACGATCGACTTCTCGGACGACATCGACGCGGCGGCCGTCGCCAAGGTGCTGCGCGCCAACGGGATCGTGGACACCGAGCCGTACCGCAAGCTCGGCCGCAACCAGCTGCGCATCGCGATGTTCCCGGCGATCGACCCGGCGGACGTGCAGGCGCTGACGGCCTGCATCGACTACGTCATCGAGAAGCTCTGACCTTCGTACATCCGGCTCTGCCGAAGCCCCCGGTGACTGCTCGTCACCGGGGGCTTCGGCCTTTCCGGCGTCGGCGCGGCGCGGCGCGGCGCGGTGCGGTGCGGTGCGGTGCGGTGCGGTGCGGTGCGGTGCGGTGCGGTGCGGTGCGGGACTTTGGTCCCAAAAATCTGGGCAAAGAGCCAGCCGGCGAGGCGGGCGCCGCCGCGATCGTCGGCCACATGGCCCCCCCCCCCCCGCCGCCTTCTTCTTCCGCCTCAAGGAGCTGAAGAAGGACGCCCGGATCGAGGTCCACCGCGAGGACGGCACCACCGCCGTCTTCACGGTCGACGCGATCGACACCTTCAAGAAGGACGCCTTCCCCACCGACAAGGTCTACGGCGGCACCCACGGCCGGCCCGAACTGCGCCTCATCACCTGCGGCGGCAACCTCGCCAAGGACCGCCACTGGGACTCCGACGTCGTCGTGTTCGCCCACCTCACGGGCAAGGCGTAGCCCCGCACGCGATACCTTCAGGAGTTCGTTGGGCGATTCTTGGAGGCAGCGGCGTGAGCGTGCGAGTGACGGCGGCCCAGAGCGGCGTGGACCCCTTCGGCACGGCCCGGCTGCGGCGCGGCGTGCTCGACGCCTGGGGTGCCGGCCCGGCCCGGTTCCGCGAGGACGCCAACGCCGAGGAGGACCTGTCGCTCGGCGGCTACCGCGACCGGCTCGTCGTCGAACTGGCCCAGAACGCCGCCGACGCCGCGGCCCGGGCCAAGGTGCCCGGCCGGCTGCGGATCACCCTCCACGAGGGGGAGGGCGGCCACGCGCTGCTCGCCGTCGCCAACACCGGTGCCCCGCTGGACGCGACGGGCGTGGAGTCCCTGAGCACCCTGCGGGCCTCCGCCAAGCGGGAACCCGCCGCGGAGAGCGTCGGCCGCTTCGGCGTCGGCTTCGCCGCCGTCCTCGCCGTCTGCGACGAACCGGCGGTGCTCGGCCGCCACGGCGGTGTCCGCTGGTCCCTCGCCGAGGCCCGCGAACTCGCCCGCGAGGCCTCCGTGGGCAGCCCCGGCCTCGGCGACGAACTGCGCCGCCGCGACGGACACGTGCCGCTGCTGCGCCTCCCGCTGCCCGCCGAGGGCACCGCCCCCGAGGGCTACGACACCGTCGTGGTCCTGCCGCTGCGCGACACCGCCGCCGAGGACCTCGTCGAGCGGCTCCTCGCGGGCATCGACGACGCCCTGCTGCTGACCCTGCCCGGACTGTGCGAGATCGTCGTGGAGACCCCGGCCGGCTCGCGCACCCTGGGCCGCCGGGACGAGGGCGCGTACACCGTCGTCGAGGACACCACCGAATCCGGTACGCGCACCAGCCGCTGGCGCACCGTCCGCCACGGCGGCGCCATCGAGCGGGCGCTCCTCGCCGACCGGCCCGTCGAGGAGCGGCTGCGGCCCGCCTGGGCGGTGTCGTGGGCGGTGCCCGTCGACGCCGACGGCGCCCCGCTGCGCCCGACCACCGCTCCCGTGGTGCACGCCCCGACGCCCACCGACGAGCCCCTGGGCATCCCGGCGCTGCTCATCGCGACCCTGCCGCTGGACACCAGCCGCCGCCACCCCGCGCCGGGGCCGCTGACCGACTTCCTCGTGGAGCGCGCGGCCGACGCGTACGCCGAACTCCTCGGCGCCTGGGACCCGGTGAGCACCGGCCTCGTGGACCTCGTCCCCGGCCCGCTCGGCAAGGGCGAGCTGGACGGCGCCCTGCGGGCCGCCGTGCTGGAACGGCTGCCCCGTACGGCGTTCCTCGCACCGGCCGCACCGCCCGAGCACGCGGAGGAGCGGGGCGCCCTGCGCCCCTTCGAGGCCGAGGTGGTGGAGGGCGCGGGCGCCGACACCGTACGCGTCCTGGCGGAGGTCCTGCCGACCCTGCTGCCGGCGGGCCTGGAGCGCCGCGCCGAGCTGCGCACCCTGGGCGTGGGCCGGCTCCCGCTGGGCGATGCCATCGAGCGGATCGCGGGCATCGAGCGGACCCCCGAGTGGTGGTACCGGCTCTACGACAGCCTCGCCGGGGTGGACCCCGACCGGTTGTCGGGGCTGCCCGTGCCGCTCGCCGACGGCCGCACGACGATCGGGCCGCGCCACGTCCTGCTGCCGTACGCGGAAACGCCCGCGGACCTGGCCCGGCTCGGGCTGAAGGTGGCGCATCCGGAGGCGGCGCACCCGCTGCTGGAGAAGCTCGGCTCCCTCCCGGCGACCCCGCGCGCCGTCCTGACGACCCCGCAGGTGCGGGCCGCGGTGGCCGCCTCCCTGGACGCCGGGGAGATCTGGGACGAGGACGCCGACACCCTGGACGCCGACGAGCTGGCCGAGGTGGTCCTCGGGCTGGTCCGCGACGCGGAGCTGGCGCCGGGCGACGAGCCGTGGCTGGGTGCGCTGGCCCTGCCGGACGAGGACGGGGAGCTGACCCCGGCGGGCGAACTGCTGCTGCCGGGCTCGCCGCTGGCCGCGGTCATCCGGGAGGACGAGGTCCCGTACGTGGACGCCGAGTTGGCCGAGCGGTGGGGTGGGGCCCCGCTGACCGCCTGCGGGGTCCTGGCGTCCTTCCAGCTGGTGCGCGCCACCGACGTGGTCCTGGACCCGGACGAACTGGAGCCGCGGGAGGGCGACTTCGCCGAGCCGGACGACGCGGGGCTGCTGGACGCGGTGGACGTGTGGTGCGAGGACGTGCTGGACCAGCTGCCGGACCTGCCCGTCCCGCCGGTGGCGACCGAGCTGGTCGCCGTCCGCGACCTGGACCTCGTCGACGACGACTGCTGGCCGCAGGTGCTGGCGATGCTGGCGCAGCCGCCGCTGCGGGACGCGCTCACCCAGCCGGTGCGGATCCTGCTGCCGGACGGCACGACGCAGTCGGTGCGCCCGTACACGGCGTGGTGGCTGCGCGACCACCCCGTGCTGGACGGCCGCCGCCCGGCGGGCCTGCGCGCGGCGGGCGGCGACCCGCTGCTGGAGGGCCTGTACACCTCGGCGGACGCCACCGGTTTCGAGGACGAGCAGGTGCTGCGGGCGCTGGGCGTACGGACCACCGTGCCGGCCCTGTTGGACGAGCCCGGTGGTGCGGCCGAGCTGCTGGGCCGGCTCGCCGACCCGGACCGCGAGGTGACGGACCGGCAGCTGCACGGTCTGTACGGCGCGCTGGCCGATCTCGACCCCGAGCAGGTGACGCTGCCGGACGAGCTGCGGGCGGTGGTGGACGGCGAGGTACTGGTGGTGGACGCGGCGGACGCGGTGATCGCCGACGCCCCTGACCTGCTGCCGCTGGCGGCGGGCCTGCCGCTGCTGCCGGTGTCGCCGGTGCGGGCGGCGGACCTCGCGGAGCTGCTGCAGGTGCGCCGGCTGTCGGAGACGGTGCCGGCGGAGGTGACGACGCCGGGCGAGGAGCACGAGGTGCCGGAGTCGGTGCGGGTGCTGCTGGGTCCGGCGACCCCGGTGACGTACTTCGAGCACGAGGAACTGGTCGCCGGCGGCACGGAACTGGACTGGCGGCGCACGCCCGACGGCACCCTCCACGCGTCCACGCTGGAGGGCGTGGCGGCGGGCCTGGCCTGGTCGGCGGGCCAGTGGCCGCGCCGCTTCGAGGTGGCGGCGCTGCTGGAGGACCCGTCCCGCACGGCGGAACTGGCCCGGGACCGCTGGTTCGACTGAAGCCATTCCGAATCTCACACAAAGGACCCCGGCCCCGACCCTAAAGTGGACTCGTACGGTTCAGCATGGGGGGAGACGGCTTGTACGAGGATCCGCGCACGCCGCAGGACTGGGAGGACGTGGCCTTGGAGCGCCGCTCGGACGCGGTGCAGTTGCATCTGGCCGAGCGGCAGGTCGCTTGCCTCTACTACCTGGGCTTCACAGCTGAGTGCTTTGCCAAGGCTCTGTGCGTGGCGCAAGGGCGTACCGTCCCGAGAGGTCGAGACGGGCACAACGTTATGGCCATCCTGATGCATGCGGGCTTCAGCCCCAGTGTTCTACCGCCCGAGGTACGGCGCTTCCTCACGGACCGCGATGTCGGACTGCGCTACCAGCCGGCCCTGCCGGAGGATGTACGCATCGAGGACGAGATCAAAGCCGCAAATCGGTTCGTGAGCTGGTGCGCGAAACAACTGCGCCGTCGCACGAAAGGGCAGAGGAGGAAAACGCCGTGACACAACCTGACGACATCGCCCGCATCGAGGACGCCCTCCAAGGCTCCCTGGGTGGCCAGGTTCGGGTGAGCGCAGACCCCTTCTCCGGGATCCGGGTCATGGCGATCTCGGTTGCATTCGCCGGGCTGACACCGCGTGCCCGACGGGAGCGGATCGAGGCCGTCCTACCGGACGCGGACATCGTCCGGTACGACCTGCTCACACCCGAAGAGGCGACGTTCATCGAACTTGAAGACTTGAACGCTGCTCCTGCAGCAGATCAGTTGCCCCTGTGGCCCGAAGCTCTGGCGAACGGACGGGCTGACGCGATCACGGTGCGCTTTCCCTCTGAGGACTACGGGACGCTGCCCTCGCCGGTTGTTTCGACGTTCTATTCCCTACGTGGCGGCGTCGGCCGGTCGACCGCCTTGGCACACGCCGCGCGCATTATCGCCGACCAGGGCCTGACCGTGCTTTGCATCGACATGGATCTTGAGGCCCCTGGCCTGGCCTCGCTATTCGACGTGGAAGATAGCGTCACCGAGGGAATCGGCGTCGTACCTCTGCTGGCACAGGCCGAGATGACCGGTGAAATCGGAGCACTCGACGAGCATGTTATGCGCGTCACCGAAGAGGTCGGACTGTTCTTGCTTCCCGCCGGCTGCCCCGGTCCAGAATATGCCCGGCTGCTCTCCCACCTCGACCCAACGGCCTGGTACGGGCAGGATGAAGTCAATCCTCTGAGACTCCTCGTGGAGGCGGTCTCTGAGCTCGCAGAGCGTCCCGACGTTGTACTGATCGATTCGCGGACCGGAATCAGCCCCCTTGCTGCCCCGCTCTTGTTCGACGTATCCGACATTAACGTCATCGCCTTCTATCCACACCCCCAGGCGCGAACTGGCACTCGAGCGCTCACCCGAGCCCTGCTCGCTGCCAGTTCCCGCCGGTCCACTCAGGAAAGCCAGCTCACGCCCGAGGTTCGCTTCGTGGTCTCGCCGGTTCCGGCCACCCCCGAAGTCAGAGAGCTCTACGCCGAACGCGCGCAGGACTGGATCAGGGAATGGCTGTCCGTAGCACGCAACACTTCCGGCGGTTCAGCTTTCGGGGCGCTTGAGGAAATTGTCCAGGTGGTCGGCTACCAGGAGAGCCTGGCAGCCTCGGATTCCGTGATGCGAGTACAGGGTGCCGATGACTTCGCCGTCGTAGCTGACTGGATCACCGGCCTCGTAGAACCTCGTGACGCTCTTGGAGAGCGTGAAGAGGAGAAGTACGCGGAGCCGAGTAAGGAGCAGGTCCTCGCCTCGCTCCAGTTCGCCGGGGAGACCGCTGAGAACCAGGAGTGGAACGAGCTTCACGACACGTTCTTGAGCACATCGGACGTAGACCGTGCGCTCGACCTGGACACCGTCGTTGTCATCGGGCGCAAGGGAACCGGCAAGACGGCGGTGTTCCGCAAGCTGGCAGAGACTCCGACAGCCATCGTTGTCACGAGCCCCCCTGGATTGGACACACACCAGAGCTGGACTCCTGATGCGGATGTGTACGAGCTGCTCGAGGACGAGCTGCAGAGCAAGGGAATGGAGTGGCGGCAGGTGTGGCCGGTACTCATCGGGCTGGCCATTCACCAGAACCTTCCAGGCGCCCCCCAGCCGACCTGGGCAGCGGCTCCCATCGGGCATGCGGCAGGAGGCGGCGAATATCTGAAGACAGACCTACTCAATGACGTGCGGGCACTGCTCTCCGTATCGCAGGCTCCTCTACTCATTGGTGAATGGCTCCAAGACATCGACAGCAGCTTGACAGCCGACCACGTCCTGCTGTTCGACGCGCTGGACACAGGATTTGGAAACACCGAGAGAAGTCGTAGGCGCCGAAATGAGGGTGTCGCTGGCCTGCTCACCATGGTGGGGTCGCTCGGCCCTCAGTTGAGCCGCCTAAAATTCAAGGTCCTTCTCCGCGAAGATATTTGGCGTGAAGTAAGTGTGCCCAACAAGTCTCACCTCAGTGCCCGATCAGCCCGCCTAAGCTGGTCCAACAAGACGGACTATCTCCGAATCGCCATCAAACAGGCGTGGCGGTCAACTGCGTTCAAGCAGCTGGTGACGTCACGCCTGAACAAGCCAGGTTTCCGCCTTGAGGACACTCCCGTCGAATACTGGCCAGAGGAGTTCGTCCGCAATGCTTGGGTAATTCTGGCGAGTGAACGGGTGTCGGGTGGTCGCACCGCCTACACCGACAACTGGGTTTGGTCCCGGCTCGCCGACGCCAACGGCGATCATGCTCCGCGAGCGCTGGCCCAGATGATGACAGTGGCCGTTAGCCTGGAACGTGGCTTCGAAGCCGGTAATCGCTACTCCCGCTCCATCATCCGTCCACGCGCCTTGGTGGAGTCCCTGGACGAGGTCAGCTCGTCGGCGTTGGACGCACTCCAGCGCGATGAGTTTCCTGAACTCGATCCTTTGTTGGCCCAGTTGCGGCGAATCGGGTCCACTCCGTTTCCAGCCGAGCAGCTCGAAGACGCCTCACCTGATCTCGTGCGGCTCGCCCGCGACGTCGGGCTGCTGGAAGCCGTGTCGGGCCCCCGGGACAAAACTGAGCGCTATCGCGTGCCAGAGGTATACCGCAAGGCACTCAGCATGACCCGGAAGGGCCAGCTGTAACCGGCGCCCTCCGTCCTGTCTTCCTCAGGCCGGGAAGCGACGGTCGGCCCGGCCGGATGGTGACCCAGATCAGGGTCGAGGCGGCGGCGATCGCCACCGCGATCCATGGCACGGTCGTGCCCACCCGCAGGCAGTCGGCCGCGGGTCCGACCGGGTGACGTCGGGAGCTCCTCGTGACGGGTGGCCCGGCGCGTCGGGTCAAATGCCGGCAGCGCCGCCGTCCGCAAATGGCAGCAGGTCGGGGCGTTTGGCGGTGCGGCCGTCGCCGGAGGAGCGGCCGCGCAGGCGGCGGCCCAGCCAGGGGCCGAGGAAGGCGGCCGCCCAGCGCAGTTCGGCCGCGACGGCCGCCCCGGGCGCGGCGGCGGCCTGCGCCGGCAGCGGGTGCGTCCAGGTGTCGTCGCTGCCGGGGAGGCCGACGGCGTGGGCGAGGGCGGCGGCGATGCGTTCGTGGCCGAGGGAGCTGGCGTGCAGCCGGTCCGTGGTCCACATCCGCGGGTCGGCGACGGCCTCCGGCAGCGCGGTCTCGGCGACGGCGACGCCGTGCCGGGCGGCCGCCTCGCGGACGCGGTCGTTCAGCTCGGCCAGACGGGGCACGAGGGGCCGGGCGAGCGGCACGATCCGGCCGAGGTCGGGGAAGGTCACGGTGGCCACGTGCGTCCCGGCGGCGGTCAGCGCGGCGAACATGGCCTCCAGGTGGCCGGCGACCTCCGCCGCGTCGAACCGCGGCCGCAGCACGTCGTTGACCCCCGCGACGACGGTGGCGATGTCGGGCCGCAGGGCCAGGGCGGGGCCGAGCTGTTCGGCCCGGACCTGGCCGGCGAGCCGCCCCCGCACGGCGAGGTTGGCGTACTGCAGGCCGGGGCGCGCGGCGTCGAGGTGTCCGGCGAACCGGTCGGCGAAGCCGCGCAGGCCCGTGGTGTCGTCGCCGTCGCCGAGGCCCTCGGTCTGGCTGTCGCCCAGGGCGACGTAGCGCCGGTACTCAGTGCTCGGCACGGGTGGTCCGCCTCTCTCGCAGGATCGCCGCGCTGCGGCGGCACCAGTCGCGGTGGCCCTGCTCGAAGGCGATGCCGCGCAGGCAGGTCAGGTACCCGCCGATGCGTTCGCCGCGGAGCAGGAACTCCTCCTCGTCCAGGTCGCCGCGCATCTTGCGCAGGACCCTGCCGAGGAGTTCGAGCTTGGCGTCGGCCGCGGACGCCCGTTCCTCCAGCTGTTCGATCACCGGCGCGGTGCCGATCCGGTCGGCGTTCTGGACCTTGACGAGGAGGTCGTCGCGGATGACGGAGGGCTTGGACGCGGCGGCCGCGAACTCCTCCAGCTCGGTCCGGCCGGCGTCGGTGACCTGGAAGAGGCGCTTGTTGGGCCGGGTCTCCTGCACCACCTGCCGGCCCTCGACCAGGCCTTCCTTCTCCAGCTTGGCCAGCTCGGTGTAGAGCTGCTGGGGGGAGGCGTGCCAGAAGTTCGCGACGCCGATGTCGAAGGACTTCGCCAGCTCGTAGCCGCTGAACTCGCCGTCCAGCAGCGCCGCCAGTACGGCATGTCGCAAGGCCATCGCGGCTGCCCCTTCCCTTTTCCTCGTGCTCCCCCGCATGATACTCACGAAACTGACTAGTCAATTCCTTGAGTATCAGTAGGAGGAGCCGTGGAGTCCGTGACGGAGACCGCCGAACGCTTCCGTGCCGCCGTGGAGAAGCGTGACCTCGCCGCGCTTGGGGACCTGTTCACCGAGGACATCAGGCTGTACAGCCCGGTGAAGTTCCGGCCCTTCGAGGGCCGGCCGATGGTGCTGGGCCTCTTCGGGGTCCTGCTGCGCGTCTTCGAGGACCTGCGCTACGTCGGCCACTTCGACGGCGCGACGGAGACGAGCGCGGACGGCGCCGAGGCCCCGGCGGCGGTCCTGCCGTTCCGGGCCACGGTGGACGGCAAGCAGATCCACGGCATCGACATGCTGCACTTCGACGAGGCGGGCCGGATCAAGGAGTTCACCGTGATGGTCCGCCCCCAGTCCGCGGTCCACACCCTCGGCCAGGCCGTCCTGACCGGCCTGCAGCAGGACGGCCTGGCCTAGGCCGTCTCTTCCGGATCTTGCCGGGCCCGCGCCGCCCGGCACCGCACCCGGCCGCGTTACCGGACGACGCGGGCCCGACCGACAAGATCCGAAAGAGACGACCTGGTCCCTGTCGGGATCCCCGCCGGTCAGGCGGCCGGGCCGAAGCCCGTCACCGTCGGGTGCGGGGCGGCCGTCCCCGTACCCGGGAAGACCGTGACCCGGCCGGCGGCGTCCGCGGACCAGAGGTCCGGCAGGCCGTCTCCGGTGAGGTCGCCGTCGGCGCCGACGCGGGGGTGCCCGGCGGGGGCCAGGGTGGTCAGGACCGGCCCGGCGGCCGGGTCGGCGAAGGCCGAGAACACCGGGGCGGCCGGGGTGCCGGTGATGGAGAGGGCGCGGACGGTGCCGTCCTTCACCGAGCGGGCCCACAGGGTGGGGAAGTCGGTCCCCTGGGCACGGCCCGGGGTGAGCAGTTCGTAGCCGGCCCAGCGGGTGTCGTTGCCCGAGAGGAGGACGGCCTCGTCGTTCAGGTCGCTGCCGAAGCCCCGTTCCGCCAGCCACAGGCGACCGTTCTCCACGAACAGCACCGAGGTGCCGGGCAGGATCCCGTTGACTGCGCTGTCGCCGCGCGGGGAGCCGTAGGCCGCGATCTGCGTGACCTGCGACCAGTCCGGTCCGAGCCCGTGCTCGCCGCAGTCGATGGTCAGGCGCTGCGCGTCGCGGCAGACGCCCGGCTTGCCGACCGTCATCGGCGCCCGCCCCGTGAAGCGGCCGGCCCCGTCGTTGCGGTACAGGGACAGGTACGGGTCTCCGGGGGCGTGCGCCAGCAGGTCGTCCACCTGCTGGTATCCCAGGGTGCCGCGGTGGGTGTACTGGACGTCCGCCCAGCTCCCGCTCTCTCCGGGAGCGGCCCCGGCCCGCGCGTTCGGGGCGGCCGGCGGAGTCGAACCGGGCTTGCGCAGGTTGCCCGCGGCGTCCGGGACGAGCACGTCCGGCCTGCCGTCGGCGTCGATGTCGCCGAAGGAGGCGGGGGCGGTGCTCGGCTGCGCGTAGTAGTCCAGCCGGGCCGGCTGGGAGACGTTGCCCGCGTTGTCCATGGTCTGGAGGTGGACGGACTGGGTGCCCCAGGCGGCGGGCTTGACCTTGATGTCGGCCGCGCCGTCCGTCAGCCGCACGATGCGGAGGTCGGTCGCCTCGTCCGCGCACGTCCAGCCGACGCTGAAGACGGGCGTGTCCTGCCAGCGGGCACAGGCCGTCCCGGAGCCGAAGCCGGTGTCGGTGCCCTGCAGCGTGAACGTCGCCTCCTGGCCGACCTTCTTGGGAGACGTGTCCGTGGCCACTTCGGCCGTCGGCGGGGTGTGGTCGACCCGGAAGTGGCACCACGCCGAGTACGGACCGGTCAGCTTCCCGTCGGTGGCGCGGGCGCGCCACGCGTACTGGCCGCCGTCCTTCAGCAGGTCGCGGGAGACGACTGCGCTCACCTCGGGATACGTGGACCAGGAGGTCGACTGCTCCGTTTGGGCACCCCCGTACGAGGTGTCCCACAGCTGGAACGTCGTGCGGAGCTGGGCACCGGACGGGGAGGTGGCGGTGACGCGGGTGGTGACGTCGTTCAGTCCGACCCAGCCTGCACCGGATCCGGAGTACGGGTCGGTGTAGCAGTCGGAGGACAGGCCCTCGCCGGCGAAGCCGGGGGCCGGGACGGTCCGGGGCGCCGTGACCGCGGGCGCCGCCGGGTCCGTGGCGGCGGCCGCCGGCTGCGCGCCGGCGAGGCCGAGTGCCACGGTCAGAGCCACTGCTGGCAGTGCGCGGGCAGATGTCATGTACTGGTCCCCCCTGGGAGATACGGCTGTGGATCAACCGAACCTTTCAGAAGGAGTACCGGTTCGCACTGACAAGCGAACAACGAGCCAACTAGGCCGGGAACTTGCGGTCGACCCAGCGGAAGGTGAACTCGATGAGGGTCGCGGCGGCCGCCGCGACCGCCACCGCGGCCCAGGGCATCGTGGTGCCGACCAGCTTGAGCTGGAAGAACTCCTGGAGCCACGGCACGATCAGGACGATCAGGAAGGCTCCGCCCATCGCACCCACCAGGGCCACGCGCCACCAGGTGTACGGGCGGGCGATGATCGCCAGGACCCACATCGAGGTGAGGAACAGCGTCAGCGTCGCCGCGCTGGCCTCCGCGGGCAGGGCGTCCGCGCCCGTGTAGTGGTGGCGGGCGATCAGGTAGGTGACGAAGGTGGCCGTCGCCGCGATCACACCGCCGGGGATGGCGTACCGCATCACCCGTTTCACGAAGTGCGGCTTCGCGCGTTCCTTGTTCGGGGCCAGCGCCAGGAAGAAGGCCGGGATGCCGATGGTGAGGGTCGACAGCAGCGTCAGGTGGCGCGGCAGGAAGGGGTACTCGACCTGCGAGCAGACCACCAGGATGGCCAGTAGCACCGAGTAGACCGTCTTCGTGAGGAAGAGGGTGGCCACGCGCGTGATGTTGCCGATGACGCGGCGGCCCTCGGCGACCACCGACGGGAGGGTGGAGAAGCTGTTGTTGAGGAGGACGATCTGCGCGACCGCGCGGGTGGCCTCCGAGCCGGAGCCCATGGAGACGCCGATGTCGGCGTCCTTGAGGGCGAGCACGTCGTTGACGCCGTCGCCGGTCATGGCGACAGTGTGGCCCTTGGACTGGAGGGCGCCGACCATGTCCCGCTTCTGCTGCGGGGTGACGCGTCCGAAGACGGAGTTCTCGTCGAGGACCTCGGCCATCTCGGCCTGCTCCGTGGGGAGCTTGCGGGCGTCGACGGTGTTCTGCGCGCCGGGCAGGCCCAGCTTGCCGGCGACCGCGCCGACGGAGATCGCGTTGTCGCCGGAGATGACCTTCGCCTTGACGTTCTGGTCCTCGAAGTAGCGCAGCGTGTCGGCGGCGTCGGGGCGCAGCCGCTGCTCCAGGACGACCAGGGCGGTCGGCCGGACGCCGGTGGCGACGGCCTCGTCGTCGAGCTCGCGGGCGGAGCGGGCGAGCAGCAGGACCCGCAGGCCCTGTTCGTTGAGGTCGTTGATCTCGTCGAGGGCGGGGTCCCCGGCGGGCAGCAGCACGTCGGGGGCGCCGAGCAGCCAGGTGTTGTTCTCGCCGTCGCCCTCGCTGAAGCTGGCGCCGCTGTACTTGCGGGCGGAGGAGAAGGGCAGGGACTCGGTGCACCGCCACTCGGCGCTGACGGGGTAGGCGTCGATGATCGCCTGGAGGCTGGCGTTGGGGCGGGGGTCGGATTCGCCGAGGGCGCCGAGCACCTTCTTGACGTACGCCGGGTCCGCGCCGCCGAGCGGGCGGAGCTCGGTGACGTCCATGCCGCCCTCGGTGAGGGTGCCGGTCTTGTCGAGGCAGACGACGTCGACACGGGCGAGGCCCTCGATGGCGGGCAGTTCCTGGACGAGGCACTGCTTGCGGCCGAGGCGGATGACGCCGATCGCGAAGGCCACGGAGGTGAGGAGGACGAGCCCCTCGGGGATCATCGGGACGATCCCGCCGACGGTCCGGGCGATGGCGTCGTTGAGGTTGTTCTCCTTGACGACGAGCTGGCTGATGATCAGGCCGATGGAGGTCGGGATCATCATCCACGTGACGTACTTGAGGATGGTGGAGATGCCGGAGCGCAGCTCGGAGTGGACGAGCGTGAAGCGGGAGGCCTCTTCGGCCAACTGGGCGGCGTAGGCCTCGCGGCCGACCTTGGTGGCGGTGAACGCGCCGCCGCCGGCGACCACGAAGGAGCCGGACATGACCTGGTCGCCGGGCTTCTTCAGGACGGGGTCGGCCTCGCCGGTGAGCAGGGACTCGTCGATCTCCAGGCCTTCTGCCTCGCCGACGGAGCCGTCGACGACGACCTTGTCGCCGGGGCCGAGTTCGATGACGTCGCCGAGGACGATCTCGGAGGTGGAGATCTCCGCGGTCCGGCCGTCGCGGCGCACGCTGGGTTTGGCCTCGCCGATGACGGCGAGGCCGTCGAGGGTCTTCTTGGCGCGCAGTTCCTGGATGATGCCGATGCCGGTGTTCGCGATGATCACGAAGCCGAAGAGGCTGTCCTGGATCGGGGCGACGATGAGCATGACCACCCAGAGGACGCCGATGATCGCGTTGAACCGGGTGAAGACGTTGCCGCGGACGATGTCGGTGGTGGAGCGCGAGGAGCGGACGGGGACGTCGTTGACGTCGCCGCGCGCCACGCGCTCGGCGACCTCGGCGGTGGTCAGCCCCCCCGGCTTGAAGCGGGGGGCCGGTGGCCGCACGGGGTGCACGGGGTCGAGCTCGGCCCCTGCGTCGATGGCCGTGCCGGGGCCGCTCGGCTCCGGCCCGTCGTGCTCGATGCTCGCCCCATGCGTCATGGTTCCGACGGTAAGCGGGGTTCGAACGCTTCACCCGCCGAAAAGTCCGAAGATCCGACTTGGGGATGACCCGAATCGTCCGCTGGTCGCGGCCCGGCGGATCCCGCATCAGGGAGGGGCCCGGACCCTGGCCTACGGGACCCCTGGCCTACGGAGCCCCTGACCTACCGGGCCCGTGACCTACGGGGCCCCTGCGGCTTCGCCCGGCTCCTGCGCGGCCTGAGCGGCGGAATGCCGCTTGAGGGCCGCCTCGCGGCCGCGGACGTACCAGATGCCGATCAGGCCGAGGAAGCCGCCGGCCGCGCAGGTCCAGACCCACCACAGCTGGCCGCGGTCGGCGAACCACCCGTAGAACGGCAGCTGGACCACGAAGAGGGCGAACCACAGGATCGTTCCTCCCGTGACCGTCGCGACGACGGGGCCCTCAAGGGGCTCGGGCGCCTCATGCTTCGCAGTCCATTTCGCCATGCCGCAAGTTTAAGCGGGAGCCGTCCGGCCAGGGCCTTCGGCCGCCCCGCGAGGGTCTACGCGCGGAGATGGACGGCCTTTCCCTTATGTGTTCATACTGAAACGGTTTGGGCGCGGCCCATTTTCTTCGTATGAACCACCAATGAGGACCGTATGAGCACCCCTGCTCCCGCCCCCGCATCCGCCACTCCGGAGCCCTCCCGGGAGCCCTCCGGCGGGCTGGACCGCTACTTCAAGGTCTCCGAGCGCGGCTCGACCGTCGGCCGCGAGGTCCGCGGCGGCTTCGCGACCTTCTTCGCGATGGCGTACATCATCGTGCTGAACCCGATCATCCTGGGCAGCGCGAAGGACATGTACGGCCACCAGCTCGACAGCGGCCAGCTCGTGACGGCCACCGTCCTGACGGCCGCCTTCACCACCCTCCTCATGGGCGTGATCGGCAACGTCCCCATCGCGCTCGCCGCGGGCCTCGGCGTGAACACCGTCGTGGCCCTCCAGCTCGCCCCGCGCATGAGCTGGCCCGACGCGATGGGCATGGTGGTCCTGGCCGGCTTCGTGGTGATGCTGCTGGTCGCCACCGGACTGCGCGAGCGCGTCATGAACGCCGTCCCGCTGGGGTTGCGCAAGGGCATCGCCATCGGCATCGGCCTGTTCATCATGCTGATCGGCCTCGTCGACTCGGGCTTCGTCTCCCGCATCCCGGACGCCGCGCACACCACGGTCCCGCTCCAGCTCGGCGGCAACGGTCACCTGGACGGCTGGCCCGTCCTGATCTTCGCGATCGGCACCCTGCTCACCCTCGCCCTGCTGATCCGCAAGGTCCCCGGCGCGATCCTGATCTCCATCGTGGCCATGACCCTCGTCGCGGTCGTCGTGCAGCTCGTCGCCGACCTGCCCGACTCCGGCTGGGGCCTGACCGTCCCGGCCTGGCCCGGCAACCCGGTGGCCCCGCCGGACTTCGGGCTCGTCGGCCAGGTCAGCCTCTTCGGCGGCTTCGACAAGGTCGGCCTGCTCACCGGCATCCTCTTCGTCTTCACCGTGCTGCTGTCCTGCTTCTTCGACGCCATGGGCACGATCCTGGGCGTCGGCGACGAGGCCAAACTGATCGACAAGAAGACCGGCGAGTTCCCCGGCATCAACCGGGTCCTGTTCGTCGACGGCCTCGCCGTCGCCTCGGGCGGCGCGACGTCCTCCTCGGCCACCACCTGCTTCGTGGAATCCACGGCCGGCGTCGGCGAGGGTGCCCGTACGGGTCTGGCGAACGTCGTGACGGGCGCCCTATTCGCCGTGGCGCTGTTCCTCACCCCGCTGGCCACCATGGTCCCGTCGCAGGCCGCCACACCCGCGCTGGTCGCGGTCGGCTTCCTGATCCTGGCGGGATCGGTCAAGGACATCGACTGGAGCGACTTCACCATCGCCGTCCCGGCCTTCCTGGCCATGGTGATGATGCCCTTCACCTACTCGATCACCAACGGCATCGGCATCGGCTTCATCACCTTCAGCGTGCTGCGTCTGGCGACCGGCCGGGGCCGCGAGGTCCCGACTGCCATGTACGTCGTGTCGGCGGTGTTCGTCTTCTACTACGCGATGCCCGCGCTCGGCCTGGGTTAGGCCGCCGGGCGGGGCTCACGTCAGCCCGTAGAACTTCTCCGTCTCGTCGACGGCCGCCTTGAAGCGCTCGTCGAAGTCGTCGCGAATGAGCGTCCGGACCACATAGTCCTGGACGCTCATTCCGCGTTTGGCGGCGTGGATCCGGAGCCTGTCGAGGAGCTCCCCGTCTATGCGCATGCTCAGCACATGTGTCCCCATGGCGAAAGAGTCGGGGCACAGGGTGCGTACGCGGGTCACTTTCGGCCGCCGACTCACCCGTACGAGTGACCTGGCACATACCGGGTGCATGACCGGGAAACCCGGTGTTCTTTAGCGAGAGTAATGAGTTATTCTAAGTACATGCCTGACCTCTCCCATGGCGACGATGCTGCCGCCGTGAACGACCTCCGCTCCGCCGTCATGCGGCTGGGGCGGCGCCTGAAGCACCAGCGCGTCGACGAGTCGCTGAGCCCGACCGAGATGTCGGTCCTCGGCACCCTCGCCCGCTGCGGCCAGGCCACACCCGGTGAACTGGCGCGGCGCGAGCACGTCCAGCCGCCGTCCATGACGCGCATCGTCGCGTTGCTGGAAGCCAAGGGACTGGTCACGCTGGAACCGCACCCCGACGACCGCCGCCAGAAGGTGGTCCGCCAGACGGAGGAGGCCGAAGCGATGCTCGAAGAGAGCCGCCGCAAGCGCAACGCCTTCCTGGCAGGGCTCGCGGCAGAGCTGACCGAGGACGAATGGGCCAAGCTGCGCGCGGCCGCACCCGTCCTGGAGAAGCTCGCGCACCTGTAGGAACGACGCCAGGAGGCGAACGCTTTTGAGTACGGGAAACGGAGCAGACTCCGCACCCGGCCACATATCCACCCCCACGACCGCCGCGCGGCCCGCGGCACCCCCGAGCGCGAATCGGGGGATGTTCAGCTCGCTGAAGATCCGCAACTACCGGCTCTTCGCGACCGGCCAGGTCGTCTCGAACACCGGCACCTGGATGCAGCGCATCGCCCAGGACTGGCTGGTCCTGTCGCTGACCGGCTCCGCCTCCGCCGTCGGCATCACCATCGCCCTGCAGTTCCTGCCGATGCTGGTGTTCGGCCTCTACGGAGGCGTACTCGCGGACCGGCTGCCCAAGCGGCCCCTGCTCCTCGCCACCCAGAGCGCGATGGGCCTGACCGGCATCGCACTCGCCGCCCTCACCCTCGCGGGGCACGTCGAGGTCTGGCACGTCTACCTCGCGGCCTTCCTCCTCGGCCTGGTCACCGTTGTCGACAACCCGGCCCGGCAGACCTTCGTCTCGGAGATGGTCGGCAAGGACCAGGTCGCCAACGCCGTCAGCCTCAACTCGGCCAACTTCCAGTCCGCGCGGCTGGTCGGCCCGGCGATCGCCGGCGTGCTGATCACCGCCGTCGGCTCCGGCTGGGCCTTCCTGCTCAACGGCCTGTCCTTCGCCGCACCCATCGCCGGCCTGCTGATGATGCGGACCAAGGAACTGCACCCCGTCGAGCCCCGGCCCCGCGCCAAGGGACAGCTGCGCGAAGGCCTGCGCTACGTCGCCGGCCGGCCCGAACTGGTCTGGCCGATCGTCCTCGTCGGCTTCATCGGAACCTTCGGGTTCAACTTCCCGATCTGGCTGTCGGCATTCGTGAGCGACGTCTTCCACGGCGACGCGGGCACCTACGGGCTCTTCAACACCCTGATCGCGGCCGGCTCCCTCGCGGGCGCCCTGCTCGCCGCCCGCCGCGGGCACTCCCGTCTGCGACTGCTGGTGGCCGCGGCCGCACTGTTCTCCGTACTGCTGCTCGTGACGGCCTTCGCACCCGGCTTCTGGCTGTTCGCCGCACTGCTCGTGCCCATCGGCGTCTTCGGCCTGACGGTCAACGTCACCGCCAACTCCAGCGTGCAGATGGCCACCGACCCCGAGATGCGGGGCCGGGTCATGGCCCTCTTCATGATGGTGTTCACCGGCGGCACCCCGCTGGGCGCCCCGCTGCTGGGCTGGATCACCGACACCTACGGCGCGCGCATCGGCATGGCCTCGGGCGCGCTGATCTCCCTGGCCGCGTCCGTGACCATCGCCGTGGTCCTGGCCCGAGTCGGCAACCTCCGGCTGCGGGTCGACCGCCACGGGGTGGCGTTCGTCCCGGCCGTCTCGCGCCGCCGCGAACTGGTGACGGTGGCCTGACCCGACGGGGCGCCGCCCCCGACCGGCTCCGCCCGGACCCGGTCGGGGCAGGGCCCTGCGGCGCCGCCGCACCCGGATACGCTCGCCGCATGAGACTGTTCGCCGCCGTACTGCCGCCGGAGGCGGCCGTCGCCGAGCTGCGGGAAGCGGTCCGGCCGCTCCGCGACGACCGGCTGACCTGGACCGCGGAAGCGGGCTGGCACTTCACGCTCGCCTTCATGGGCGAGGTGCACGAAGACGTGCTCCCCGAACTGCACGCCCGCCTGGAGCGGGCCGCCCACCGCACGGCGCCCTTCGCGCTGCGCCTGCACGGCTGCGGGCACTTCGGCGACCGCGCCCTGTGGGCCGGCGCCGCCGGGGAGCTCGGCGCCCTGCGGCTGCTCGCCGACCGGGCCGATGCCGCCGCGCGGCGGGCCGGGGTACCCATGGAGCAGCACCGCCGGTACACGCCGCACCTCACCCTGGCCCGCAACCACAACCACCGGCACGGCGAAGGCCACGGGCACGGCCACGGCACGCCCCTGCGTCCCTACCTGGACGCCCTCGCCGACTTCGAGGGCACGGCCTGGCAGGTGGACACGCTCAGCCTGGTCCGCAGCAACCTGCCCGTGAGCGGGGTGCCGGGTGAGCAGCCCCGCTACGAGACCGTGCGCGCCTGGCCGCTGTCCGGCTGACCCGCGTACGCGGCCCGGGTACGCGGCCCGCGAACGCCGTGAGGCGGCCCGTCCTGCAGGGACGGGCCGCCTCACGCGTCTTCACTTCGGGTGCTTACCAGCCGCCGGTGCCGATCTCCTTGCGGGCACCCAGGGTGCCGGCGCCGGTACCCGGGTAGAGGAAGAGCTTGCCCGTGGAGTTCTGGACGGCGATCAGGTCGTCCGACAGCTGCGAGTTCAGCAGGTCGCCGCCGATCAGGTCGGACATGCCGTTCCAGCCGCCCGAACCGATCATGATGCGCGGGCTCAGGTAGCCCTTGTCACCCGGGTACATGAACAGCTTGCCCGTGGACTTCTCCACCGCGACCAGGTCCTGGCGGCCGCTGTTGTTCAGGTCCATGCCGGTCAGGTTCGACATGCCGTTCCAGCCGCCCGAGCCGATCTCCTTGCGGGCGGCGAGCTGGCCGCTGGACGTGCCCGGGTAGAGGTACAGCTTGCCGGTGGACTTCTCGACGCCGGCCAGGTCGGCGATCTTGTCGCCGTTGAGGTTGAGGGCGGTCAGGTTGGCCATGCCGTTCCAGCCGCCCGTGCCGATCAGGACGCGGCTGCCGCCGGAGGCGATCGTCGAGTTGTCGGCGCCCTTGTAGAGCCACAGCTTGCCGGTGGACTCCTCCACCGCGACGATGTCGTCCTTGCCGTCGCCGTTGAAGTCGCCGCCGGTCAGATTGGTCATGCCGTTCCAGCCGCCGGAGCCGAGCAGGACGCGGTTGCCGCCGGAGGCGATGGTGCCGTTGGAGGCGCCCTTGTAGAGCCACAGCTTGCCGGTGGAGGCCTCGACCGCGGCGACGTCGACCACGTTGTCGCCGTTGAGGTCGGCCGAGGCCAGGTCGACCATGCCGGTCGAGCCGGTACCTCCGTCACCGGGGCCCTCGGGCTTCGGGTCCGGGGTCTTGGTCTCGCAGTTCTTGCTGGTCAGGGACTTGGACCAGCTTCCGGATCCGCTGAAGGGGGTGCCGTTGAAGACCGTGCGCTGGTCCACCAGGTCGTGGCGCTGCTCGAAGTGGAGGTGCGCGCCGGTCGACCGGCCGGTGCTGCCGACGATGCCGATCTGCTGGCCCGCCTTGACCGTGGACCCGCTGGAGACATTGAAGCCGTTGAGGTGGGCGTAGACGGTGGACCAGCCGCCGCCGTGGTTGATGACCACGTACTTGCCGTAGCTGTCGTTGCCGAGGTCCCTCACCTTCGACACGACGCCGTCGGCGCTCGCCACGACGGGGGAGTTGAGCGTCGAGCCGCCCTGCGTCCAGTCGATCGCGTTGGGGGTCGGGGTGTGGCCGGGGCGGGAGGCGCCCTGCCAGGTCTCACCGCACTTGAACGGCATCTGGAAGTCGGGGCGTTCATCGCCGAAGGTGGCCGCCATGGCCGTCATCATCTGCGGGCTCTCGGGCAGCCCGAGGTCCTCCGCGGTCAGCACGGGCAGGTCGCCGTGCGGGTCCTCCGGACCGCCGTCGGCGTTGGCGCCGCCGGCCGAGAGGGCCACGGCGGCGACGGTGGCGCAGACGAGGCCGGTGGCTATGCGGACCCGGCGGGACATGAGACGGGAGAAGGCGGAGGTGGAGCCGGCGGGGGTGGTGGAGTCGGCGGTGGTGGGCTCAACAGACATGGGAGTGCTTCCAAACCGGCACGGAGGTGCCACAAAGGGTGTCAGGGAAGGGAGTTGCGAAAGGAGAGCGGGGAGATGCGTCGGACGGGCGGGCTACCAGCCGCCGGTGCCGATCTCCTTGCGCGCCCCCAGACCCGTGCCGGTGCCCGGGTAGAGGTAGAGCTTTCCGGTGGCCTTCTCGACGCCGACGAGGTCGTCGTTCGCGTTCGAGGTGAAGTCGCCGCCGGTGAGGTCGTTCATGCCGTTCCAGCCGCCCGAGCCGATCTCGGTGCGGGCGTTCAGGCCGGTGCCGTTGCTCTTGTAGAGGAAGAGCTTGCCCGTCGAGGTTTCGGCCCCGACGATGTCGGTCCTGCCGTCGTTGTTGATGTCCATGCCGACCAGGTCGTGCATGCCGTTCCAGCCGCCGGACCCGATCAGGACGCGGCTGCCGCCGCCGCCGATGGAGCCGGCGCCGTTGCCCTTGTACAGCCACAGCTGGCCCGTCGACTTCTCGACGCCCACGATGTCGGCCTTGCCGTCGCCGTTGAAGTCGCCGCCGACCAGGTCCTTCATGCCGTTCCAGCCGCCGGAGCCGATCTCCTTGCGGGAGCCGACACCGCTGCCCGTGCCCGGGTAGAGGTAGAGCTTGCCGCTGGACTCCTCGGTCGCGACGAGGTCGTCCTTGCCGTCGCCGGTGAAGTCTCCGCCGGCGAGGTTGGACATGCCGTTCCAGCCGCCGCTGCCGATCTCCACACGGGTGCTGCCGGTCGCGATGGTTCCGGCGGAAGTGCCCTTGTAGAGCCACAGCTTGCCGGTCGAGGCCTCCACGCCGACCACGTCGTCCACGGCGTCGCCGTTGATGTTGACCGCGACGAGGTCGGTCATGCCGGGTGCGGGCGTCGGCGGCGTGGTCACGTCGTCCACGACGTTCTTGTTGCGCACCGGGACGAAGGGTCCGTAGCCGTCGTAGTACGGGTAGTCGTAGACGCGGTGGTGGACTCCGCTCGGCGTGAAGTCGAAGCCCCAGTACTTGGTGCGGCTGGAGTCGACCCACTTCTCGAAGAGGACGACGTGGCCGCTCGGACCGGAGTCGTCGTCGAGGAGGGCGTCGCCCGCCTTCAGCTCCCCCTTGGAGATCTGCTCGGTCACGCCGCGGGGGCCGAAGGTGTCGGTGAGCAGCGAGGAGTCCAGGTCCCAGGCCATCGAGACGAATCCGGAGCAGTCGGTGCGGTAGCCGCCGTGGCGACCGCCCCCGCTGTAGCGCAGGCCGATGCCGACCCAGCTCTTGGCCCGGGCGATCACCGAGCTTCGGGTGATCGTCGTGCTGGCCGCGGAGTAGAGCGACGCCCGGACTTCCCCGTCGACCGGCTCCTCCGCGCCCTGGCCGGTGCTGCCGTAGTCGTCTGCGACGGGGATGGGTGTTTCGGCGGTGGCGGCCGCCGGGGCGGCGAACGCCGCGGTGTCGACGGCGACCACGGTGCCGACGGCGACGGCCCCGGCGATGAGGGCGGCTACGGCGGCATGGCGGGTGTGCAACCCGTATCGGGACATGGCTGTGCTCCGGTTCTGGCAGGCGAGGTCTGGGGTGGCCGGGAGCGCGGGCTCGACCGGCGGTGACGCGACGTACGAGGTGTGGCGTGTGGCGTGCGAGGTGTGGCGGACGGACAGCTGTCCTGCAGGTACAGCGGTCCTGGGGATCCTGCGGGTGGCTCAGGTGGCGCGGGTGGCGCGGGTGGCGCGGCCGGGCGGGCTAGCGGGGGCCGGTCACCGCGGTGACCGGGGCGAGCGGGGTGCCGGCCGGGCCGGCCGTTCCGGTCGCCGGGACCGGGTGCGCCGGGGCGTGGGCGGAGGCCATCGGCGCCACGGAGGTGATGCCGAGGGTGAGGGCGACGACCGCGGTGGCCCGGAGGATTCCAGTACGCATGGGTGTGGTTCGTCCTTCCGAAACGAATGGGCTGGTGGCGTGAACCCGTCGCCCTCGGACGTCCCGCGGTGGCGTCCGTTCAGGGCTTTCAGGGCCTTCAGTGCTCGTCTCCGGGGGGCTGCCCCGGTGACAAGCAATAGATTCGCCCCGGCCCGGGCCGGGCGGAAGAGAGATCGACTGGCCCGAAAGGGCCATGGCCGGACCTGGCCACACTGGCCTGATCCGCACCCCCCGCACACACGAAAGCCGCCGGGCGGGACCAATCTCGTGGTCCCGCCCGGCGGCTTTGGCGCTGCGCGGGGCGACTAGGCCATCTCTTTCGGATCTTGTCGGTCGGGCCCGCGTCGTCCGGTGCCGTGGCCGGCAAGGCGGAGGGGCGCCCGTGTACTGGACGTACTCGGGCGCCTCGACAACGCGGCCGGGTGCGGTGCCGGGCGGCGCGGGCCCGGCAAGATCCGAAAGAGACGGCCTAAGCCCGCGTGGGCAGCCAGCCCTCCTGGACGGCACGGACCCCGGCCTCGAAGCGGCTGCGGGCGCCGAGGCGTTCCATCAGCTCGTTGGCGATCCGCCGGGCCGTGCGCGAGGAGACCCCCAGCCGCTTGGCTATCGCGTCGTCCGTGTGCCCTTCCGCCAACAGCCGCACAGCGGCGGCCTGTTGCGCGGTGAGGCCGTCCGGCCCCAGGACCGCCACCTCCGCCAGCGGCTGCGCCTGCGCCCACGTCGACTCGAAGAGCGCGCAGAGGGCGACCAGCATGCCGTGCCCGGTCAGGACGACCGCGCCCGCCGCGGAGTCGTCACTCACGGGGATCAGCGCCGTCCTGCGGTCGACGATGAGCATCCGCGTCGGCAGCGACGCCACCGTACGGACCTGCCCGCCGAGCTCCGTGAGCCAGTTGGCATGCTCGACGGAGGGCCGGCTGTTGCGCACGCTGTCGAGATACAGGGTGCGCATGCGGACGCCGCGTTCGAGCATCGTCCGGTTCAAAGGGCGCGAGGCGGCCAGCGCCGACTCGCTCAGTGTGGCGTCCGGAGAGAACGCCAGCAGCTCCTCCTTCGTCTCCCGGGTCAGCGCGACCAGCCGGTCGCGGACGGCGTCGAGGCCGATCAGCTGCTCCACACCGGGATGGCTGGCGGCCGGCCGCAGCTCCGAGTACTCGGAGATCAGCCTGGCCGCGGCGGCCCGGGACGCCTCCAGCCGCTGCTGCTGCGCGGCGAGTTCGGCCTGCCCCCGGGCCATCAGGATCTCCATCCCGATGTCCGGGGAGACGGCGCGCAGCCGCCCGCTGTCGTCGGCGGACGGCTGGACCAGGGCCAGCTCGCTCAGCAGGTCCAGGGCCTCGCGTACATCGCCCTCGCCGATCCCCACGGCACCGGCGAGCGCGGTGACGCCCGACCCGGGTTCCATGAGCATGGCGCGGTAGACGGCCTCGGCTCTCGCGTCGAGGCCCAGTTCGGTCAACATGTGGTTCCCCCCACCCGTTGGCACTTCGATGGAAAGATCATCTCAAAGAAGCGCCGGTTGGACTCATGTGTCCACGGCCACAAACGGCCAGTCGGATCGGTGTCCCGCACCGGTCCGCCGGGGCGACGGTGGAGGCATGTACCTCGTCCATGCCCGTCTGCGGACGGTGCCTCCGGTGGAAGTGCCCGATGATCTGCGCGAGGCGGCCCGTGCCGGGCTGCGCGCCAGGGACCGGGTGGAGCACCTGGCCGTGCACCCGCAGTCCGCGGAGCACTTCACCCTCGGCTTCTACCTGCTCTCGGACTCCCTGGAGGAGGCGGAGCAGCACGCCGAGGCCGTCTGCCGGCGCCTGCTCGGCGTGCGGGCCCTGCCCGCCGCACGCCTGCTGGACGTGGGCGTCCCCCTGATGCCCCTGTCCGTGCTGGAGCAACGGAGCCACTGACGGCGCCGTGCCGTGCCGCGGGCGGGGGCGCGGGCGGTCCGTGTCCTCATCCGTCCACGGACGGTTTGGGCCAGCCGATACCCCTTCTCCCCCTGCTGAGCTGCGGCTTAGCTAGGTCTCACCGGAAAGGGACAGCGCCACCGCGGGGTGCGGGACCGACCGGCAAGCCACCGTCGATACGCCTCACGGCACCCCGAAAGGACACCGGACATCATGAACACCACCCGAATCTTCAAGGCCGCCGCGGTCGTCGCCCTCGCCCTGGTCCTCGGCGCCCCCGCCGTCGCCTCCGCCGCCCCGCTCACCGCCGCGAAGCCCCCGGTCGCCGCGCAGAACGGTGACATGAGCTGGCAGTGACCGTCCGGCCACGGCCGGCAGCGCACCCACCACGGCACAGCCCCTGCGTCCACGATGCGGGGGCTGCCGCGTTAGGCTCGACGGGTGGATCCCAAGACCAGAAACCGTGTGATGGCCGGCGTGCTCGTGCTGATGTTCCTCGTCGTCGCCGTGGCGGCCGCCACCGGCCAGTAGTCCCGACCGGCGGCGGCCCCCGGACGCCGGCTACCAGGCGAAGGCCTCCGGGGACGGCCCCGGCCCGGGAAAGACCTCGTCCAGTCCGGCCAGCACCTCCTCGCCCAGCTCCAGCTCCACGGCGCGCAGCGCCGAGCCGAGCTGCTCCGGCGTACGCGGCCGGCCCCACGCAGCGGTGACCCCGTGATGGCCCCGAGCCCGTACTCCTCGGCGGCTCGGTGCGGCCCTTGTCCATAGCTCCATCCGTACACGTTCGAGGTACCGAACCAACCATTTTGCCGCCACGCGGACCCGGGCTCCCTAGCGTCTGTCTCCGAGCACCGCAGGGGACGGGAGAGCGCGTGGCAAGGGTCCTTGGAGTGGTCCGCCTGTCAAGGAACTCCGGGCGGCCGGAGTCAGGGTGGTCATCCACGCCGAGGAGCCGCCGCCGATGACCGTTGTGGCAGCCATGTCCGTGGAGGGGCATGCCGGCATGCAGCAGGAAGGACGGGGCCGCGTACAGGTCTTGATCCCGCTGGACTTCAGGCGTCGGGTCCGGGACTTGGTGGCGGACCACAGCGAGAGCTGACCGTCTCCTCCTTGTGTCACGACGGGCGAGGCCTGCGTGAGCCGCTCTTGCCTGGAGTGGACTCGAAGCAGTTGGCTTGGGTCCCATGAAGTACACGCAGCTCGGACGCACCGGACTCAAGGTCAGCCGACTCGTCCTCGGCACGATGAACTTCGGTCCGCAGACAGACGAACCGACCAGCCACGGCATCCTGGACTCAGCCCTCGACGCGGGTCTGAATTTCGTGGACACCGCCAATGTCTATGGATGGGGTGAGAACAAGGGCCGCACCGAGGAGATCATCGGCACCTGGTTCGCGCAGGGCGGTGGCCGACGCGAGAAGACGGTCCTGGCCACCAAGGTCTACGGTTCGATGTCTCGCGAGGGGGACACCTGGCCCAACGAGGACCGGCTGTCGGCCCTGAACATCCGCCGGGCCGTCGAGGCCAGTCTCAAGCGGCTCCACACCGACCACATCGACGTCTACCAGTTCCACCACATCGACCGCCGGACCCCCTTCGAGGAGATCTGGCAGGCCGTGGACGTACTCATCCAGCAGGGCAAGATCCTCTACGCAGGTTCCTCCAACTTCCCCGGCTACAAGATCGCCCAGGCCAACGAGACGGCTGCCCGGCGCGGGATGGTCGGCCTGGTCAGTGAGCAGTGCCTCTACAACCTCGCCGAGCGGCGCGCCGAGATGGAGGTCATCCCGGCGGCACAGGACTACGGCCTCGGGGTCATCCCGTGGTCGCCACTGCACGGCGGACTGCTGGGCGGGGTCATCAAGAAGGAGGCCTCGGGCGGCCGCCGCGCCTCGGGGCGGTCGGCGGACGCGCTGGCCAACAGTTCGGTACGGGCGCAGGTGCAGGCGTACGAGGACCTGCTCGACAAGCACGGCCTGGAGCCCGGTGAGGTCGCCCTGGCCTGGCTGCTCACCCGGCCGGGAGTGACGGGCCCCATCGTCGGCCCGCGGACCGCCGAGCAGTTGGACAGTGCCCTGCGGGCGCTGGAGCTGGAACTGAGCGAGGAGGTGCTGGCCGGGCTGGACGAGATCTTCCCCGGCCCGGGACCGTCCCCGGAGGCCTTCGCCTGGTGATCGGACAGCTGGAGGGGTAAGTGCTGCCGTAGCCCCCTGGTGGGCTGCGGCAGCCGGCCCGGTGCAGGCGGTGAAGCTGGTCGAATCAGCCGTGCTCGGGGCGGTAGGGGCCTCCTATGCCCCAGGCCTGGTGCAGGACCGCGGCGAACTCCCCCGCCAGCCGGTGCTCGCCGGAGGCGTTGGGGTGGGTGCCGTCGTAGGTGTCCCGGTGGATGTCGTACGAGGCCGGGCGCGCGGCCAGCAGGATCGGCGAGGCGTCCGTGGTGAGGTCGGCCACGGCCTTGGCGAGGAGCTCGTTGAAGCGGGCCACCTCGGCCGCGAAGGGGGCGTCCTCCTCGGCGCGGCTGTTCGGGATGACCGGCAGCAGGACCATGCGGACGCCGGGGTGCGCGGAGCGGGCTCCCGCTGCGAAGCGGCGGACGTTGTCGGCGGTCTGCTCGGCGTCGGTGTAGAAGCCGAGGTCGATCAGCCCCAGGGAGACCAGCAGGACGTCCGGTCGGTGCGCGGCGACGGCCTCGGCCATGACGGGCGCCATGTGCTGCCAGCCCTCGCCCCAGCCGGCCAGGTGGCGGCGGGCGTGGTCCGGGAAGCCCGGGTCGGCGTACACGTGGCTGACGGCCGCGTCGGCGGTGGTGTCGTAGACCTCGCAGCGCGGGCCGACGATGCGGTAGGGGCCGCCGAAGGTCGAGTTGAGGTGCTGCCACATCCGGTAGCGCCAGGTGTAGTCGCCGGCGCGTCCGATGGTCATGGAGTCGCCGACGAACATGAAACGCATCCGGTCATCATCGCGGATCGCGCGACAGAAACCCCTGTGACGCCGGACACGCGGCACGTACTGGCAGGCTGGGAGGATGCGCCTGCCCCTGCCGTCCGCCGCCGCCCTCGCGACCGCCGCCACCGCGACCGCCACCGCCCTCGCCGCCGCCGTCGGCGTCGTCGTGGCCGTGCTGCCGGGGACGGCGTCCGCCGCGCAGTCCCCCGGGTCGTCCTCGTTCACCATCTCCGATCCGCGGATCAAGGAGTCGAGCGGGCTGGCGGCCAGCCGCGTCCATCCGGGTGTCTACTGGACGCACAACGACAGCGAGGACGGCCCGTACGTCTACGGGGTGGACTCGGCCACCGGCAGCACCGTGGCCCGGGTGACGCTGACGGGGATCGGCCGGCCGCGCGACGTCGAGGCGATCTCGCTGGGTCCGGACGGGCAGCTGTACGTCGGGGACATCGGCGACAACCGGGGCGGCACCTGGGACCACGTGTGGGTCTACCGCTTCCAGGAGCCGCGGCAACTGGGTGATGTCACGGTCAAGGCGACGCAGTTCACGGTGCGGTACGAGGACGGTCCGCGCGACGCCGAGTCCCTGATGGTCCATCCGGTGACGGGCCGCGTGTACATCGCGAGCAAGAACGAGAGCAAGGGCGGCCTGTACGAGGGTCCCTCGGAGCTGTCGACGGGCGGGGCCAACGTCTTCCGGCGGGTCGCCGACGTCCCGTGGGTGACGGACGGGGCGTTCTCCCCGGACGGGAACCGGCTGACGCTGCGCGGCTACTTCACCGCCCGGACGTACCCGTGGAAGGACGCCCGGCCGGAGGGCGAGGGCGAGCGGGTGGACGCGCCGTGGCAGGGGCAGGCGGAGTCGGTGACGTACACGGCGGACGGCTCCACGCTCATGTTCGGCTCGGAGGGCGCGAGCAGCCGGGTGATCGCGGTTCCGGTGGCCGCGGCCCCCTCGTCCGGCGGTTCGGCCTCGCCGCAGCCCGGGTCGCCCCCGGACGCGGCGACCTCGCCGGAGCCGACGGCCAGCTTCGGCAAGGGCGCGCTGGTCCTGGCGGGCGGCCTGGTCCTCGTCTTCGGTGCCAAGCGTCTCTTCCGCCGCCGCGCGCGGGACTGACGGCGTCGGCGTCCTCCGTCGGCCGCCGCGGGTCCCGTACTCCCTCCGGCGGGCCCGCGGGCCCCTTACGGGTTACGAGTGGCCGAGGTCCAGGTCCGCGGCCTGGGCGTCCGGGACCGGGACGGAGCCCGTGTCGGCGGCCGGCCGCAGGACGAACTCGTCGGAGGCCATCGAGTCGAGGACCGGCGGGGCCGGCCGCAGCGGCGCCGGCATGACCGCGGCCTCGGAGTGGCCGCCGCAGCCGTAGGACAGCGACACCAGGCGGCCGTCGGCCGGGCTGAACTCGTTCGCGCAGACACCGAAGGCCTGGCCGAGGGAGCCTCCGACGGCGACGAGGAAGCCGCAGGAGACGCAGGACGCGGGGGCGGCCTGCGCCATCGGGGTCTTCGCGCCGAAGGACTCGTCCCAGCGGTCGGCGGCGCTGTGCAGCCCGTAGCGGGAGAGCACGCGGGCCCGGCGCATGCCGAGTTCCTCGGCGACCGCCGTGATGGAGCCGCGTACGGGGACGGTCACGCGGTCGGTGACGTCGGCGTCCTCGGCCTCGACGAGTTCGGCCATCTCGGTGGAGACCACGGAGTTCGGCGGCGGGGCGTCCTCGCCAGACCAGCCCGGCTCCAGCCGCAGGTCGTCGGCCTCGGTGGGCAGCAGGTCGCCGGGGCCCATGTCACCGGGGCGCAGCCGCTCGCTCCACGGCACCCACTCGGGGGCCAGGAGGGCGTCGTCGCCGGGGAGCAGCACCGTTTCGTCGAGGGTGACGTTCTTGGCGCGGGAGGCGCGGGCCACGGTGACGGCCCAGCGCCAGCCGCGGTATCCCGGTTCCTTGGACTCGAAGAAGTGGGTGACGACGCGGTCGCCCTCCGCCACGGCGGAGACGTGGGCGCCCACCACGCCGGGGAAGGCTGCCTCTTCGGCGGCCGCGCGGGCGAGTTCCACCGCCTCGACGCAGAGGCGGTCGGGGGTACGCGGGGTACGGCTTCGCGTCGTCGCAGCACTCACTGGTCTCGTTCTCTCCTACGCCGTCTCACGTGTGCGCCGTCCGTACTGTCGTCCACAACGACCCGGTGGTGCTGTCCGTACGAGGCGCGGGCGGAGCGGACCAGAGGGCCGCGTCGACGTCCGCACCCGATCGGACTCCGGGCGCACCTCACTGCGATCCATTCTGCGGGATCACGAAGAGGCGCGCGGCCAGGAGCAACCGCCGGTGGCGCGCTACGCACGCTACCTCCTCTTAAGCCCTGGGCACACATGCAAGGTCCGATTCGCGGACAAGCCGCCGGTTCCGCGACGCGCCGGGAGGCGCTCGTGGGGGGCCGTGTGGGGCACTATGTCGAGTGTGGCACCCGTACGGTCGTCCGACGACGGCTCGGGACCGGCCAGGCGGGCCGGCCGGGCTGTCGGGCGTGCCCTGCACCGTCCGATCACCGGTCCGGCCAAGGGGATCCGGCGGGCCACGCACGCGCACGGGGCGGGCGAGTCGGGTCTGGGCAAGCTGATCGAGCTGCACGCGATCAACGGCGCGGGCGACATGATGATCACGGTGGCGCTGGCGTCGACGGTGTTCTTCTCGGTGCCGACGGACGAGGCGCGGGGCCGGGTGGCCCTGTACCTGGCGATCACGATGGCGCCCTTCACCGTGCTGGCCCCGGTGATCGGTCCGCTGCTGGACCGGCTGCCGCACGGCCGCAGGGCCTCGATGGCGGCGGCGATGCTGGCGCGGGCGCTCCTCGCGGTGATGATGTCGGGCGCGGTGGCCACGGGGGGTCTGCAGCTGTATCCGGCGGCGCTGGGCGTGCTGGTGGCGTCCAAGTCGTACGGGGTGGTGCGCAGCGCGGTGGTGCCCCGGCTCCTCCCACCGAATTTCTCACTCGTCAAGGCGAACTCCCGGGTCACGCTGGCCGGTCTGCTGGCGACGGGGGCCGCGGCGCCGGTCGCCGCCGGGCTGAACTCGATCGGGCCGCAGTGGCCGCTGTACGGGGCCTGCGTCGTCTTCTTGGGCGGCACCTTCGCGGCGTTCACGCTGCCGCACAAGGTGGACGAGGCGAAGGGCGAGCGGCGCGCCCGGCTGTCGACGCACGAGGCGCACTCGAAGCGGCCGGGTCTGCGGACGGTGAGCCGCAGCGTGCTGTGCGGGCTGCTGGCGAACGGGGCGATGCGCGGGCTGTCCGGGTTCCTGATCTTCTTCCTGGCGTTCCTGCTGCGGGAGCATCCGCTGGCGGGGCAGAGCGCGGCGGTGTCGCTGGGCATCGTGGGCGTGTCGGCGGGTGTGGGCAACGCCTGCGGCACGGCGGTGGGCGCGTGGCTGCGGGCGCGGGCGCCGGAGGCGATCATCGCGTCGGTGCTGTGCGTGACGCTCGGTGTGGCGGTGCTGGCGGCCGTCTTCTTCAGCGGGCTGTTCGTGGCGGTGCTGGCCGCGACGGCGGGCTTCTGCCAGGCGCTGGCGAAGCTGTCGCTGGACGCGATGATCCAGCGGGACGTGCCGGAGGCGGTACGGACGTCCGCGTTCGCCCGTTCGGAGACGCTGCTCCAGGTGGCGTGGGTGCTGGGCGGGGCGATCGGCATCGTGCTGCCGCTGAACGGCGTACTGGGCATGTCGGTGGCGGCGGCGATCGTCGCGCTGGGCGCGACGATGGCGGTCCGCGGCTTCCTCTCGGCCCCCCGCCACCACCCCCAGCAGCGACCGTCCCGCCCCAGAGTCGCGTGACCCCTGCTCCCGCCCCACCACCCCGGTCCCGTCGGCGTTCGAGGCGCGGGGGGCCGGGGGGCAGCGCCCCCGCACCGGCGGCGCGCCGGGCACGCACACCGTCACCCCGGCGGGCGCCGAAGGGCGCCGCGCCCACGCGAACGGCGGCCCCGGCGGGAGCCACGCCGCAGGCCAGCGGTACCCCATGCAGCGGCGCGGCCCAAGGGCCCGATAGCCTTCGGCTCATGACCGCACCGCTTTTCTCGGGTAGGGCCCGCCGCAGCGTCGCGGCCCTCGGAGCCGTGTCCGCCGGCCTCCTCCTCCTCTCCGCCTGCGACAAGCCGACCCCGCTCGCGACCGTGACGGTCGGCAGCGAGTCGGTTTCCGCCGAGGCCTCTTGCCACAACGACGGCAAGGAGCTCTCCGTGGACGAGGTCCAGGAGTGCCTCACGAACCTGAAGAACCCCAAGACCATCGAGTACGCCCGTGGCGACACGCTGCGGCTCGGCGTCGAGCCGGAGATCGTCGAGGACGGCAAGCGCTGGTCGGCGGTGCTCGACGGCCAGCCGATCACCGAGCCCTCGTCGAACACGTACCGCAGCTTCCCGGGCGCCGACGTCTTCGCGACGGGCGGCCAGGGCGAGGCGCCGACCTCGAAGAAGCTGGCGTTCCTGCAGATCGACGCGGCCGGCAAGCCGCTCGCCGTCTGGTCCTTCAACCTCAAGCTCAAGTAACCGGACGACACCGGTGCGCGCGCTCGTCGTGACGGCGGTGGGGGCGGAGTCGGACTCCGTCCTCACCGGTCTGACCCCTCATCCGGACAGTCCCGGCCCTGAGCCGCGCACACTCCCCGGGGGTTACCTCATCACCCGCCGGGACCTGCCGGGCATCGCCTTCGACGTGCTCGTCGGCGGCGTCGGTCCGGCGGCGGCCGCCGCGGGCGCCGCCACGGCGCTGGCCCTTGCCGGAACCGAATACGGGCTCGTCGTCAGCGCCGGCATCGGCGGCGGGTTCGCCCCCGCCGCACCGGTCGGTTCCCTCGTGGTCGCGGACGCGATCGTCGCGGCCGACCTGGGGGCGCAGACCCCCGACGGGTTCGTCGACGTGGCGTCGCTGGGCTTCGGGCGCAGTGTGCACCTGCCGCCCGCCGAGCTGGCCGCCCGGGCCGCGGAGGCGACCGGGGCGCTGCTGGCGCCCGTGCTGACCGTTTCCACCGTGACCGGGACCGCCGACGGGGCGGCCGCTCTCGCGGGCCGGCATCCGATGGCCGGGGCCGAGGCCATGGAGGGCTTCGGGGTCGCGGAGGCCGCCGCCGCGCACGGGCTGCCCGTACTGGAGATCCGTGCCGTGTCCAACGCCGTGGGGCCGCGCGACCGTGCCGCCTGGCGCATCGGGGACGCACTGGCGGCGCTCGCCGAGGGCTTCCGCGTGCTGGGGCCCGTACTCGCGAACTGGGGAGAACGCCATGAGCAACACCGTGGTCGAAGCTGAACCGCTGAAGATCGCCTATTCGCCCTGTCCGAACGACACCTTCGTCTTCGACGCGTGGGCGCACGGCCGGGTGCCCGGCGCGCCGGCCCTGGACGTCACCTTCGCGGACATCGACATCACCAACGGCATGGCCGAGCGCGGTGAGCTGGACGTGCTGAAGGTGTCGTACGCGGTGCTGCCGTGGGTGCTGGAGGAGTACGCGCTGCTGCCGTGCGGCGGTGCCCTCGGGCGCGGCTGCGGTCCGCTGGTGCTGACCCGCGAGCCGGGCCTGGACCTGGCGGGCAGGACGGTCGCGGTGCCGAGCGAGCGCTCCACCGCCTACCTGCTGTTCCGGCTGTGGGCGGCGGACGTGCTGCCGGAGGGCGTCGGCAAGGTGGTCGTCCTGCCGTTCCACGAGATCATGCCGGCGGTGCGCGACGGCCGGGTGGACGCCGGACTGGTCATCCACGAGGCCCGGTTCACCTATCAGGACTACGGGCTGCACTGCCTGGCCGACATGGGCGAGCACTGGGAGTCCACGACCGGCCTGCCGATCCCGCTCGGTGCGATCATCGCGAAGCGGTCGCTGGGCGAGGAGCGGCTGCGGGCGCTGGCCGCGTCGGCGCGCACCTCGGTCCGGATGGCCTGGGACGACCCGCAGGCCTCCCGCCCGTACGTCCGCGCGCACGCGCAGGAGCTGGACCCGGCCGTGGCCGACCAGCACATCGGGCTGTACGTCAACGAGTTCACGGCGGACCTGGGCGACTCCGGCTACGCGGCGGTGCGCGGGCTGCTGACGCGGGCGGCGGCCGAGGGTCTGGTACCGGCCATCGCGCCGGGCGCGCTCACCTTCCCGTAGCCGCCTTCGCGCCGCGCGCGGCTGCGCCCCGCCCCTCGTGCGGGGGACGGGGCGCAGGTGCGCGTATGCGGGTCAGACGTCGAGCTGGTCGGCCACGGCGCGCAGCAGTCCGGCGATCTTCGTGCCGTGCACCTTGTCGGGGTAGCGGCCGCGTTCGAGCATCGGGGTGATGTTCTCCAGCAGGGTGGTGAGGTCCTGCACGATCGAGGCGAGCTCGTCGGGCTTGCGGCGCTGGGCGGCCGCGACGGAGGGTGCCGGGTCCAGGACGGTCACCGAAAGTGCCTGGTCACCGCGTTGTCCGGCGACGACGCCGAACTCGACTCGCTGACCGGGCTTGAGGGCATCGACCCCGGCAGGGAGTACCGACGAGTGGACGAAGACGTCACCGCCGTCGTCGCGGGAGAGAAAGCCGAAGCCCTTCTCACTGTTGAACCACTTGACCTTGCCGGTAGGCACGTCCGTCCTCTGTCCTTGTGCTCGTCGGGGTCCGGAGGGCCGCGAACGGCTCCGGACAACAGCGCAGCGGGCCATGTGTGACCCGCCACCTCAAGGCTAATGGTCGGGGGCCGGGTGACAAGACGTTCCCCGGTCCTTCACGGTCGGCTGCTTCGGCCAGGGAACTACCCTGGTGAGGTGACTGTTACTCCTCATTCGGACGAAGCGCGGCCCGGCGACGGTTTGGTCAAGGCCGGCGGCATCGTGTTCATCGCCGGGGCGGTGGCCACGCTGGCCACGATGGCCCCGCTGTTCCTCGACGTGGACCCGTTCCCGTCGTACGCGTGGGCCGTGTGCATGCTGATGGGCGTCGGCTTCGCGATCTCCGCCGCGGGTGTGCTGCGCTCGGCGGCCGCCCAGCGCAGGGCGGCGCGGGCCTCCCAGGAGGCCTGATGGCTCCTGCGTGACGGCTACACGGGCCGTGCGGCGACGTACTGTGCGAGCCATTCGGGCAGGGCGGTGAGGTCCGGCAGGACCACGTCCGCGCCCGCCGCGCGCAGTTCCGTTTCCGGGCACGGGCCGGTCGGGACGGCCACGGACAGCGCGCCGGCCGTGCGGGCGCCGCGTACGTCGCCGATGTGGTCGCCGACGTAGACCTGTGCGCCGTGCTCGCGCAGCGCGCCCGCCTTGGCCTCCGCCCACAGCCAGCCGATGACGGCGTCCGGCTCGATGCCGAGGTGCTTCAGGTGCAGGCGGGCGTTGGGTTCGTGCTTGGCGGTGACGACGATCGCGCGGCCGCCCATGGCCTGGACGGCGGCGACGGCCTCGCGGGCGCCGGGCATCGCCGGGGTCGGCTCGATGGCGTGGTCGGGGTAGATCTCCCGGTAGCGGTCCGCCATGGCCGGGATCTCGGCCGGCGGGAACCAGTGCGCGAGCTCCTCGTCCAGCGGGGGGCCCAGGCGGGTGACCGCTGCGTCGGCGTCGATGTACGTGCCCGTCTCGGCCGACAGCGCCCGGTAGGCGGCCCGGATCCCCGGGCGGGAGTCGATCAGGGTCATGTCGAGGTCGAAGCCGACGGTCAGGTTCATACCGTCCATTGTGCCGAGGCGGGCGGACGGCCGTGAACGGTGCGGCGAACCTTCCCGGAACCTTCCCGGAACTCGTGTTCAACCTTTTCGGCGCGGCGGCGCTCAGGGCAGGGGTGACGGACACGACGTGAGAGGGAGGGCGGATGCCACCAGGCGCCGAACACAACGCAGCGCGGGACTTCGGGCCCGAGTACGGGCAGGGGCACGGGCCCCGAGCAGGGCACGGTCCCGGGCCGGTGGCCGAGCGTGACGCGGCGACCGGCGGCCTCGACTTCGAGACCTTCGCCCGGACCTCCCAGCGGGGCCTGTACCGGACCGCGTACCTGCTGTGCGGGAACGCCGAGGGCGCCCGCGATCTGACCCAGACGACGCTCGCCAAGCTGTTCCAGCACTGGCAGCGCGTGGCCGCCGCCGACCACCCGCAGGCGTACGCGAGGACCGTGCTGACACGCACCTTCCTCGCCGAGCGGCGCCGCCGGCTGCGGGATCTGCTGGCCCACCGGCGGGCCGACCCGCCACCGGCCCCGCACCACGCCGACCTGCGCGTCACGCTGCTCGCCGCGCTGGCCGAGCTGCCGCCGCGGGCCCGCGCGATGGTCGTCCTGCGCTACTGGGAGGACCTGAGCGTCGAGACGGTCGCGGAGCTGCTGCGGTGCAGTGAGGGGACGGTCAAGAGCCAGTGCTCGCGCGCGCTGGCGAAGCTGCGCGTGCGGCTGGGCGACGCCCACGTCTACGCCACCGACTACGCCACCGAGAGCTGAGGAGACGTCATGGGTACCAATGAGGACACTGCCGACGCCCGTACCGCTCTGCTGGTGCGCGAGGCGATGGACCGGGCGACCGCGGAACTGCCCGCGCTGATGGACCTGGCGGGCCCGGCCCGCGCGGAGGGCCGCCGCCGCAAGGCGCGCGTACGGGTGGCGATCGGCGCCGGGGTGCTGGCCGTCGCGACGCTCGGCGCGGTCACGGCCTCGCTGCTGCCGGGCGGTGGCGGGCAGCGCCCGGTCGAGGTCGTGGTGGCCGCGCCGCCGTCGCCGACGGCTCCGCCGCAGCCGGTCCACATCGAACCGACACCCGGCGAATCGTCGATGGCCGGACTGCCGCCCGCCGAGCGGGCCCGGCAGGAGGACTTCCAGAACAGGGCCGTCGGCGTGCTCCAGAGCCTGCTGCCTCCGGCCGTGGGCACCGTGCAGCGCACCGACCTGAAGGTGAACTTCTTCCAGGCCACCAAGGACGGCAAGGCGTTCCCGCTGATCTTCTCCGTGCGGCCGTCGGGCGAGAAGCCCTCGCCCTGCCAGGAGGTCCGGGGCCGCGTCTGCGCGAAGGCAACCCTGCCCGGCGGCATCGAGGCACACGCCTCGACGATCCCGACCGGCGCGGCCACCGAGACGGAGGTCTCCTTCCGCTTCGGGAAGTGCAACGTCAGGCTGTCGGTGTTCCCGCACGAGGCGTCGAACACGTCGGCGCCCGTCACCCCCGCCCAACTGCTGGAGGTGGCCCAGGCGCCCGCCTTCCTCGACCTGGTCAGGGCCGCCGAGGCGCAGCCGATGGAGAAGGAGCAGCGGAGCATCCCCGGCGGCTGAGCGTCGGCGGGCCGCCGGCGCTCTTCCCGGCGCCGGCCTCAGCGCCGGCGTGCCCGCCACACCAGGTACAGCACGGACGCCAGCGCGGCGCCCCGCAGCAGCCACGGCCACATCCCCTGGACCGCACCGCCCACCTGGTCGTCGGCCAGGGTCTCGCCCCACTTGCCGTTGGTGCGGCCCCACAGCCACACCGCGGCGCCCGCGAGGACCACGCCGGGCGGCCCGAAGACGGCCCACTTGCGTTCGGCGGGCCGCAGCACCCGGGAGGCGTACGGCAGCAGCCAGCCGATGACCAGCAGCAGCCAGTGGCCGCTGACGACGCCGACGACGAGGACCGCCGCGGCCAGCAGCAGGAAGGCGTTGGGGCGCGGGCGGGCCGGGGCCGCTCCCGCCTCCGGCTGTGCCCCGGCCTCCTCGGCGGCCTCCGCCTTCGCGCGCCGCCGCTCGCGCAGGAACCGTACGAGGGTCCGCTGGCGCGAGTCCGGCGGCCCGGGCGGGGTGCCGTCCTCCTCCTCGGCGTCCTCCTCCGGCCCTTCCTTGAACAGGTCCGGGAACTCGATGCCGCCCGCGAAGCCGTCGACCTGCGGGCCGCGCCCGTACGTGCCGGGCGTCATCCGCCACCAGTCGGGCTCGGCGCCGCCGGACGGGCCGAGTTCGTCCAGCCCGGCCAGGTGCGGCGGTACGTTCTGCGCCTCGGGCTCCCGTTCCGGCGTCGGCCGCGGCGGGGGCATGCCGGGCAGGCGCAGGCGGCCGGGGGCCCGTTGGGAGGGCACCGACGGGGCCGGTTCGGCGGGGGCGGCGGCGGGGGCGGCGGGGGCCGCGCCCTGCCGGGAGCCGAGGGTGTCCAGGACCTCCTCGGGGGTGCCGATGCGGTCCAGGATGCGGCGGACGGCCGCCGGGGTCTCCGGGTCGTACTTGGCGCGCCGACGGTCGATCTCGTCCCGCAGCCCCGCCACGAGCCTCATCCGGTCGCCGGAGGAGAGATGGCGGCGCTGCGCCAAGTCCCCGACGGCGCTCAGATATTCGTAGACCAGGTGGTCGCTTTCGATCCCCACGCCCAGGCTCCTCCCGTACCGCCTCTCCCGAAGGTAGCGCGTGCGCCCGTGGAGCCGCCCCGGGCGCAGCGGATACCGTTGGCCGGATGGGGACCGGCCGATTCGACCGGCCGACGCGACCGGGAGGCGACTGTGCCCGAGCCAAGCACTGCTGCGGGAGCTCCGGAGAGCGGGACCGGGGCGAGCTCCCCGCGTTCCCTCGCCGAGGCACTGCGCGCCCGCGACGACGCCGCGCTCTCCGCCCTGCTGCACTCCCGCCCGGACCTGCTGAACCCGGTGCCGGGGGACGTGACCCAGCTCGCCACGCGCGCCGGGACCCGGGCGTCGGTGGTGCGGGCGCTGGAGCGCCTGGACCGGTTCACGCTGCAGACGGCCGAGGCCCTCGCCGTGGCCCCGGACCCGTGCCCGTACCCGGTGCTGGAGGGGCTGCTGACCGGTGGCGAGGACGAGCGGGCCCGTGCCGCGCTCCCCGGCGCCCTGGGCACGCTGCGCGACCAGGCGCTGGTGTGGGGGGACGAGGACCGGCTGCGCCTGGTGCGCACCGCCCGCGAGCTGCTCGCGCCGTCCGCGCAGCGGCCCTCGCCGACCGGGCTCGGGCCGACCGTCGCCGAGGCCACGGCCGGGATGTCGCCGACGCGGGTGCAGGAGATCGTGGCGGCGGCCGGGCTGCCCGCAACCCATGACCCGGTCTCCGCGGTCGCGGCGCTGACCGGGCTGTTCACCGACCCGGAGCGGATGTCGGCGCTGCTGGACGAGGCCCCTGCCGAGGCGCACCAGGTGCTGGGGCGGCTGGTGTGGGGGCCGCCGTACGGGGAGGTGACCCCGAACCCGGCGCCGCCGGTGCGCTGGCTGCGCGACCGGGGGCTGCTGCTGCCCGCGACGGCGCGGACCGTGGTCCTGCCCCGGGAGGTGGCGCTGCACCTGCGGGGCGGCCTCGCCCACCGGGACACCGCGCCGATGGCTCCGCCGGTGACCGTGCACCGCGAGCACCGTCCACAGCTTGTGGACGCGAACGCCGCCGGTCAGGCGCTGGCCGCGCTGGCCACCGTGGAGGAGCTGGTGAAGTCCTGGGAGCACACCGGTCCGCCGGTGCTGCGGGCGGGCGGGCTGTCCGTACGGGACCTGAAGCGGGCGGCGGCCGGCCTGGACGCCACCGAGGCGTCGGCGGCGTTCTGGATCGAACTCGCCTACGCGGCCGGGCTGCTGGCCAGCGACGGCGAGGCCGACGAGCGGTACGCGCCCACCCCGGCCTTCGACGACTGGCGCGAACTGCCGCCCGCCGAACGGTGGTCGGTGCTCGCGGCCGCCTGGCTGCCGGCGACCCGGACGGCCGGCCTGGTCGGCGAGCAGGACACGAAGGGGCGCACGCTGTCGGTGCTCGGCCCCGAACTGGACCGTTCCGCCGCGCCCGAGGTGCGCCGGCGGGTCCTGGAACTCCTGGCGGACCTGCCGGAGGGCGGCTCGCCCGACATGGAGGCGGTGCTGGCGCGGCTCGCGTGGGAGCGTCCCGTGCGTACGGCCGGCGACCTGCGGGCCCGGCTCGCGGGCTGGGCGACGACCGAGGCGGAGGTCCTCGGCGTGACCGGCCGGGGCGCCCTGTCGGGGCCCGGCCGGGCCCTGCTGGAGCACCGGGACCCGGCGCCGCTGCTGGCGCCGCTGCTGCCGGAGCCGGTGGACCACGTACTGCTGCAGGCGGACCTGACGGCGGTCGCGCCGGGACCGCTGCGACGTCCGCTCGGGGACACCCTGGCCGTGCTCGCGGACGTGGAGTCCAAGGGCGGGGCGACGGTGTACCGGTTCACGCCGGGGTCGGTGCGGCGGGCGCTGGACGCCGGCCATGCCGCCGCCGATCTGCACGCCTTCCTCAAGGAGCACAGCCGTACGCCGGTGCCGCAGCCGCTGGCGTACCTGATCGACGACGTGGCCCGCCGGCACGGGCACCTGCGGGTCGGCGCGGCCTCCTCGTACGTGCGCTGCGACGACGACGCGATGCTGGGCGAGATCCTGGCGGACAAGCGCTCGGCGGGGCTGGGTCTGCGCCGGCTGGCGCCGACGGTGCTGGCCGCGCGGGCCGAACCGACCGTGCTGCTGGAGGGGTTGCGGGCGATGGGGTACGCGCCGGCCGCGGAGTCGGGCACCGGCGACGTGCTGGTGGCGCGGGCCGACGCCCACCGCACGCCGGCCCGCTCGGCGCCGGTCCCGGTGCCGGACGGGCCGCCGGTGCCGGACGCGACGCTGCTGGGGGCGGCCGTACGGGCGATCCGCGCGGGCGACCTGGCGGCGACGGCGGTCCGCAAGGAACCGGGGCCGGCCTCCGCGGTACCGGGCGAACTCCCGCGCACGAGCGCGGCGGAAACCCTGGCGACGGTCCAGGCGGCGGCGCTGACCGGGTCGGTGGTGTGGATCGGCTACGTGAACGCGGACGGCGCGGCGAGCCAGCGGGTCATCGCCCCGGTGCGCGTCGAGGGCGGCTTCGTCACCGGCTACGACCACACGGCGGACGAGGTCCGCACGTACGCCCTCCACCGCGTCACGGGCGTCGCAGAACTGGCGGACGACCACCTCTGACCCCATCAGCCCCGCCCGGGGGCAGCGCCCCCGCCAATCCAGCCCCGCCGGCGTTCGAGGCGCGGGGGCCCGGGGGCAGCGCCCCCGCAATGGCGCCGCACCCGCAGGGAAAACGGCTGGCCCCGCGGCCGAGCGCTCGGCACGCTGGGCCCATGCAAGCCGTACCGCACCGCCAGATCCGCGCCGCCCACACCGACACCACCGTCACCGTCTACCAGGCCTACGCGCCCCGCCTCGGGGTCCCGGCGGCCCGCGACAACCGCTTCCCGCCCGCCTGGAAGCGCGAGCGGATGACGTGGATCAAGCCGTCGTTCCTGTGGATGATGTACCGCTGCGGCTGGGCCACCAAGGCCGACCAGGAGACGGTGCTCGCGGTCGAGATCACCCGCGAGGGCTTCGACCGGGCCCTGCGCGAGGCCTGCCTGTCGCACTACGAGCCGGACGTGCACGCCGACCGGGCGGCCTGGCAGGAGTCGCTGCGCCGGGCGCCCGCCCGCGTGCAGTGGGACCCGGAGCGCAGCCTGCGCCTGGGCCCGCTGCCGTACCGCTCGCTCCAGTTGGGCCTGTCCGGTCCGGCGTCGCGGGCGTACGCCGACGAGTGGACGGTCTCCATCCGCGATGTGACCCCGCTGGTCCACGAGGTCCACGGCCTGCTCCGGTCGGGCGCGGAGGGCGCCGAGGACGCGGCCCGCGCGCTGCTGCCGGTGGAGACGCCCTACCCGTCGGGTCCGCTGGAGCACCTGGGCGCCTGAACGCGCCCGCCCTGCCGTCAGTCCCGGATGAGCAGGACGATGAAGCCGACGACGGCGCCGACCAGCAGTGCGAGCAGGGAGTAGCGGGGCCGTGATGCGCGCAGCACCGGGAGGTAGTGGTCGGCGGCGTAGCGGCCGGGCCCGGTGAGCGTGAGGGCGACGACCGAGGCGAAGAGCACGACTTCGAGTTCCACGCCCTTGGGCGGGAAGTAGGCGTCGAGGCCTCGGACGTCGAGGATGTTGATGAAGACGCCGGTGAGGGCCGCGCCGGCGAGCGGGGTGAGCAGGCCGAGGGCGAGGCCGAGGCCGCCGAGGGTCTCGGAGAGGCCGGCGATGACGGCCATGGCGTCCCCGGCGGGATAGCCGGCCATGGAGAAGCCCTTGCCGGTCGCGGTGAGGCCCGGGCCGCCGAACCAGCCGAAGAGCTTCATCGTGCCGTGGCCGGCCATCGTGAGGCCGACGACGAGCCGCAGTAGTAGCAGGCCGAGGTCGTGGACGACGGTGGCGGCGGGGGGCGAGGAGTCGAAGAGGAGCGAGCGGTCGAACCGTGTCTGCGTCATGAGCGTCCGTTCGTCAGGAGCGTCCGGTCCCCCCTGGTCGCCTGAGCGACGGCCACCCTATGACGGCGCTTTCACGATCATCCGTCCGCAACGTCGTGGGGTGCCGTCCTCGACCCGTTCGGCCCCGGCGCGCTCACCTGGGCGCGTCCGCCGGGCGCCGTGTTCCCAGCCCCGGCCCCGTACGGCACACTGGAGGTTTGACCTGAGTGAAACGGGGCGCTGCGCGTGAATGGTCCACTAATCGTCCAGAGCGACAAGACCCTCCTGCTCGAGGTCGACCACGAGCTCGCCGGAGCCGCGCGCCGCGCCATCGCTCCGTTCGCCGAGCTGGAGCGGGCGCCCGAGCACATCCACACCTACCGGATCACCCCGCTCGGGCTGTGGAACGCCCGGGCCGCCGGGCACGACGCCGAGCAGGTCGTCGACGCGCTCGTGGAGTACTCCCGCTACCCGGTGCCGCACGCGCTGCTCGTGGACGTCGCCGAGACCATGGCCCGCTACGGCCGCCTCACCCTCTCCAAGCACCCCGTGCACGGCCTGGTGCTGACCAGCACCGACCGGCCGGTGCTGGAGGAGATCCTGCGGTCGAAGAAGATCATCCCGCTGGTCGGGACCCGGCTCGACCCCGACACCGTGGCCGTGCACCCCTCCGAGCGCGGGCAGATCAAGCAGACGCTGCTCAAGCTGGGCTGGCCGGCCGAGGACCTCGCCGGCTACGTCGACGGCGAGGCGCACCCGATCGACCTGGCCGAGGACGGCTGGGCGCTGCGCCCGTACCAGCAGCAGGCGGTCGAGGGCTTCTGGCACGGCGGCTCCGGCGTGGTCGTCCTGCCCTGTGGCGCCGGCAAGACGCTGGTCGGCGCGGGCGCGATGGCGAAGGCCAAGGCGACCACGCTGATCCTGGTGACGAACACCGTCTCGGCCCGCCAGTGGAAGCACGAGCTGGTGAAGCGGACGTCGTTGACGGAGGAGGAGATCGGCGAGTACTCCGGCACCCGCAAGGAGATCCGGCCGGTCACGATCGCCACGTACCAGGTGCTGACGACGAAGCGGAAGGGTGTCTACCCGCACCTGGAGCTCTTCGACTCCCGGGACTGGGGCCTGATCGTCTACGACGAGGTGCACCTGCTGCCCGCGCCGGTCTTCAAGTTCACCGCCGACCTCCAGGCGCGGCGCCGGCTCGGCCTGACGGCGACGCTGGTGCGCGAGGACGGGCGCGAGTCGGACGTCTTCTCGCTGATCGGGCCGAAGCGGTTCGACGCCCCGTGGAAGGAGATCGAGGCGCAGGGCTACATCGCGCCCGCCGACTGCGTGGAGGTCCGGGTCAACCTGACCGAGTCCGAGCGGCTGGCGTACGCGACCGCCGAGACGGAGGAGAAGTACCGCTTCTGCGCGACGACGGCGACGAAGCGGAAGGTGACCGAGGCGCTGGTGCGCAAGCACCGGGGCGAGCAGACGCTCGTCATCGGGCAGTACATCGACCAGCTCGACGAGCTCGGCGAGCACCTGGACGCCCCCGTCATCAAGGGCGAGACGTCCAACGCGCAGCGCGAGAAGCTCTTCGACGCCTTCCGCCAGGGCGAGATCAGCGTGTTGGTCGTCTCGAAGGTCGCGAACTTCTCCATCGACCTTCCGGAGGCGACGGTCGCCATCCAGGTGTCGGGCACCTTCGGTTCGCGCCAGGAGGAGGCACAGCGCCTGGGCCGCGTCCTGCGCCCGAAGGCGGACGGCCACGAGGCGCGGTTCTACTCGGTCGTCGCGCGCGACACGATCGACCAGGACTTCGCCGCGCACCGCCAGCGGTTCCTCGCCGAGCAGGGGTACGCCTACCGGATCATGGACGCCGACGAGCTGCTGGCGAACGACTGACCGACCGGCCGCGGGCGGTGCGGACCCGCGCGACGAGTACGGCGAGCAGCGGGACGCACCAGACCCACAGGCCCGGCCCGTCCAGCACGAGGGCGCGGCCGGTGGTGGCCAGGTGCCGGGACCAGAACGCGGCGGACTCCTCGGGCAGGACCAGCCGCCCGAGCAGCGCGGTCCCGGCCAGGGCGGCCAGCGCCGTCAGCCCGGCCCGCACCCGGCGGGTGGCCAGCAGGTACGGGACGAGGACCGCCGGGGTCAGGGTGATCCCGGCGGCGATGCCCAGCGCGAAGCCCTTGCCGAGGGCGGCACCGGGGCGGGTGAGGTCCCACACGACCAGACCGGCCAGGGCGAGGTTGATCTGGCCGGGGAGCGGAGCCTGGAAGACCGGCTCCAGCCACAGTCCGGCGATGGTGGCGGCCAGGACGGGCCCGGTCCTGGCCGGCAGCCCCGCGAGGCGGCAGGACAGGGCGATCAGCAGGGCGAGCAGTCCGGCGTTGCCGAGGACGAGCACGGCCTTCAACAACCCGCTCGGAAGCCAGGCGGCGGGCGTGAACAGGATCGCCGCGAACGGCGGATAGCCGGCGGGCGGGCGCCACTCGGCGGCCGAGAAGCCCTCGACGAGGTCATCGGCCATCGGGACGCGCAGGGCGATGCAGAGCACGCCCAGCACGAGCAGCGAGCCCGTCAGCAGCACACCGGCGAGCGGCGACGGCGAGCGCTGGGGGCGGGGCTCAAGGTCACGCGCGTGACCCTAGTGGATCTAGGCGTTCACTCACAGCTCATTGCAACGCATGGCCAACCAGGCCATTGCATTCAGCATCACAATCATTGCAACGATTGGATCCAACTCCCGCATAGATAGGCCATGTAGACCCTAGATGATCGTTGACTGATCAGTGAACGCAATGTAGCGTCGGAGTCGTTCAGCACTTCTCGAACATCGACCACGGGGGATCATCATGGGTGGGAGCAACGGCGGCTTCTCCGGCGCAGGGCTGCGCAAGGTGCGCGACGTGCTGACGCGGCACGTCGACTCGGGGAAGATCCCCGGGGTGGTCGCCCTGATCGGCCGCGGCGAGGAGACGTACGTCGAGGCGATCGGGACGATGCGCCACGACGGCGGCGCGCCGATGGGCCGGGACACGATCTTCCGGATGGCGTCCACCTCGAAGCCGGTCACCATGGCGGCGTCGATGGCCCTGCTCGACGACTGCGCGCTGCGGCTGGACGACCCGGTGGACCGGTGGCTGCCCGAACTCGCCGACCGTCAGGTGCTCAAGCGGATCGACGGCCCCGTGGACGACACCGAGCCCGCGCGGCGCCCGATCACCGTACGGGACCTGCTGACCTCCACCTTCGGCCTCGGCATCGACCTGACGGCCCTGGGCTCCCCGGTCATGAACGCGATCTTCGAAGGAGGCGTCTTCAGCCAGGGCGCCGTGCCGCTGCCCGAGCAGGACGAGTGGATGCGCCGCCTCGGCGCGCTGCCGCTGATGCGCCAGCCCGGCGAGCACTGGCAGTACCACCTCAGCCACGACGTCCTCGGCGTGCTGGTCTCACGCGTCACGGGAAAGCCGTTCGAGACGTTCCTGCGCGAGCGCGTCCTCGACCCGCTCGGGATGAAGGACACCGCCTTCCACGTGCCCGCCGACAAGATCGACCGGCTGCCGCCCAGCTACGCCCCCAACCCGCAGACCGGGGAGTTCACCGTGTGGGACGAGGCGAAGGGCGGGCAGTACAGCGCGCCTCCCGCCTTCCAGGCGGGCGGCGGCGGGCTGGTCTCCACCGTGGACGACTACCACGCCTACTTCCGGATGCTGCTGAACCGCGGCACGCACGGCACCGAGCGGATCCTGTCGCGGCCCGCCGTCGAGCTGATGACCACCAACCGCCTCACCCCCGAGCAGGAGGCCACCCGGTCGGCCCTGGCCCGCGGCGCCGTCCACGTGTCCTTCGGCCAGGGACAGCAGGGCGGCTGGGGCTTCGGCATGGCGGTGCGCACCTACCGCGGCGACTACGCGCCCCTCGGCCAGTTCGGCTGGGACGGCGGAACCGGCACCTCGGCATACGCCGACCCGGAGAACGGGCTCACGGGCGTCCTGCTCACACAGGTCGGACTGACCACCGCGGCTCCGGCGCAGCTCATCCACGACTTCTGGACCACGGTCTACCAGGCGGTCGACGCCTGACACCGGGGCGCGGACCGGGGTCCGGGCGCCGGCCGGGCGCAGGGCGCGGTCCGGGGACCCGGGCGCGCGGCGCCTCAGCGGCGTATGACGCCCGCGTCCTCGGCGTACTCGCCCAGCACGACGACGCTCACGGCGGCCGCCGCGAACACCTTCGCGGCGTGCAGCATGCTGCCGAGGCGGTGGCGGGGCGTGGAGTCGGAGATGGCGGTGGCGCCGCTCGGGCGGCCGCCCTGAATCGGGGTGAAGGTTGCGGTGCTCATGAATCCATGGTGCTCCGCCGCCGCCGGATCCACATCGCTCCGGAGGCCTAATCCCAAGGCCCCCGGCCTCCTCCTCCCGTCGCATACCGCCCCCTAGGGCCCCTCCCCAAGGTCTGACACTCCCGGGTATGACACCCGTACGGAGGTCCCGGCCCCGACGGATTTCCGGCCCGGTGAATCTCGTTCGCGCGGGCGCGCCGCGCTGGCTAGAATCTCCGCTCTTGCCGCCTCCCACCGCCTCATCGGGGAGAGCCGCCCGCCGGCCGGAAACCGGGGGCTTCTGTTCCGTACCAGCAGCTGGAGGCATCCCCGTGCCCGCGCACGCCCCCGAGACCACCCCCGACGACGCGACCCCGCCCGCCGACCCGCTGGGCCGCGAACGGGCCCACCTCGCCGCCTCCCGCTCCGCCCTGCGCGCCATGCGCGAGGACGTCGAGGCCCTCGACATCCGCGACGTCACCGCGAACTGGGTCAACGCGATCGTCCTGCAGGCCCAGATCGACGACCGCATCAAGGCCCTCGCCGACCTCGCCCACACCCCCCTCTTCTTCGGCCGCCTCGACTACCTCCACGCCCCCGGCGCCGACCTGGCCGAAGGCGCGGAGGGCGAGCAGTTCTACATCGGCCGCCGCCACGTCCACGACGCCGACGGCGACCCGATGGTCATCGACTGGCGCGCGCCCGTCTCCCAGCCGTTCTACCGGGCCTCGAAGAAGGACCCGCAGGACATCGCCCTGCGCCGCCGCTTCGGCTACACCGGCGGCGAGCTCACCGCGTACGAGGACGAGCACCTGTCCGACCCGGCCGAGGCGGCCGCCGTCAGCAAGCTGCTCCAGCAGGAGATCGAGCGCCCGCGCGTCGGCCCCATGCGGGACATCGTGGCCACGATCCAGCCGGAGCAGGACGAAATCGTCCGCTCCGGCCTGTCCGGCTCCGTCTGCGTGCAGGGCGGCCCCGGCACCGGGAAGACGGCCGTCGGCCTGCACCGGGTGGCGTACCTGCTGTACGCGCACCGCGAGCGCCTCGCCCGCACCGGCACCCTCGTCATCGGGCCGAACCGTTCCTTCCTCCACTACATCGAGCAGGTCCTCCCCGCCCTGGGCGAGCTGGAGGTCAAGCAGGCCACCGTCGACGACCTGGTCGCCCGCGCGGGCCTGGAAGTGCGGGGCACCGACCCCGCCGAGACCGCCGTCGTCAAGGGCGACGCCCGCATGGCGGAGGTGCTGCGCCGCGCCGTCCGTTCGCATGTCGGCCGCCCCACGGAGCCGCTGATGGTGGTCCGCGGCTCACGCCGCTGGCGGGTGCCGGCTTACGAGCTGGAGGAGATGGTCGAGGAACTGCAGAACCGCGACATCCGCTACGGCGCCGCCCGCGAGGCCCTGCCCCAGCGCATCGCGCACGCCGTCCTGGTCCGCATGGAGCAGGCGGGCGAGGCCCCGGACGACCGCGTCCAGGACGCGGTGGCCCGCAACGCGGCCGTGAAGGCAGCGGTCAAGGAGGTCTGGCCGCTCGTCGAACCGGCGAAGCTGGTCCTGCGGCTGCTCTCCGACCCGGACTTCCTCGCCGAGCACGCGCAGGACGTCCTGACGGCGGACGAGCAGAAGCTCCTGCTGTGGCCCAAGCCGTTCCGGAGCGTGAAGTCGGCGAAGTGGTCGGCCGCGGACCTGGTCCTCATCGACGAGGCGTCCGACCTGGTGGAACGCACCCACTCGCTCGGCCACGTCGTCCTCGACGAGGCGCAGGACCTCTCCCCCATGCAGTACCGAGCGGTGGGACGGCGCTGCACGACCGGCTCGGCCACGGTCCTGGGCGACCTCGCGCAGGGCACCACGCCGTGGGCCACGCGCAGCTGGGACGAGGCCCTGGCACACCTGGGCAAGCCGCAGGCGGTGCTGGAGGAACTGACGGCGGGCTTCCGCGTGCCGCGCGAGGTGATCGCCTACGCCTCCCGCCTGCTGCCGGAGATCTCCCCGGGCCTGGCCCCGGTCTCCTCGGTCCGCGAGACGCCCGGTTCCCTGCGGATCGCCGAGATCGCCGAGGTCGCGGACCTCGATGCGGCCGTGCTGGAGGCCTGCCGGGAGTCCCTGACCCACGAGGGCTCGATCGGCCTGATCGCGGCGGACGCCCGGATCCCCGCCCTGGCCGAGGCCCTGCTGGCGGCGGGGCTGCCGTACCTGTCCCCCGGTGAGGAGACGACCGCGCAGTCCCGCCTGACCCTCGTCCCGGCCTCGCTGGCGAAGGGCCTGGAGTACGACTACGTGGTCCTCGACGAGCCCGCGGCGATCGTCGACGGCGAACCGGACGAGCGGACCGGCCTGCGCCGCCTGTACGTCTGCCTCACCCGAGCCGTCTCCGGCCTGACGGCGCTCCACGCGACCCCCCTCCCGCCGGCCCTGGCCTGACCGGCGGACCCGGCCGGGGGGATCGCCCGCGGCACCACCGCGCATCCGTCCCCGGCCTCCGGCGGGCCTCCCGAGGCTCCGCCCCTGACCCCGCGCCTCAAACGCCGGCGAGGCTGGAGTTCCGGCCTCGCCGACGGACAGAGCGCGGGGTGACGCCGGCCGCGCTCCCATGGCCGGCCGGGGGCGGGGACGGGGTGGTCGCGGTCAGACGCCGACCGGGCCGGAACCGTCCAGTACGGCCCGCCACTCGGCGACCGACGCCGCCGAGACGGGCCGCCCCCACCCGTCGGGGCGCGCCGCGCCGCCGATGTGGAAGGCGTCGATCCCGCCCGCCCGCAGCACCGGCAGGTGCGCGAGGGTGAGCCCGCCGCCGACGAGGATCCGCGGCCCGTACCCCGGCTCGCCACCGCGCGCCGCCTCCGCCAGCAGCACCGCCAGCCCCTCGTCGACCCCGGCCGCGGAGCCCGCCGTCAGGTAGGTGTCCAGGCCGGGCAGGTCGGCCAGCGCCTTGCGCAGCTGGTCCCGGTCCGCCGCGCGGTCGATCGCCCGGTGGAAGGTCCAGGCGCAGCCGTCCAGCTCCGCGACGACCGCCTCGACCGCGGCCAGGTCGGGGCTGCCGTCCGCGTTCAGGAAGCCGAGGACGAACTCCCGCGCCCCCTCCGCCCGCAGCTCGCGCGCCGTCGCCGCGAGGACGGGGACGTCGCCCGCGGCGAAGCCGTCCGCCTTGCGGATCATGACGCGCAGCGGGATGTCCACCGCCGCCCGGATCGCCGCGAACGTCTCGCGCGCCGGGGTGAGGCCGTCGGCGGCCATGTCGGTGACCAGCTCGAGGCGGTCCGCCCCACCTGCCTGGGCCGCGACCGCGTCCTCCACGTCGAGGGCGATCACCTCCAGGAGCGCACGGTTGCTCATTCGATCCCATCCTTCGGAAGAACGCACAAAATAGGTCTAGTCCAATATCCAGGGTACGGGCCTCCGGCCGCGCTCCACCAGCACAATCACGCCACCCCCACAATGTGCGCATGGACATAGGCATCCCGAGCACCGACACCACGGACCTCCGCGCCCGCTGGCGGGCCACCGTCGCCGAGGCCGGCGCCCCCGCCGACCGCGATCCCGCGCCCTACGCCGACCGCCTCCTCACCGCCTGGGCGGAGCCGCAGCGCCGCTACCACACCACCGCGCACCTGGCCGACGTACTCGCGCGGGTCGACGTACTGGCGCCGTACGCCGCCGACCCCGCCGCCGTCCGGCTCGCCGCCTGGTTCCACGACGCCGTCTACCGCCCCGACCGCTCCGAGAACGAGGAGCGCAGCGCCGCCCTGGCCGAGCGCGCCCTCCCCGAGCTGGGCATCGACGCCGCGCGCACCGCCGAGGTGGCCCGCCTGGTCCGGCTCACCGTCACCCACGACCCCGCCCCCGGCGACACCGACGGCGAGGTGCTCTGCGACGCCGACCTGGCCGTCCTGGCCGGCACCCCGCAGGCGTACGCCGCCTACGCCGCCGCCGTCCGCGACGAGTACGGCTTCGTCCCCGACGACGCCTTCCGCACCGGCCGCGCCGCCGTGCTCCGCCAGCTCCTCGCCCTGCCCCGGCTCTTCCGCACGCCCCACGGCACGGCGCACTGGGAGGCCCCGGCCCGCGCGAACCTCGCCGCCGAACTGGCCGAGCTGGGGGTTGAGACGGAAGATCGGAACAGCAACCGGCGCTGACCTGGATCGTCGAAGATGTCCGAAGTCCGGGAATGACCGCAGGCCGACCGTCCTGACCCGCTGAGGCGCCGAGGTGCACCGCGCCAAGGAGTGCTTATGCCCGAGAAGGTCCTCGCGAGCTGGAGAGACGGCCCGGCCAGAGGGGCGATCGTGGACTTCGTCGCGGCCGCGACGACGCCGGGGCCGGCGTTCGTGGAGCCCGCCGATCGAATCGCCACGTTCGACAACGACGGAACCCTGTGGGTCGAGCAGCCGCTGCCCCCGCAGTTCGACTTCGTGTTCCGCACGTGGGCGGAGGAGGTGAAGGCCGACCCCTCGCTCGCGGCGCGGCAGCCGTACAAGGCGCTCATCGAGAAGGATCCGGAGTTCTTCAGCGGCCTGGGGAAGCAGGACCCCGATGTGGTGGAGACCCTGCTGGAGGCCTTCACCCGGTCATGGGCCGGCACGACGCCCGAGGAGTTCGACGCGCAGGTGCGCGAGTGGACCGGGACGGCGAAGCACCCGAAGCTCGGAGTTCCGTACAGGGAGCTGGTCTACCGGCCGATGCTGGAGCTCTTCGCCCTGCTGCACACGAACGACTTCCGCGTGTTCGTGTGCTCCGGCGGTGGCCGCGACTTCATGCGCGTACTCGCCGAGGAGACCTGGGGGATTCCCAAGGAGAACGTCATCGGCTCGGCCGCCGCGTACACCTACGCCGACGGGAGACTCGTCCGCTCCCGCGAGCTCCTGGGCAGCCTGGACCTGGGCGCGGGCAAGCCCGAGCACATTTTCGCCCACACCGGCCGACTGCCCGTCTTCGCGGGCGGCAATGCCGACGTGGACATCGAGATGCTCGCCAGCGCCCGGTTCGCCCTGCTCGTCAACCACGACGACGAGGAGCGCGAGTTCTCCTACACCCGGGGTGCCGACGCCTCGCTCGCGAAAGCCGCAGAGCTCGGCTGGACGGTCGTGAGCATGAAGGACGACTGGGTCACCGTCTTCTGACCGGGGCCGCAGAAGCCACCTGGACGCCTCGGCACGCCCGCCGTATCCGTACCCCGTGGAGTTCGAATGAACGACCTCATCGCCGTCGACGTCCTGCTCAACCCGGACGAGAGCATGATCGCCCTCGCGAAGCGGGTCAACGCCCGGATGCTCACCAGCGTGCCCGCACCGACGGGATTCGCCCTCGACGAGCACCACCAGCCGCACATCACCACACTGCAGCGCTACGTGCGAACCGCGGCCCTTGACCAGGTGTACGCGGCCATCGACGACGCGATCGCCTCCGTGGACCTGTCGACCCTGAAACTGACCACCCACAGCATCGCCCACCTGGCAGTGCAGTCCTCGATCGGGCTGGCCGCGATCGTCGTCACACCCGGGCCCGAGGTCCTCGACTTCCAGGCCCGCCTGATCGACGCCCTGCGCCCCTACACCGGCAGCGGCGGCACCGCGGACGCCTACGTCCGCACCGACGCCGAACCGGAGATCAACACACCCACCCTCACCTACATCGAGAACTACGTCCCCGACCACAGCGGCGAGAACTACCTCCCCCACGTCACCGTCGGCCTGGCCACCATCGAAGCCGAGCCGCTCGATCCGCTCACCTTCTCCGCGAGCGGCATCAGCATCTACCAGCTCGGCAACAACGGCACCGCCGCCAGAGCGCTCAAGACCTGGGGCGTGTAGAGCGAGGATCCACGGCCTGCCCGAGCAGCTCACCGATCAGGAGACTGCCGGGTGCGTCCGAGCCCGGTTCACACGGCCGTGACACGCCGGGGGGAATTCGACGGCGTTCACACCGGTTGGTGACAGTCATGCCCGCAGATGCCGTACGCCCCCGCCCCCGCATGCCCGTGGCCGTCTACGTGCTCGGTCTGTCCGTCTTCGCACTCGGCACCAGCGAGTTCATGCTCTCCGGGCTGCTGCCGCCGATCGCCGACGACATGGGCGTCAGCATCCCGCAGGCGGGCCTGCTCATATCCGCCTTCGCGATCGGCATGGTCGTCGGCGCACCCCTGCTGGCCGTGGCCACCCTGCGCCTGCCCCGCCGCACCACCCTCGTCGCCCTGATCGGCATCTTCGGCCTCGGGCAGGTCGCAGGCGCGCTGGCCCCCTCCTACGAGCTCCTCTTCGCCTCCCGCGTGGTCGCGGCCCTGGCCTGCGCCGGCTTCTGGGCCGTCGGCGCGGCCGTCGCCATCGCCATGGTCGACAAGGACCAGCGGGCCCGCGCGATGGCCGTGATGATCGGCGGCCTGTCCATCGCGAACGTCCTCGGCGTCCCGGCCGGCGCGTTCCTCGGCGAGCACCTGGGCTGGCGCTCCGCCTTCTGGTCGGTCGGCGCGGCTTCCGCGGTCGCCCTCGTCGGCATCCTGGCGCTGATTCCCAGGATCCCGCTGCCCACCGAGCGGCCGACGCTCCGCCGCGAGCTGCGCATCTACGGCGACCGCCAGGTGTGGCTCGCGATCGGCATCACCGCGCTGGCCGCGGGCGGCGTCTTCTGCGCCTTCAGCTACCTGTCGCCGCTGCTCACGGACGTGGCCGGGCTGGACTCGAAGTGGGTCCCGTGGATCCTCGGCCTCTTCGGCGTCGGCGCGCTGGTCGGCACCACCATCGGTGGCCGTGTCGCCGACGCGCACCTGTTCGGCGTGATGATCTGGGGCATCACCGCCTCCACGCTCTTCCTGACCGTGCTCGCCCTGCTGGCATCGGCCGCGGTCGCCGCGATCGCCCTGTCCTTCCTGCTCGGCGTCTCGGCCTTCTTCACCGCTCCGGCGCTCAACGCCCGCATGTTCAATGTGGCCGGCGCCGCCCCGACCCTGGCCGGGGCCACCACCACGGCCGCCTTCAACCTGGGCAACACCGGCGGCCCCTGGCTGGGCGGCACCGTCATCGACGCCGGCCTGGGCTTCTCCGCGACCGCCTGGGCGGGCGCCGCCATGACGGTCACCGCGATCGCCCTCACCGTCCTCGCCCTGCGCCTGGACCGCCGCACCCCGCCGCGCCCGACCCACGTGATCACCGGCGGCGGAGCCCCCCTCCCCGCCGAAACCCCGGCCCACGCCTGACGGAACCGCACCGTCGTGCGGCGGCCCGTCGGCTGCACCGCTGCGGAGCCCGGCGGGGCCGCCCTTCCGGACGGGCAGGTTGGGCCCGTAGCACGCAGCGGAGCGGGCCGTCGCCCTGTGGGGCGACGGCCCGTGTGTGCGTGCCGGTCAGTGGCCGGTGGCCGTGTGGGCCGGCTGGGGGTGGGGGTGGGGGTTAGCGGCGGCGGCCCCAGGTTTCCGTGTCGACGGTGCGGCCGCGGTCGTCGCGGAGGGTGGCGGTGTCGGAGCGGTTGTCCCAGACGTAGTCGCGGCGGTCCTGGAAGAGGTCGGTGCGGGTGTCGCGGCCGTTTCCGGTGTGGATCCGGATGGTGTCGCGGCCGCCGATGCGGACGTTGTCGAAGCGGTAGCGGTTGCCGTCGTTGTCGCGCAGGGTCCAGCCGCGGAGGTTGATCGGGTTGCGGGTGGTGTTGCGGATCTCCACCCACTCGGCGTTGAGGGAGCGGTTGGAGCGGTCCTCGCGTCCGGGGCTGTCGGCCTGGACCCGGCTGATCTCCACCCGCGGCCGCTGCTGGTGGTGGCGGTCGCCGTCATGGGCGGCGGCCGGCAGTGCGGCGGCCGAGACGATCGCCCCGGCGGCCAGGACGGTGGCCGCGATACGGCGTACGGAGGAAGAAGCGGAAGACATAGGTGGCGCCCCTCAAGAACAGTCCCCCACCAGCCGAAACACGGTGGTGAAGGCCTTTGCGGTGTCGGCCCGGTTGAGCCGAGGGCCACACTCTCGACCCGACACGAGCCCCGGCGCAGCCCCCGCCGACGCCGGTTACCGGACACGGACATATCCGTCACAGTCGACTTCCGGATGCACGCATTCCGCCCGAACGTGCCCCTGACATTCACTGACCGCTACACCCACCCGCCCCGCAAACCGGACATCAGGGTCAACATGCTCCGGCGCACCACCGGGCGCACTCCTCGGTCGCCTCACCCGCTCGGACCAGGCGGTCACGTAACAGCCGTTCTGCGGAATTCTTCGTACGCATGTTCGTGATGCGTGCAGGTGTCCCGTCCAGAAGGGCGCGAAAAGGCGGGGCCGGGCGGAGCGGGATGATGCGGCCGTGGTCAGCCTGCGGGGTGGGGTCCCGGGGGGTCGGGTCGGCAGCCGCGGCAGCGGCCGGGGGTGGGGGCGCGGAAGGCGCGGTCGCAGGTCTCGCAGGTTCGGAGCGGATGCCTGACGGCGTCCGGCGCTGCCGCCGGGGCGCTGAACCGCGGCACCGGCGGGAGCTGGGCGGCGAGGCGGTGGGCCAGGAGGGCGGCCGGACGGTGCAGGGGCTCCGACGGCAGGCCGGCCGTCAGCGCGTGGTGCACGGCGCTCGGCGGCAGGTCGCGCTCCAGCCAGGCCGCGACTCCGGGGGCGAGGTGCCCGGCCTCCGTGGCGGAGAGCAGCAGGCGGGGATCCCCGCGGCGCAGGCCTGCGAGGACCTCGACGGCGGTCCCCAGCAGGTCGGGGGCCGGGTATGCGGGCTGCGGCACGGCGGGGAGGGCGCGGCGCGGCGGCTCGCCCTCCCGGCGCACGGGGCGCCGGGCCCGCGGCTTCGGCTCCGGTTGCGGCCCGTCCGCTGCGGCACCGGACCGGCGGCCCGGCTGGTTGCAGGAGACCGTGCGGGTCACGACGCGGCCGCTGCTGGTGCGCTCGCAGGTGCGGCGCAGATAGCCGTGCGCCTCCAGTTCGCGAAGGGCTGCGGCGATCCGCGTCTTCCCCTCGGGGAACCGGGCCGCCAGGGTCCTGATGTCGATGAGCGCGCCGCCCGGCAGGGACTGGATGTGCACCGCCAGGCCGATGGCCAGCAGCGACAGCTCGGCGTGCTGGGCCAGGTGGTTGCCGATCACCGTGAAGCGGCTGGCGTGGCGGGAGTTGTCGTGGATGACGCCGCCGGAACGGGCTTTCGCTCGGGTGCCCCGGGAAGGGTGGTTTTCCTCGCCGTTACGGGGCTGGGCGTGCGGACGCACGCTACTGTTCTGGGTATCCATCAGGAAGCTGTTCTCTTCCTCGGTGGTCAGGCCCCCGCACCGGGATTCGCAGTCCCGGCGGGGGCCGACGCATGTCAGCAGTGGTGTGCTCTGTCGCGCTGAGCGTAGATCAGGCAACCCGCCCCGAAGCCAGTCAAGTTGGTCTTTTTCACTCAAGCGAGTGAGCTTGCGCCATGGGCAGGACCGGCAGGGTCCGGCGGGGCCGGTGGGGCTTGGTGGGGGGTTCTTTCTGCCCGTGTCTTGAGTACCGGGACCGTCCCCGCCACCGGCGTCCCACCGCACGGGCTCCGGTCCCGGTCGCCGCTGCGGACCCCGGTTCCTACGATGGGAAGGTCGGCTCGGGGACCGCACACCGCTCGGGGACGTGCCTCCAGAGGGGATCCTCCATGGGCCGGTACCGCACGCCCACCGTCCTGGCCGCCGCCTCGCTGCTGCTGACCGCACTGTGCGCGGGCCAGGCCCCGGCCGCCGCACCGCCGGGACGGGTCGGCATCGACGACGTGATCGCCGAGAAGCTCGACGACGCGATCACCACGGCCATGCGCGAGGCCGGCATCCCCGGTGTGGGAGTCGGCCTGTGGATCGACGGCGACGACGCCTACGTGCGCGCCTTCGGCACCTCCGACAAGACCACCGGCGTCCCCATCAAGACCGACATGCACACCCGCATCGGCAGCGTCACCAAGACCTTCGCCATCACCGGCGTCCTCCAGCTCGTCGACGACGGCAAGGTACGGCTCGACGCGCCGATCTCGACCTACCTCGACGGGGTGCCCGGCGGCGAGAAGATCACCGTCCGGCAGCTCGCCGAGATGCGCAGCGGCCTCTACAACTACACCGAGGACACTCGCTGGCTGGCCGCCCTCAAGGCCGACCCGTACCGCTCCTGGACCCCGCAGCAGCTGCTGGACATCGCCTTCCGGCACCCCGCCGAGTTCCCGCCGGGCGCGCGCTGGGAGTACTCCAACACCAACACCGTCCTGCTCGGCACGCTCGTCGAGAAGATCAGCGGCCGGCCCCTGCACACTTACCTGGAGCAGGAGGTCTTCGAACCGGCCGACCTGGAATCGACCTCGCTGCCCACCGGCGCGGAGATCACCAGCCCGTACGTGCACGGCTACACCAACTTCACCCCGGACGGCGCGACCGTCGACGCCTCCCGGTGGAACCCCTCCTGGGGCTGGGCGGCCGGCGCGATGATCTCCACCATCGACGACCTGCACTCCTGGGTCCCGACCCTGGTCAGCGGACGGCTGCCGGACGGCGACCGGATGCTGGAGCCCGCCACCCAGGCGCAGCGGCTGCGCATGCTGCCCACCGGGCACCCCGGGGTGGGCTACGGGCTCGGCATCGCCGACATCGCCGGCTGGATCGGCCACAACGGCGAGCTGCCCGGCTACGAGACCATCGCCGTCCGGCTCCCGCAGGACCGGGCCACCATGGTGATCGTCGTGAACTCCGACGTCGACGGGAAGTTCGGCAGCCTGAGCAGCCTCATCGCCAACGCGGTCACCGAGATCGTGACCCCGGAGCACGTCTGGTCGCTCCCGACGGCAGCCCAGCCCAACCCGGTCCCGCAGCCGTCCAAGCCCTCCACGCCGGCCCCGACGCCGGCCCCGAGCAGCTGAGCAGTCGGGCCGTTCGGGCCGACCCGTCGGCCCTTCGGCCCTGCCCCCCGTGACCTGCGGATTCCTAGACTCGCCGCATGATCGACAACAGGCTCCGCTTATCGCGCACTGTGCTGCCCTCCGCCGCCTGCCTCGCCCTCGCGGCCGCCGCTCTCATGCCGGTCGGGGCGCACGCCACCCCGACCGCGGCGACGGCCGGCGGCCGGCGGCACCACGCTGTCCCCGGCCGGACACCGCTTCTCCGCCGTGGCCGAGGGGCCCGTGGTGTTCGAGGCCGGCCCCATCGTGGTCACCTGCACGTCCTCTTCCACCCTCCCGGGTGCCGAAGGCCGCAACACCGTCCCGGACCGTCCCAGTCCCACCGGACCGGCGAGCGTCCGCATCAGCCCGCCCGGCTTCAAGGACTGCACCACCGACGCACCCGGGCTGCGGGTCTCCGTCGAGACCAACGAGCAGACCCGCCCCTGGCAGGTACTGCTCCGGCACGGCTCCCCCAGCACGGCCCGGCTGTCCACCCCCGCAGGCGGCTTCGTCCTGCGCACCAGCGGCCTGCTGGCCTGCACCGCGGTCGCCGCCCCGACCCGGCGCATCACGGTGGGTCCCTAGTGCTGTGACCGGCAAGGTTCATCGCACTAGGGGATATCGGCCGGGCGGCCCTTCGGGCGACGCAGGCCGGCCGCCGTGAGGCGGCGGACCAGTTCCTTGCTGCCGATCTCGACCGCGCCCGCGCGGACCGCGTCGGCGTAGCGGTACGAGGGCACGTCGTAGTGGTCCCGCTCGAAGGCCCGCGGCGGACAGCCGATGCCCGCGGCGAAGGCGTGCAGCTCCTCGTACGAGACGTCGCTGACCAGGTGGGACCACATGCGGCCGTGGCCCGGCCAGGTCGGCGGGTCGATGTAGACGGTCACCGGCGGCTCACCCGAGGCGGAGGACGGGACCCAGGCCGCCGACCGCGGCCACTCTCACGCCCGCCTCCGAACACACCCAGTGCGGGTCGGGTCCCAGCTCCGGCTCCACGTCCAGGGCGTGCGGATCACCGTGCGTGCAGACCGGGCACAACGGCCAGCGCCCGTACTTCTCCAGCAGCGAGTCCTGTACGTCCTGGGCGACGAGCCCCGGCAGGTAGTCGACCCCCTCCGGCCACTGCTCCACCCACCACCGGCGGTGCGTGACCGAGTCCTCGACGAGGGAGACGACATCGGCGTCGGCGACCTCACCTGCGGCGAGATCGGCGAGCACGAGTGCGCGGGCGACGTGCAGCGCCTGTTCCAGGGGGGTCGTTTGGTCCATGGGGACATTGTGGACCTGCCGGGTGCCGGTGAAGAAGGCCGGCCGGTCGTGGGCCCAATGGCGGATTGACCGCCACCCCGCCTGAAAATAGCTTTCGAACGTGACGAGGGAGCCGAGAGAGACCTCCGCCCGACATGGCCGGCGCCCCGGCGAAGGTGCTGCCCGGGACACGTCCGCCGGGGGCCCGGCAGTACGCCGCCCGGCCGCCGGCCGCGAAGACCTCGGCCGCACGGGCGGGGGCGTGACCGGGCCGCCGGTCCCCGTCCGCGGCCCGCGCGCCCACCCCGAAGCCGTCACCACCACGAACCCGGCCCTACGTGTCGCAGTCCGGGCCCCCCGCCCCCGCGGCGACCGCGCCGACCCGGGCCGAGCCGTGCGGAGCGCGTCGCGCACACCGGCCAGGCCCGGGTACGTCGAGCCCCGCCCGCCCGCGGCGCGCCACCGCACCTCGCCGCACGGGCCGCACGGGCCGCAGGATCTCCTGCGCCCCGGGACGCTTCCGGGCGGCCCTGCCTGCCCGGGCCGCCCCCGTGGCACCGGAGGCCGCGCCGCCCGCCACCCCGGGGGTCCCTCCCGGTCCGTGCAGTCCCACCCGCCCGGGCCGGCTCACCACCCTGCAGCACCAGCCGGTGGCCCTGCATGCCCCGGAAGACCCCACGGCACCGGACGCCGCACCGCAGGACGCCCGAGCGGGCGCCACCCCGCCGCGGACCCGAGCACGTGCCGCGAACGGCAGGATCCGCCGGTACCCGGTCCAGGCCGGGCACCGCACCGCACTGCCCCGGTGGGCCGCGGGGGCGTACGCCGGGCCGTGCCCCGCACCGCCACCTCGGCCCCACCGGGCCGACCCTGCGGCGCCCGGCGCCGTACCTCACCAGTCGGAGGGCCGCCCCGCACCGGACGGGCGCCACCACCACACGGCGGGACGCAGGCCCCGGAGCCGCCGGCCTCCACCTCGCGACACCCCCGCTCCCCGCCCGCGAGCCCCGGGCCGGTCCCGCACAACGGCCAGCCCCGCGACCGGAGGCACCGCCCGCGCGGGACCCTGCCGACGCGGGGCGCCACGACAACAGAAGCCCCACCCAACGCCGAACCGCCGGAGGCCCCCGCCATGACCGCGTACGCCGAACTCCGCGCCCAGCTGGAGACGCTGACCACCGAGGCCTTCCGCCCCGAACTCGCCGAGATCGACCGGCTGTCCACCCTCGACATCGCCCGCACCATGAACGCCGAGGACGCCACCGTCCCGGCCGCCGTCGCCGCCCGGCTGCCGCAGATCGCCGCCGCCATCGACGCGATCGCGGAGCGCATGGCCCGCGGCGGCCGCCTCGTCTACGCCGGAGCCGGCACGGCCGGCCGGATGGGCGTCCTGGACGCCAGCGAGTGCCCGCCCACCTTCAACACCGACCCGACCGACGTCGTCGGCCTGATCGCGGGCGGCCCCTCCGCGATGGTCAAGGCCGTCGAGGGCGCCGAGGACTCCAAGGAGCTGGCCGCCGAGGACCTGGCCGCGCTGCGCATCGGCCCGGACGACACCGTCATCGGCATCTCCGCCTCCGGCCGCACCCCCTACGCGATCGGCGCCGTCGAGTCCGCCCGCGCCCGCGGCGCGCTCACCGTGGGCCTGTCCTGCAACGCCGGCTCCGCGCTCGCCGCCGCGGCCGACCACGGCATCGAGGTCGTCGTCGGCCCCGAACTGCTCACGGGCTCCACCCGCCTCAAGGCCGGCACCGCGCAGAAGCTCGTCCTCAACCTCATCTCGACGATCACCATGATCCGCCTGGGCAAGACCTACGGGAACCTCATGGTCGACATGCGCTCCTCCAACGAGAAGCTGCGCGCCCGCGCCCGCCGCATCGTCGCCCTGGCCACCGGCGCCCCCGACGAGGAGATCGAGGCCGCGCTCACCGCCACCGGCGGCGAGGTCAAGAACGCCATCCTCGTCGTCCTCGGCGAGGTCGACGGCCCGGCCGCCGCCGAACTCCTCGCCGCCTCCCGCGGCCACCTCCGCGCGGCCCTCGCCCACGCCCGGACCCGCTGACCCCACCCCCTACGGCAAGGCGACCACGACATGCCCACGCAGCCCACGGAACCCTCCGACCCCTCCGACCCCACCAAGCCCACCAAGCCCACCAAGCCCACCAAGCCCACCGAGCCCACCGATAAAAACCGCGCCACAGCCGCCGCGATCCTCCCCCTCGTCGGCGGCCCGGACAACGTCACCTCGATCGCGCACTGCATGACCCGCCTGCGCATCGCGCTGCGCGACCGCTCGCTCGTCCAGGACGAGGCCCTCAAGGCCCTCCCGGCGGTCCTCGGCGTGGTGGAGGACGACACCTACCAGATCGTGCTCGGGCCGGGCGCGGTCGCCCGCGTCACCCCGGAGTTCGAGGCGCTGGTCGAAGAGGGCCGCTCGACGGCACCCCCCGCCCCCTCCCCCGCCTCCCCCCACCCGGTCACCGCGGACGAACTGGCCGCCCAGGGCGCGGCCCTGAAGGAGGCCCGGAAGGCGCGCAACGCGACTCCCTTCAAGCTGATGCTGCGCCGGATCGCGAACATCTTCGTGCCGCTGATCCCGGCCCTCATCGGCTGCGGGATCATCGCGGGCCTGAACGGCCTGCTCCTGAACCTGGGTTGGCTGCCCGGCGTCGTCCCCGCGCTCGCCGCCATCGCGTCCGGCTTCATGTCGCTGATCGCGGTGTTCGTCGGCTACAACACCGCCAAGGAATTCGGCGGCACCCCGATCCTGGGCGGCGCGGTCGCCGCGATCATCGTCTTCCCCGGCGTCGCGAAGATCACCGCCTTCGGTACGGAGCTCAGGCCCGGCCAGGGCGGCGTCCTGGGCGCTCTCGCCGCCGCACTCCTCGCCGTGTACGTCGAGAAGCGCTGCCGACGCCTGGTCCCGGAGGCCCTGGACGTCCTGGTCACCCCCACCCTCACGGTCCTGATCTCCGGCCTGGTCACCCTCTTCGGCCTGATGTTCCTCGCCGGTGAGGCCTCCGCCGCCATCGGCGCCTTCGCCGACGGGCTGCTGTCCACCGGCGGGGCGTTCGCGGGCCTGGTCCTGGGCGGGCTCTTCCTCCCGCTGGTGATGCTCGGCCTGCACCAGGCCCTGATCCCCATCCACACCACCCTCATCGAGCAGTCCGGCCACACCGTCCTGCTGCCGATCCTCGCCATGGCGGGCGCGGGCCAGGTCGGCGCGGCCCTCGCCGTCCACTGCCGGCTCCCGCGCAACGGCTCCCTGCGCGCCACCATCAAGTCGGCCCTCCCCGCGGGCTTCCTCGGCATCGGCGAACCGCTGATCTACGGCGTCTCCCTGCCGCTCGGCCGCCCCTTCGTCACCGCCTGCGTCGGCGGCGCGGCCGGCGGCGCCTTCGTCGGCCTCTTCAACCAGCTGGGCATCGCCTTCGGCTCCACCGCCATCGGCCCCTCCGGCTGGGCCCTCTTCCCCCTGCTGGACGGCACCTCGAACCCGGGCGTCACCGTCGCGATCTACGCGGGCGGCCTGCTGACCGGCTACCTCGTGGGCTTCGCCGCCACCTACTTCTTCGGCTTCACCAGCCAGATGCTGGCCGACCTCAACACCGGCCCCGACCCGGACACCCCGGACACGGTGTCCGGCCCCCCGAAGGAACGGGTCCTGACCTAGGCCGGGCGTGCCCCGAGGGAGACTGTCCGCATGAAACTCCCCGCCACGGCCGTCGGCGCCACCACCCGCGTCGACGTCGTCCGCATTCGCGTCGGCCCCGAACGGTGGGGCGAACCGATGACCGGCGACGTGACGGCCCGCTGGGAGGGCGCCGAGGCGTCCGGGACTCTGGCCCTGATCGGGAAGTTTCCCACCGCTCAGCAGAACCTCTGCGGCTTCGCCCCCGGCTGGGGCGTCCGCGCGTACGGCGCCGACCCGGCCGCACCGCCCCTCTTCGAAGCCGCGTTCTGCTACGGCTGCGACGAGGCCTGGCTCTGGGGACCGGCGGTTCCGCAAGGCCTGGGCCGCCAGTTGTTCGACTCGGACTCCCCCAACGCCCAGTACCTCCTGCTGCGCTTCCGCGAGGCGGCAGGGATGATCGGACCATGATCGATCCGATACCTCCCGTGGTCCCGGCCGGCCGGATGCGCGCACTCGCCCAGCCTGAACTCGCCCTCCCCGGCGGGATGCTGCTGCGCCCCTGGACCCCGTACGACGCCCCCACGCTCGTCGCGGCCCACGGGGACCCGGACATCCGGCACTGGAACCGCCCGAGCCGGCTGGACCTGGCCGGGGCCGAGGCCCGCATCGCCCTCTGGCACGACCGCTGGCAGGCGGAGAAGGCCGGGACCTGGGCGATCGCCCCCGAAGGCGGCCGGGCCGTCGGCCTGATCGGCCTGGCCGACATCGACCTGGCGGGCGGCAGCGGCGAGATCCTCTACTGGCTGCTCCCCGCCGGACGCGGCACCGGCGCCACCGTGAAGGCCACCGACCGCCTGGCCCGCTGGGCCTTCGACGACCTCGGCCTGCACCGCGTACGCATCACCCACTCCGTGGCCAACCCGGCGTCCTGCGCCATCGCGACGAAGGCCGGCTTCCTCCTGGAAGGAACCATGCGCGGCGCCCTCCTCCACGCGGACGGCTGGCACGACGAACACCTCCACGCCCGCCTGCGCACCGACCCCACCCCGTAGAGGACGGCATGGACACCTCAGTACTCCAGCAGACGCTGAACGTGACCATCGGGCACCTGGTCGTGCACCACGGGTACACGCCCTACATGCGCGACTACGAGCTCGTCATCTACGTGTGGGACGGACCCCAGGGTCCGAGCTACCGGCGGTATCTCTTCCGGTACTGCGTCGAGGCCCGATGCGAGACGTTCCTGCCCACGGATACCTGGCGGGCCTCCCTGGACGACCGCCTCCTCGACCGCGAGACCGCCGACCCCGACCTCGGCGGCTACGTGTGGGGCGCGAAGTACCACGAGATGTACGGAGCCGAGCTCCGTCGCGGGTCGGAGGCTGCCCACCGCTGGTCGAAGGCCATCGGGATCGACTTCCACGAAGTGCACATCGAGACCAACGCGCACGATCTGACCCTGCTCTTCTCGGAACTCGAAGTGAGCGAAGTCCCGGTCGGATACGCCCCCTTCGTAGCGGACTGAGGAACAGGGCTCCACCTGCGGCCCAGGTGGTCAGCGCCACGCAACCCGCATCACCTCCGGGGCGCGCAAGTCGTCGCGGTCGCCGGGGCCGTCGGCGCCCGGTCCGGAGATCAGCAGCCCGCACTCGTCCCGTACCGCGTCGTGGCGCGGATCGTCCTCCCCGTCGTGGACCGGGCTGAACTGCTGCCGCCCCGGCGGAGGGGTCGGCGGACCGCCCTTCCACCCGGCATCGGCGAAGCCCTTCTCCAGCCAGCACAGCTTCCATGCCAGCTCGAACTCCCAGCTCTGCGCCACCTCGAAGAAGCCCGCCAGCGCCGCCTCCACCCGGGGCCGGTCGCACGCGCTCACGGGTTGGCCCGCTCGTGGAGTACGGCGGCCAGCCGGAGGGCGGTGTCCAGGTTGCAGCGGCCCAGGTCGACCAGCGGCAGCCCGTACGTTCCGGCCGCCGAGACCCGTTCCACGCCCAGGGAGGGAAAGACGACGCCCACCCCGTCGAGGGCCTCCTTCAGTTCCCGCACGGCCTCCTCGGCCGCCCGGATCCGTTCCGTGGGGGTGAGCACCATGACATGTCACCTTTCTACTCTGAGTGGTCAGGTTCTGCACACAGAGTGGTGATCACCTGGCTAGCCTTTCAAGGAAGCACCGAGAACAACCCCACCTGTTGGCCTTGGAGTTGCCGTGGCAGGTAAGAACCTCGACCCTTCCTCCTCACCCCGCGCCCTACTCGGCGCCGAACTGCGCGTGGCGCGCGAGCGGGCGGGCATGAGCCAGGCCGAGTTGGGCGAACCGCTTTTCGTGAGCGGCTCGTTCATCGGCCAACTCGAAGCGGGCACGCGCCGGATGCACATCGAATTCGCCCGCCAGATCGACGACATCCTCGACACGAACGGCTTCTTCGCCCGCAACTGCGGCGCGGCGGCCAAGTCCAAGTACCCCGACCACTTCGCCGCCGCAGCCGAAGCGGAGGCTCTGGCGAAGGCCATCCGCGAGTACGCGCCCCAGCTGATCCCCGGGCTGCTCCAAACGGAGGCGTACGCGCGGGAGGTGTTCCGCGCCTACCAGCCGACCGCTCCCGAGTCCGTCATCGACGAGCTCGTCGAAAACCGGCTCGCGCGGGCCGCACTCCTGCGTGATCCAACCACGCCTCTGTTGTGGTGCGTCCTCGACGAGGCGGTTCTTCGGCGGGGCGGAGAGAACAAAGCGGTAGTGGCCGAGGCCCTGCGGCACGTTGCGACCCTGATCCGGTCGCACCGGATCATCGTGCAGGTGCTTCCGTTCAGCGCGGGACCACACGCCGCCATGGAGGGCTCGCTGAAGCTGATGTCCTTCGAGGACGCGCCTGCGCTCGCCTACGTTCAAGGCATCGGGATGGGCCAGTTGTTCGACGATCCGGCCACTGTCACGCACCACACCCTGGCCTACGATCTGCTCACGGCCAGCGCGCTGTCACCACGCAAGTCACTGGCCATGATCGAGTCGGTGGCGGAGGATTACGAACATGATCAGCACGCCTGAGTACGACCTGTCGGCGGCCGTATGGCACAAGTCGAGCTACAGCGGCGGAAGTGGCGGCGACTGCCTGGAGATGGCCACTTGGCCGGCGCCGACCCACAGCGGGGCCAGCGCCAGCGTCACGGTTCCCGTCCGGGACTCAAAGGTGCCGGACGGGCCCCACCTCACGTTCCGCGGGCCCGCCTGGAAGGCGTTCCTCACCAGCCTGTGACCCGCTTCAGGGCCACGTACGACGGCAGTTCACCCGCCGGGTCCAGGTTCACGAACGTGTAGCCCTCGGTGCCCGTCGGGTAGATCTCGAACCGGCGGCCCAGCGGGACGTCCCGCAGGATCGTGGGCTCGGCCTTCGGCCTGCCCGTGGTGCCGGCCAGGTGCCACAGGTGCGTCCGCGCGGCGGTCGACGTCACCACGTCGACCCCGCCCGGGGCGCGGCCCCGCGCCAGGCCGAGGACCGTGGCCCCGTCGAGCCCGGCGTGCCATGCGCGGCGGCCGTCCAGCAAGGAGTACGCGGAGATCCCCGGGACCCTGCCCTTCACCGGGAGGACCAGCAGGTCACCGCTGACCAGCGGGCCCGGTTCGGCGAGGAGGTCCTCCTCCGGGCCCGCCACCGGGACCGCGCCGCGCTCGCGCCCCGCGTCGTCGAACAGCCGCACCGCGTCCCCCGCGCGCAGCGCGATCGGGTGCGCCGACAGCAGCCGCAGCTCACCCGCAGGGATCCGCAGCGGGGTCTGCCAGGCCGGGGTACCGGTCCGCGCGTCCAGTGACGTCAGCCGCGCGGTGCCGGTGCCCGTACCGGCGCCCGGGCAGTCCTCCACGTACAGGACCCGGTCGGCGGCGCCGTCGAGCGCGCGGGCCCGGCAGTCGGCCGGGACGGGCATCCGCCAGCGTTCTTCGCCGCTCCGCAGGTCCAGGCCGAGGAGGGCGCCGTCCGCCACGACGACGGCCGTGGCGTCCACGACCGCGACGGCCGGTGCGTCCCCGGCGGCGGGCGGGGCGGCCGGGAGGTCCTTCGCCCACAGCTCCTCGTCCTGCTTCAGGTCCACGGCCGAGACCCGCGTGCCGCAGCCGCCCGGGGCCCGTGCGGCCGCGACGAGCCCGACGTCGTGCGCGGTGGTCCGGCTCAGAGCGCAGAAGGCAGTGCCCCCGGGAGCGGCCCGCCCTCCGGCCGAGCGGCCCTCACCGTTGTAGATGTGCAGCCCGTCGGTGCGGGCCCGTACGAGTCCCGCCCCGGGGAGCTGCCAGGCGCCGATCGGCCGGGCGGGCTCCGGGTTCTCCGCCTGCCACCACGTCCACACGTACGCCTGCGGGCCGCGCATCCACGCGTACCCCTGCCAGGCCGGCCACAGCGCGGCCAGCGCGACGGCCGCCGCCAGCCAGCGGACCGCCGCGCCCCGGGAACCGGCGCGCCCGCGCGCCAGCAGTGCGTACGCGAGGACCCCCAGGGCCGGGGTGAGCAGGAGCAGCCATCCCCGGCCGCGGGTCCAGTCCACGGAGACCAACTGGCTCAGCAGGAACAGGTACAGGACGGTCACGGCGGCGACGGCGGTGCCGGAGACGAACAGGGCGCGCGGCAGCCACCGCGCGCCCTGGAGTGTGCTGTTGTTCATGATCCCCCTCGGGCGCAGCCTAGTCGGCGCGCCCGGAAGGAAGACCGGTCACCGGGGCCCGGTCAGAGGCCGTTGGTGAACAGCAGCTTGTCGGGGCCGTTGTCGCTGAGGTTCTGGATGACGTCCTCGGTGGCCTCGTTCTTCAGGAAGTTCGCCACCTCGACCGGACGGGCGGTGGGGTGCGCGGCCTTGTAGAGGGCGGCGACGCCGGTGACGTGCGGGGCGGCCATGGAGGTGCCGTTCAGGGACACCGTGCCGCCGCCGAGGCGGGCGGAGAGGATGTCCTGGCCGGGGGCGTAGAGGTCGAGGAGCTCACCCCAGTTGGAGAAGTCGGTCTCCTGGTCGAAGCGGTTGGTCGCGCCGACGGTCACCGCGTTGGGGGTGGAGGCGGGCGAGACCAGGCGGGCGTCCCGGTTGTCGTTGCCGGCCGCGACGATCGGCAGGACGCCCCGGTCGAACAGGGCGGCGGTGGCGTTGTTGACCGGCTCCAAGCGGTCCCCGCCGAGCGAGGCGTTCAGGACGGCGGGCTGGCGGGCGTTCGCGGCAACCCAGTCCAGGCCGGCGATGATCCCCGACCAGGAACCCCGGTTGTCGCAGCCGAGGACGCGGACGCTGACGAGGGTCACCTTGTGCGCCACGCCGACGTTCGCGCCGCCGACCGTGCCCGCGACGTGCGTGCCGTGGCCGTTGCAGTCCTGGCCGTTGCGGCCGTCCCCGATCGCGTCGAAGCCGAAGAGCGCCCGGCCGCCGAACTCGGGGTGGCGGTAGTCGATCCCGCTGTCGAGGATGAACGCGGTCACGCCCTGCCCGTTGGTGTTGAGGCTGAACTCGTTGTCGAGCGGCAGGAAGCGCTGGTCGATGCGGTCCAGGCCCCAGGAGTTCGCGGGTGCCTTGGTGGCGACCCCGGCCGGCGGCGCCGGCGGGCCGGTCACCTGCCCGTCCTGCGCCACGGACAGCACGCCGCGGGTGTGCCGGACGGCCTTCAGCTGCTTCTCGGTGAGGGCGGCGGCGAAGCCGTTGAGCGCCGTCTCGTAGGTGAACTTCGCCTTCACCCCGACGGAGTCCGCGACCTCCACGGGATCGACGGACTTGGCGAGGGTGACGATGTAGCTGCCGGCGATGGCGTTCGTGGAGGTGATCAGCGGCGCCGGGGTCGGCTCCGGTCCGGCGGCGGAGGCCGTACCGGCCGCCACCGGGGTGACGGTGAGCAGGGCGGCGGTGGCGAGGCGGGCGAGCAGGCGCATGAAAGGGAGCTCCCTTGCGGGGTGGAGGGGGTGGAGGGGCGGAAAAGACGGCATGGGGGAGCCGCGCCCGCGGCGTCGAACACCTCCGCGGGAGCGGCCCCTCCTTGCATCGGGCGGCGGCTCGGCGGGGCTTGAACCGCGGCCCCCGCCCGGCCCAGCCGCCCGCGGCGCCGACAACACGGCGCGTCGACACGCTGCAGAAAGGGTTAGCCGCTTCTGCCGCCGGGCCCGTCGCCCGGAGCCGCCCGGCCGGTGCCGGCCCGGGAAAGATCACCCGTACGGTCCGCCGCCACCCCAGGGGGGCGCACAGCCGGTGCGCCGCCCGTGCGCCCGCCACACCCCCGGACGTCGTTGACCCGCACCGCGGCGCGTGATGGCCTCCCCCCATGCGCATCCTCCTGAGCCGAGCGGGCCGAGCCCTGCCCGTGGTCGCGGCCGCCGCCGCGCTGGCCGCCGTCACCGCCCTGCCCGTGGCCACGGCCACCGCCGCCGTGGCCTCGCCCGTGGCCCGTGCGGCCGTCGGCGACGAAGCCCCGTACATCGTCACCGTGCACAAGGACGTCGACCCGGCGACGGTGGCCCGGATGGTCGGGGCCTCCCCGGACTACGTCTACCGCACCGCCCTGCACGGCTTCTCCGCCCGGCTGAGCCCCGGCCAGGTCGCGGCCCTGCACGTCATCCCCGGTGTGGAGTCCGTACAGGAGGACGGCGGCGTGTCCTCCTTCGGCACAGCCGGCTGACCGGAGCGCCTCCCCGGCACGGTCCGCCCCCGACCCGGCGCTTAGGGTTGCGTGGATCAACTCACCGGTTGGTCACGGGGGACCGGGGGGAGACCGATGAACAGCGCGACCGATGTGTTCCAGCCGCTGCGGGCCGACGATCCGCAGACCGTGGGCGGCTACCGCCTCGCCGCCCGGCTGGGCTCGGGAGGCATGGGCCGGGTGTACCTGTCGCACACCCAGGGCGGCCGCCCCGTCGCGATCAAGGTGGTGCATCCCGAGCTGGCGGAGGACCCGACCTTCCGGCGGCGCTTCCGCCGGGAGGTGGAGGCCGCGCGGCGGGTCCGGGGCGCGTACACGGCCGAGCTGATCGATGCCGACGCGGAGGCGACGCCGCCGTGGCTGGCCACCGTCTACGTGCCCGGCCCCTCGCTGTCGGAGGCCGTCGCCCGGCGCGGGCCGCTGCCCGACGCCGCGGTGGTGTGGCTGATGGCGGGCGTGGCCGAGGCCCTCGTCGCCGTCCACGGCGCGGGCATCGTGCACCGGGACCTGAAGCCGTCGAACGTGCTGCTGGCCGCCGACGGGCCCCGGGTCATCGACTTCGGCATCTCGCAAGCCTCCGGCCTGACGGCCACCGCCACGGGCAACACCATCGGCACGCCCCAGTACATGGCCCCCGAGCAGGGGCTGGCGGGCGAGACCACGCCGGCCACCGACGTCTTCGCGCTGGGGCAGACCGCGGCGTTCGCGGCGCTGGGCAAGCCGCTGTACGGGGACGGGCCGTCCATGACCGTGCTGTTCCGGATCGTGCACTCCAAGCCCGACCTGACCCTGCTGCCGGAGCCGCTGCGCCCGCTGTTCGCGCTGTGCCTGGCCACCCAACCGGAGGAGCGGGCCACCCCGGCGGAGGTCCTGGCGTGGTGCCGCGCGTACCTGGGCGAGGAGGCCACCGCGGGCGGCGGACCGGCCGTCTGGCGGGAGGTGGCCGGCCTGGAGCAGGAGATACCGGAGCCGCTCGCACGGCCCGCCGCGGCGGGCACGGCACCGGGGAGCGGCACCTCGGGCGGCGCGGGACCCGTGACGGCCGCCCCCGCGGGAGCCGCGGCGCAGGAAGCGGGACACCTCACCACCGCCCCGGCCGGAGTCGCGGCGTCGTCGGCGACTCCGGCCGGGGCGGCCGTGTCGGCAGCGGCGACGGCCCGGGTGCGGCGGCGACGGGCCTCCCGGATCGTCACCGTGGCGGCGGCGACGGGCGCGCTGACGCTCGGGGGCCTGGGCTGGAAGCTCTTGGACATGACGGACCGGGACGCCGAACGCGAGGCGACCGCGGCCCGATCGGCCGCTCTGACACCGTCGGCCGTGCCCACCCCCACGCCCACCCCGACGCCGAGCGCGTCCCAGCCGCCCAAGCCCGTCCCCTACCCGGGCCTGAAGCTGAACGAGGAGAACTCGATCAGCATCAAGGAGCCCGTCCAGCACGACGACGGCGACCGCACGGGGGACATCCGCATGGAGTGCGGGCTGGCCAGCGGCTGCACGATGAAGAGCGACGCGGTCGTGTTCTCCATGCCCGAGAAGGCGGGCACCGGAAATCTCGAAACGTGCCGCGAACAGCTCGCCAACGCCCGACAGAACAAGCTGACTCTGCACGTCATGGCGGCCGGCAGCGAGGTGTGCATGAAGCACCCGTCCGGTGACATCGCGCTGTTCGTCATCGGCATCAAGTCGGCCCCGGGCCTGTCGAAGGACCCCAGCTGGATCAGGGCCGACATGACGGTCTGGCGCGCGGCCTCCTGACGCAGGGCGTCGAGCCTGCGCTCACGCCGCCCGCTGCGGAGCGTCCGCGTCGAGAGCCACGACGAGGAAGGCGTCCCGGTCGAGGTCCATCACCACGGTCGCCCGCTGGCCCCGCTCCCGGCACCTGGCCGCGTACTCCTCGGCGGGCCAACTGCCGTAAGGGTCACCGGCGGGAAAGGAGTTCAGCACCTTCGTACGGCGCACGGCTTCCACCTCCTGCTGCTGAACGGCGATCCGTCCTCACCGCCCGGATGCCCCGCCCGCAGCGTCCCATGCGCCGCCGACGGGGATCGTGGCGGCAACACCAGGGGTGTTGGCTAGCCGCGAGCCGCCTCGACGAAGGCGCGGATCAGCTCCGGCGACTTCACGCCGCGTTCCCGCTCGACGCCGCTGGACACGTCCACGCCCCACGCACCGGTGGCGGCGAGCGCCTCGCGCACGTTGCCCGGCTTCAGCCCGCCGGCCAGCAGCCACCGGCCGTCGGGCGCGGTGAAGTCCGCCGAGCCCCAGTTCCACGGCCTGCCGGAGCCCGGGTCGGGGGCGTCGAGCAGCAGCAGGTCCTCGCCGTACTCACCGCAGCGCTCCACGCGCCGGGCCGTGGCCCGCAGCAGGGTGCGGCCCGCGGCGCGCAGCGCCGCGAAGTCCTCGGGGCCCTCCTCGCCGTGCAGCTGTACGCCCCGTACGCCGCTCTCCTCCGCGAAGCGGCGCACCTCCTCGACGGACTGCCCGCGGAACACCCCGACGGTCAGCACCCTGTCCGGCACCCGGGCCGCCAGCTCGCGCGCGGTGGCGGCGTCGACCGTACGGGGGCTGCCGGGCGCGAACACGAAGCCGACGGCATCGGCCCCGGCCGCCACCGCGGCATCGACGTCCGGCGCGGTCCTGAGCCCGCAGATCTTGACGAAGAGGTCAGCCATGCGTCCAGCCTATGCGGACCCGGACGGCCGGGCTTCGCTCACCGCCCCACCTGCACAGGACCGAGCACGGTCCCGCCGACGAAGGCCGCGAGATGGGCGGCGCCCGCGTCGTCGGCGGTCACGAAGTGCACGTACACGGTGTGCCGCCCGTCGGGATGCGCCTCGTTGAGGTCCAGCTCCACCCGCTGGTTCGTCGGGTCGGCCGACGAGGACGGTATCCCGGGCACGTCCGGCCAGGCCCCCCGCCACAGCATCGTGGCCGCCCCGCCGCGCAGCGCCCGCAGGAACGCCTGCTCCACCGGCCCGGGAGCCGCGTACGCGTCGACGGTCAGCGGCAGCGCCGCCGCAAGTTCGCGGTCGTCGCGCGGCAGTTCGGCACCCAGGTACCAGGTGTCCGCCGCCGCCCAGTAGTCCGACGGATCGAACATCCCCGCCGGCAGCAGCGCCGCCATCCCCCGTGCCTCGGCGACGCTCTCGGTCCGCGCGCACAGCCACATCTCCGGCTCCAGCGGCCGCATCCGCCCGCACAGCAGCCGGGCCCGCCGGTACGCCTCGGCGAGGTCGTCGGTCCGGTAGACGGGGTACGCCCGCGAACTCCCCATCCCGCCCTCAGCCCTGCTCCGGCTCGCCCAGCACGGCCCCGCCGATCGCGGCGGCGAGCCGCTCGGCCCGGCCGGGGTCGCCGTGCTTGGTCACGTGGACGTAGAGCGTGTGGACCCCGGTGACCTGCCGGCACCATTGGCTCTCGTCGCTGTTGAGGACGAGCTGCACACCGTCGTAGGCGGGTGAGGGGTACGAGCCGAACTCGGGCTCGTCGGGCCAGTGGCCCTCCCACCGCACCGAGGCCGGCCCGGCGCCCACGGCCCGGACGAAGCCCTCGTCGCTGACCCCGACCGGCAGCTCCTCCACGGCGCAATGGAGCGGGAGCTCTGCAGCCAGCTCGGTGTCGGCGGCCGTCGCCACGTCCAGAGTGAAGTAGAGGGTCTCGCCCGTCGCCGGATCGCTGCGCCCCTCCACGTAGTCGTGGATCGCATCCGGCAGCAGCCCCGCCAGCCGCCGCAGGTCCGCGACCGTCAGCGCCACGGCGCCCACGTACACCTGCGCGTACCTCTCGGCCAGCAGCTCGCACAGATGTCGCGCCTTGGCATAGGCCTCGGCCGGATCGGCGGTGCGCAGCACGGGATAAGCGACGGAGTTCCCCATGGCCGTACGGTCACACGCCCCCACCCGCCCCGGCCAGCGGTTTTCACCGCCCGATCGGGGAGACCGCGCCGAGGGCCGGGCAGGGCCCCGGCCGCGGCACTAGCCTGAAACGAGGCACGGGCTCAGCGCTGCACGCCATCCGGAGGAATACGGTGACCATCATGATCGAGCGGGCCACACCCATAGAGACGTCGCCGGCGCCACCGGACTTCGAGGACCTTCTGCGCACGGTCGCGGAGATGGACACGCCAGACGGCTTCAAGGCCGAGCTCATCCGGGGGAAGATCGTCGTGTCACCGTTTTCGAGGCTGCGTTACTCCCGTCGCATGCGCCTGCTGCGCGAGCAGCTGCAGGCGCACGTGCCCGAGGGGCACTTCGCGGATACCTCCCCCTTCCTCTTCCGGTTCCCGGACGCGAAGCGCGGCTACGGGCCCGATCTGTACGTCGCGGACGAGGCGGCCTTCGAGGAGGACGGGCTGCACGCGGACGGAGCGGCGCTCTCCCTGGTGGGAGAGTTCACCTCCGTCTCCACCAAGGACGCCGACTGGAACGAGAAGCTCGACGTCTACGGACGCCTCGTTCCGATCTACCTGGTGGTCGACATGCAGGACGCGGAGATCACCTGCTTCCACGATCCGTCGCCCCACGGCTACCGCGCCCGCACGACGGTGTCCTTCGGTGAGCCGCTGCCCGTCCCGGCGCCGTTCGGCTTCACTGTCGACACGACCGGCTTCTGAGGACTCCGCGGGCCCGGGAACGCCCGAGGGCGGCACCCCCGTGGGGGTGCCGCCCTCGTTCGAGAACAGCCGATCGACCAAGGTCGATCAGAAGTCCATGTCACCGCCCGGCATGCCACCCGGAGCGGCCGCGGCCTTCTCCGGCTTGTCGGCGATGACGGCCTCGGTGGTCAGGAACAGCGCGGCGATCGACGCGGCGTTCTGCAGCGCGGAGCGCGTGACCTTCGCCGGGTCGATGATGCCCTCGGCGATCATGTCGACGTACTCGCCGGTCGCGGCGTTCAGGCCGTGACCGATCGGGAGGTTGCGCACCTTCTCGACGACGACGCCACCCTCGAGACCACCGTTGACGGCGATCTGCTTGAGCGGGGCCTCCAGGGCGAGCTTCACGGCGTTGGCGCCGGTCGCCTCGTCACCCTCGAGCTCCAGCTTCTCGAAGACCGCGGAGGCCTGCAGCAGGGCCACGCCACCACCGGCGACGATGCCCTCCTCGACGGCCGCCTTCGCGTTGCGAACGGCGTCCTCGATGCGGTGCTTGCGCTCCTTGAGCTCGACCTCGGTCGCGGCACCGGCCTTGATGACGGCCACGCCGCCGGCCAGCTTCGCGAGGCGCTCCTGGAGCTTCTCGCGGTCGTAGTCCGAGTCGGAGTTCTCGATCTCGGCGCGGATCTGGTTCACGCGACCGGCGACCTGGTCGCTGTCACCGGCACCGTCGACGATGGTGGTCTCGTCCTTGGTGATGACGACCTTGCGGGCGCGGCCGAGCAGGTCGAGACCGGCGTTCTCCAGCTTGAGGCCGACCTCCTCGGAGATGACCGTGCCGCCCGTGAGGATGGCGATGTCACCGAGCATGGCCTTGCGGCGGTCGCCGAAGCCCGGGGCCTTGACGGCGACGGACTTGAAGGTGCCACGGATCTTGTTGACGACCAGGGTCGACAGGGCCTCGCCCTCGACGTCCTCGGCGATGATCAGCAGCGGCTTGCCGGACTGCATGACCTTCTCCAGGAGCGGCAGCAGGTCCTTGACCGAGCCGATCTTGGAGTTGACGATCAGGATGTACGGGTCGTCCAGGGACGACTCCATGCGCTCCATGTCGGTGGCGAAGTACGCCGAGATGTAGCCCTTGTCGAAGCGCATACCCTCGGTGAGCTCCAGCTCCAGACCGAAGGTCTGGGACTCCTCGACGGTGATGACGCCTTCCTTGCCGACCTTGTCCATGGCCTCGGCGATGAGCTCGCCGATCTGGGTGTCGGCGGCGGAGATGGAGGCCGTCGAAGCGATCTGCTCCTTGGTCTCGACGTCCTTGGCCTGGGCGAGCAGGGCGGCGGAGACGGCCTCGACGGCCTTCTCGATACCACGCTTGAGGGCCATCGGGTTGGCACCGGCGGCCACGTTGCGCAGGCCCTCGCGGACGAGCGCCTGGGCCAGGACGGTGGCCGTGGTCGTACCGTCGCCGGCGACGTCGTCCGTCTTCTTGGCGACTTCCTTGACCAGCTCGGCGCCGATCTTCTCGTACGGGTCCTCGAGCTCGATCTCCTTGGCGATGGAGACACCATCGTTGGTGATCGTGGGGGCGCCCCACTTCTTCTCAAGGACGACGTTGCGACCCTTGGGGCCAAGGGTGACCTTGACGGCGTCGGCGAGCTGGTTCATCCCACGCTCGAGGCCGCGGCGGGCCTCCTCGTCGAACGCAATGATCTTGGCCATCTGAAGTGGTCCTCCCGGACAGCGGTGGATTGCTCCCAGGACCGCGCCCGCGCCCGCGACGGACGGCCTGCGTGCCCGGCGGTTCCTTCCCACCGGACCCTGCGGGCCTCACCGACCCGGTCCTCGTTTCAGTAGCACTCTCACTCGTAGAGTGCTAACGCCAATGATTAGCACTCGACCCCCTGGAGTGCAAGCGGCTTCGACGAAGGCCCAGGTGACACGCGAGGGGCCCACATCCCGTGTCCGGGATGTGGGCCCCTCGTAGGTCTTCCGGGTCTTCGACGGAAGACCGAGCGTCTGTGGTCGATGCTCCGGGACTAGCCGAGCGCGAGCTTGACCATGTCCGCCTGCGGACCCTTCTGGCCCTGCGAGATCTCGAACTCGACCCGCTGACCCTCTTCAAGGGTGCGGTACCCGTCCATCTGGATGGCGCTGTAGTGGACGAACACATCCGCACCACCGTCGACCGCGATGAAGCCGTAGCCCTTCTCCGCGTTGAACCACTTGACGGTGCCCTGAGCCATGCCTAACTCCCCTATTACTGGCCCTTGCGCGGGAACGCACTTCGCGTTACCGGGTCAGAACTTGCGTCGGAACGCTTCGACCGAGGCTGAATGTATCTGCGCGAGTGCTGTCTGCAACAGGTCAATCCGACGAGAATTCTGGACACCGAGAAACATTGAAATAGAGTGAAAATTTGACATATTCCAGGGCAACTCGGGCCGGGCAAATTTCGCCAAAGCCCCATACCGCACCTGCACATTGACCCGATGTCGACCCTCACGCGACCCGTTCATATGCGGCGGGCAAGTCCAGCGGAGGGGACTTCCCCAACTCTACCGTGCCCAATCAAGCAGAATTACCCCCTCCGCTTTTAGCGGAGGGGGTAATTTCGGTTTACCGGGAGGGTCAGCAGCCGCCCGCGACGGCCGGAATGATCGAGACGCCGGCGCCGTCCGGCGTCACCGCCGCCAGCCCGCCCTCGAAGCGCACGTCGTCGTCGTTGACATAGACGTTCACGAATCGGCGGAGCTTGCCCTGGTCGTCCAGGACGCGCGCGGCGATGCCCGGGTGGTTCTTCTCCAGGGACTCGATGACCTCGGCGAGGGTCGCGCCCTCGGCCGGGACCTCGGCCTGACCGCCGGTGTAGGTGCGCAGGATGGTGGGGATGCGGACGTTGACGCTCATGGCGCTACTGCCTTTCCGGGAGTGAGGAGATGTGGTCAGGCCAGGCCGGCGGCGCGGAACGCGTCCAGGCTGGGGCGGATGGTGGCGGTCTGCCCGCTGTCCGCGGCCACCGCCTCCAGGGTCTTGAGGCCGTCACCGGTGTTGAGGACGACGGTGGTCAGCGCCGGGTCGAGCTGCCCGTTCTCGATGAGCTTCTTCGTCACGCCGACGGTCACGCCGCCCGCGGTCTCGGCGAAGATGCCCTCGGTCTGCGCGAGGATCTTGATGGCCTCGACGACCTGCTCGTCGGTCACGTCCTCGACGAAGCCGCCGGTGCGGCGCGCGATGTCCAGGACGTACGGGCCGTCCGCCGGGTTGCCGATCGCGAGGGACTTGGCGATGGTGTTCGGCTTCTGCGGGCGGACCACGTCGTGACCGGCCTTGAAGGCGGTCGACACCGGGGAGCAGCCCTCGGCCTGGGCACCGAAGATCTTGTACGGCTTGTCCTCGACGAGGCCGAGCCTGATGAGCTCCTGCAGGCCCTTGTCGATCTTCGTGAGCTGCGAGCCGGACGCGATCGGGATGACGATCTGGTCGGGCAGCTGCCAGCCGAGCTGCTCGCAGATCTCGTACGCCAGGGTCTTGGAGCCCTCGCCGTAGTACGGGCGGAGGTTGACGTTGACGAAGCCCCAGCCCTCGCCCAGCGGGTCGCCGATGAGCTCGGAGCAGAAGCGGTTGACGTCGTCGTAGTTGCCCTCGATGCCGACCAGGTCGCCGCCGTACACACCGGCCATGACGACCTTGCCCTGCTCCAGGTCGTGCGGGATGAACACGCAGGAGCGGAAGCCGGCCCGGGCGGCCGCCGCGCCCACGGCGCCGGCCAGGTTGCCGGTGGAGGAGCAGGACAGGGTGGTGAAGCCGAAGGCGCGGGCGGCCTCGACGGCGATGGCCACGACGCGGTCCTTGAAGGAGTGCGTCGGGTTGCCGGAGTCGTCCTTGACGTACAGCTTGCCGGTGACGCCCAGCTCCTTGGCCAGGTTGGCCGCGTCGACGAGCTTGGTGAAGCCGGGGTTCAGGCTCGGCTTGGACGCCACGTCCGCAGGGACGGGCAGCAGCGGCGCATAACGCCAGATGTTGTTGGGGCCGGCTTCGATCGCGGCGCGCAGGGCCTCGGGGTCACCGGTGGGAAGCTCGTAGGCGACTTCCAGAGGTCCGAAGCACTCGGCGCACGCGAAGATGGGACCGAGCTCGAAGCGGGTACCGCACTCGCGACAGGAAAGGCCCGTGGCAGGTCCGAGATCGACAGAGGTGGCGACAGTCTGTGCAGCCATGATGGCGAGGCCCTTTCTCCTCATCTTCCCCATGGCGCATTTCGCCATGAGACGGAATTGGCACCTTCCCTAGCCGGGGACCTCGCTGACGAGCGCTGCTGCGCGATCGCGAGAACCGACTGGAGGGTTGCCGGGGCTTCAACGGGCCGTGTCCCTCTGCCCCTCTGGATGAGCGGTATGGCACCGGCACACGCGCTCTGTGGCGCGCCGGTGCGTTTGTACGCGGGGGACCCCGGCATGCGGTGGTCCTTCGCGTTGTTCAAGACTGTAACCGAAGGGGCGGGCGGTTGAGACAGCCGTCCGAACCGCGAGATGGATCACATAACGGACGATAACGCCGACGAGCAGGGAGTGCTGAGGGTGCTGGAAGAGGTGGAGCGATGGCTGGCCGACCGCTCCTGGTCCGCCGCCGACCGACCGCTCGACCAGCTGCTCGACCTCAAACGGGCGGCCGGGACCACGGTCAGCGTGGTGCTGCCCGCGCTGGACGAGGAGGCGACGGTCGGCGCGATCGTCGAGGTCATCCGGCGTGAGCTGATCGAGGGACTGCCGGTCCCGCTCGTGGACGAGCTGGTCGTGGTCGACTCGGGCTCGGCCGACCGGACCGCCGAGGTCGCGGCGAAGGCCGGGGCCCGGGTGGTGCACCGCGACGAGATCCTGCCGAGGATCCCGGCACTGCCCGGCAAGGGCGAGGTGCTGTGGCGCTCGCTGCTGGCCACCACCGGCGACATCGTCTGCTTCGTCGACGCCGACCTGCGGGACTTCTCGGCCTCCTTCGTCTCCGGGATCGTGGGCCCGCTGCTGACCGACCCCGGCGTGCAGTTCGTCAAGGCCATGTACGACAGGCCGCTGGGGGACGCCCCCGGCCAGGGCGGACGGGTCACCGAGCTGGTCGCCCGCCCGCTGCTGAACCTGCACTGGCCGCAGCTGGCCGGCTTCGTCCAGCCGCTGGGCGGCGAGTACGCCGTACGGCGCTCCCTGCTGGAGCGGCTGCCGTTCCCCGTCGGCTACGGCGTCGAGCTGGGCCTGCTGGTGGACGCCCTGCACACGGTCGGGCTGGACGCGCTCGCCCAGGTGGACGTGGGCGTACGCCTCCACCGCCATCAGGGCGGGCAGGCGCTCGGCCGGATGGCCGCGGCGATCTACCGCACGGCCCAGGTACGGCTCTCGCGCGGGCACCTCGTACGGCCGGAGCTGACGCAGTTCGAGCGGGGACCGGAGGGCTTCGTACCGCGCACCTACGCCGTGGACACCGAGGAGCGGCCGCCGATGCTGGGCGTGGCGGAGTACGGCCGGCGCCACGTGGCGTGACCGTGTCCATACGTTTGAGCGAGCGCGGGCCGGGCTAGGTTCGGCGCATGGCTTCTCAGGTACTCGTCGCGGCGAACCGCGGCCCGCTCTCCTACGCCCTCTCCGACGACGGCACGCTCAGTGCCCGGCGCGGCGGGGGCGGTCTCGTCTCCGGACTCTCGGCGGCCCTCGCGGAGCAGCCGGGGGCGCTGTGGATCTGCGCGGCGCTGTCGGACGCGGACCGGGAGGCGGTCCGGCGGGACGTCTCCGAGCCCGGCGTCCGGATGCTGGACATCGATCCCACGATGTACGACGACGCGTACAACGGCATCGCGAACTCGGTGCTGTGGTTCACCCACCACCACCTGTACGACGTGCCGCGCGAGCCGGTCTTCGACGCGGAGTTCCGGCGCCGCTGGGCCTCGTACACCGCGTACAACGAGGCCTTCGCGCGCGCCCTCGCCGAGGAGGCGGAGCAGGGGGCCCGCGTGCTGGTGCAGGACTACCACCTGGCGCTGGTCCCGGGGCAGCTGCGGGAGCTGCGGCCGGACCTGCGGATCGCGCACTTCACGCACACGCCGTGGGCCTCGCGGGAGTTCCTGGAGATGCTCCCGGCCGACGTCGCGGAGCAGTTGGTGCGGGGGATGCTCGGGGCTGACGTGGTGGGCTTCCACACCCGGGCCTGGGCCGACGCCTTCGTAAGCGCCGCGCACGAGGAGGGCGGACGGCGCGCGGCCGTCTTCCCGCTGGGCGTGGACGCGGACGAGCTGCGGGCGCTGGCGCACCGGCCGGAGGTGGACGAGAAGCTGGCCGAGCTGCGGGCGGAGGTCGCGGGCCGCAGGACGATCGCCCGGGTGGACCGGACGGAGCTGTCGAAGAACATCCTGCGCGGGCTGCACGCCTACCGGGAGCTGCTGACGGTCCACCCCGAGTGGCGCGGCCGCGTGGTGCACCTGGCCTCGGCATACCCGTCGCGGCAGGACCTGAAGGTGTACCGGGACTACACGGCGGCCGTCTCGGAGCTTGCCGCGGAGATCAACGCGGAGTTCGGCACGGAGGACTGGCAGCCGGTGCTGGTGTCGGTGAAGGACGACTTCGCGCGGTCGCTGGCGGTCTACCGGATGGCGGACGTGGCCCTGGTGAACCCGGTGCGGGACGGGATGAACCTGGTGGCCAAGGAGATCCCGGTGGTGTCGGAGGCGGGGTGCGCGGTGGTGCTGTCGACGGGGGCGGGGGCGTACGAGGAGCTCCGCGGGGACGCGCTGACGGTGAACCCGTACGACGTGTCGGCGACGGCGGAGGCGCTGCACACGGCGCTGTCCATGCCGGATGAGGAGCGTGCGGAGCGCACCAAGCGCCTGGCGGCGGCCGCGACGGCCCTCCCCCCGTCGGCCTGGCTCACGGCCCAGCTCGCCGCCTTGGCCTGATCCACTGCCGGGGCTCCGCCCCGGACCCCGCGCCTCAATCGCCGGCGGGGCTGGATTTTCCAGCCGTCCGGCGTCTGGGGACCGCGTCCGGGCAGCGCCCGGGTGTCAGCGTCGCCCGGGGGCGGCGTCGCGCCCGGCAGCGGACGGTCAGCCCCGCAGGGCGGCGGCCAGGGCGGCCAGGAAGGCGGCCACGGAGCCCGGTCCGGGGAGGACCAGGTCGGCGCGGGCGGCGAGTTCGGGGACCTCGGCCGAGCCGCTGCACACCAGCAGCCCCGGCAGGCCGTCGGCCCTGCGCTTCTCGACGGCCGAGTACGCGGCGAGGTCGCCCAGGTCGTCCCCGGCGTACAGCACCGTCTCCGCGTCCCGCTCCGCCAGGAACTCCGTCAGAGCCACGCCCTTGTCCATTCCCGGGGGCCGCAGCTCCAGCACGGCCCGTCCCGGTTCGACCATCAGGCCGTGCCGGGCGGCCAGGTCCGTGAGGGGTTCGCGCAGTGCCGCGAAGGCCGCCGCCGGGTCCTGCGCCCGCCGGGTGTGGACGGCGAGTGCCCGGCCCTTCTCCTCGATCCAGGTGCCGCGCCAGGCCCCGATGGAGTCCAGGAACCCGGGCAGCTCGGCCCGTACAGCCGCCACTCCGGGGTGCTCGGCGGGTGCGTGGACGATGCCGGACACGGCGTCCCAGCGTTCGGCGCCGTAGTGGCCGAGGACGACGAGGTGCTCCAGTCCGGGCACCCCGGCGAAGCCGCCGTAGCGGACGGCGACGCCCGCGGGCCGCCCGGTGACCACGGCCACCGAGTCCACCTCGGGGGCGAGCGCAGAGAGCGCGGGAACGGCTTCGGGATGTGCCCGGGCCTGGTCCGGGTCCGGGACGATGTCGGCGAGGGTGCCGTCGAAGTCCAGGGCGACCACGGACCGGCGGGGTGCGCGAAGCAGGGCTTCGAGTCCCTCGCGTCCGGCTGCGGTGACGGGCATCGGCAGATCGTGCGGATGGCTCCCCATACGCACGACCCTAACGGCCCGGCGGGTCGACGGCTACGGCTATCGCCGGGCTCGCTGGGCCTCGCGGATCCTGCGCAGGCGGTTGACGGTGCCCGGGGCGTGGGCCAGCGCCCGCGGGTCGTCCATGAGGGCGTTGAGCAGCTGGTAGTAGCGGACGGGGGTCATCCCCAGTCCTTCCCGTATGGCCCGTTCCTTGGCTCCGGGCCCCGGCCAGGTGCGTCCCTCGTACGCGAGCACCGCGGCCTCCGTGGCCGTCAGCTGCCCCTCGTCCGTCATACCGCCAGATTAACGCCGCCGTCCGACAGCCGGCGGCGTCCCCCGGCTCGGCCCGGGTCGGCCTTGGTCAGCCCTTGTCCGCCGCGCGCGCCGCGGTGGCGATCTCCTCCAGCACCTTGGTGGGCTGTCCGCCGGGCTGGACGGTCGTGCCGATCCTCTGCTTGATGTCCTCGCTGACGCCCGCCCAGGACTTCTTGCCGACCGGGTAGAGCCGCGAGCTGGGCAGCGCCGCCAGGAAGGGCTTCAGCTGGGCGGCGGAGCCGTTGGTGGCGGCCTGCTTGGCCTGGAAGCCGCTGGTGGTGGCGGGCAGCAGGTCGTACTTCTCGGTGAAGGCCGTCACGTTCTTGGGCTGGTACAGGTAGTCCAGGAACTTGCCGGACTGCTCGCGGTGGCCGTTCTTGAAGGCCATCACCCAGTCCGCGACGCCCATCGCCGGCTGCGGGGAGCCGTCGGAGGTCGGCAGCGGCACCATGCCGAACTTCACGCCCTTGGCCTCGGCCTGCTTCATCAGCGTCGGGTGGCCGTTGAGCATGCCGACCTCGCCCTTGGTGAAGGCCTCGAAGGCGGCCTGGCGGTCCAGCTTGCCGGGCTCGACGGGCCCGACGAGCTGCTGCCCGACCATCTTGTCCCGCAGGAACTCCAGCGACTTGACGTTGTCGGCGGAGTCGATGGAGTAGCCCTCTTCGTTGTCGGTGTAGCCGCCACCGCCCGCGAGCATCCACATCATCGTCTCGGCCTGCGCCTCCTCGCGGCCCAGCGGCAGCGCGAAGGGCACGGGCACGCCCGCGCCCTTGAGCTTCTTCGCCGCGGCCTCCAGGTCGGCCCAGCTCTTGGGCTGCCAGCCCTTGCCGTCCTTGCCGATCACGCCCGCGTCGGCCAGCAGCTTCTCGTTGTAGAAGAGCAGCCGGGTGCTGGAGACGAAGGGCATGCCGTACTGGGTCTGCTTGACCTTCCCGGCGTCCGCGAGCGGGGCGAGGAAGTCGGCCTCGGTCTTCACCGAGAGCAGCTCGGCCGTGGAGTACAGCTTGTCGGCGGCGGCGTAGTCGGCGTAGGCGCCGATCTGCGCGATGTCGGGGGCCTTGCCGGCCTTGACCATCTCGGCGACCTTGGCGTCGACCTCGGACCACGAGTAGACGCTGACCTCGACCTTGACGTCGGGGTGGTCCTTCTGGAAGCCCTCCGCGAGGCCCTTCCAGTAGCCCGCCGAGGAGTTCTGCGGATTGTCCCCGTAGTCGGCCGCCACGACCCGCAGGGTCACCTCGTTGTCTCCGGTGAGTCCGCCGACGGCTCCGCAGCCCGTCAGCGTCACGGCGGTCAGGCACAGCGCGGCGCCGGACGCGGCCAGGCTCTGGTAACGGCCCTTCACAGGTATCGATCCACCCCTTGTTGTACGTACGATCCACGTAAGGTCTACACCACTTTGGCGGCTCGTCCACATCAGGCCCCCCACCAGGGCGCCCGATTTGTATGGCCACTCAACAATCCCCCTCAATGGACTAGACCTTTCCCCGCCGAGCACGCGAGACTGTCTCTGTGAAACCCGTGAAACACGTCATCGCCCTCGATGTGGGCGGCACCGGGATGAAGGCCGCCCTCGTCGCCGACGACGGCTCCCTGCTGCACGAAGCGCGCCGCGCCACCGGCCGCGAGCGGGGCCCCGACGCCGTCGTCGAGACGATCCAGGACTTCGCCGCCGAGCTCCTCGCCACCGGCCGGGAACGCTTCGGACGGGCCGCCTCGGCCGCCGGCGTCGCCGTCCCGGGCATCGTCGACGCCGACAACGGGATCGCCGTCTATGCGGCGAACCTCGGATGGCGCGACGTACCGCTGCGCGCGCTGCTCACCGGGCGTCTCGGCGGCATCCCCGTGGCCCTCGGCCACGACGTGCGCACGGGCGGGCTCGCCGAAGGCCGCATCGGCGCCGGCCGGGGCGCCGACCGCTTCCTCTTCGTCCCGCTCGGCACCGGCATCGCCGGCGCCATCGGCATCGCCGGCCGCATCGAGGCCGGCGCCCACGGGTACGCGGGCGAGATCGGGCACATCGTGGTCCGCCCCGGCGGCCCCGACTGCGGCTGCGGCCAGCGCGGCTGCCTGGAGACCCTCGCCTCCGCCGCCGCCGTCAGCCGCGCCTGGGCGGCCGCCTCCGGCGACCCCGGGGCCGACGCCGCCGACTGCGCCAAGGCTGTGGCATCCGGTGACGCGCGCGCCCGCGATGTCTGGCTGGCCGCCGTCGGAGCCCTCGCCGACGGACTGGTCACCGCCATCACCCTGCTGGACCCGCGCACGCTGATCATCGGTGGCGGGCTCGCCGAGGCGGGGGAAACCTTGTTCACACCACTACGGAAGGCCGTGGAGGAGCGCGTGACGTTCCAGCGGCTCCCCCACATCGTGCCGGCGGCCCTCGGGGACACCGCCGGCTGCCTGGGCGCAGGGCTGCTCGCCTGGGACCTACTCGCCACGGAGGTACCGGCCTGATGTCCGGAAGCGCACACAGCACTGTTCTCTCCGGCGCCAGGGTGGTGCTGCCCACCGGGACCGTGGCGGGCGGCCGTGTCATCGTCGACGGCGACCGCATCGCCGGCAGCGCCCGCGAGGGCGCCGAGATCGTCGACCTGACCGGGCACTGGATCGTGCCCGGCTTCGTCGACATGCACAACCACGGCGGCGGCGGCGCCTCGTTCACCTCCGGCACCGCCGAGGACGTGCTCCAGGGCGTGCGCACCCACCGCGCGCACGGCACCACCACCCTGGTCGCCTCCACCGTCACCGGGGACCTCGACGAACTCGCCCGGCGGGCCGGGCTGCTGGCCGAGCTGACGCAAGCGGGCGAGATCGCCGGCATCCACTTCGAGGGGCCGTTCATCAACGCCTGCCGCAAGGGCGCCCACAAGGAGGACCTGCTCCGCGACCCCGATCCGGCCGAGGTCCGCAAGCTCATCGACGCGGCCCACGGCGCCGCCCGCATGTTCACCCTGGCCACCGAACTGCCGGGGGGCCTGGACTCCGTACGGCTGCTGGCCGAGCACGGCGTCATCGCCGCGATCGGCCACACCGACGCCAGCTACGAGCAGACGCGCGCCGCCATCGACGCGGGCGCGACCGTCGCCACCCACCTCTTCAACGCGATGCCCGCGCTCGCGCACCGCGAACCCGGCCCGATCGCCGCCCTCCTGGAGGACGAGCGGATCACCGTCGAGCTCATCAACGACGGCACCCACCTGCACCCCGCCGCCCTCGAACTGGCCTTCCACCACGCGGGCGCACACCGCGTGGCACTGATCACCGACGCCATGGACGCGGCCGGCTTCGGCGACGGGACCTACCACCTCGGCCCGCTGGAGGTCGAGGTCAAGGCCGGTGTGGCGCGCCTCGTCGAGGGCGGTTCCATCGCCGGCTCGACGCTCACCCTGGACACCGCCTTCAAGCGCTCGGTGACCCTCGACAAGCTGCCGGTGGAGTCCGTGGTCCAGGCGATCTCCGCCAACCCGGCCAAGCTGATCGGCCTGTACGACGAGATCGGCTCGCTGGAGCCCGGCAAGTACGCGGACCTCGTCGTCCTGGACGCCGCCTTCGACCTCAAGGGCGTGATGCGGCGCGGCGAATGGATCGTCAGCCCGGCTCTCCGAGGGCCTTCCTGACGGCCAAGCGGCTGGACAGGACGAGGCGGTCGGCCCGTGGGACTGGGCCGACCGCCTCGTGTTTGGCATGATCCCGGCAGCAACAGACCCGGGGGTGCCCATGATCCTGACCGTGACGCTCAACACCGCACTCGACGTCACGTACCGCGTGCCGCGGCTGCTTCCGCACGCCTCGCACCGGGTCACCGCCGTGACCGAACGGCCCGGCGGCAAGGGGCTCAACGTCGCCCGCGTCCTGGCCGCCCTCGGCCACAAGGTCACGGCGACGGGCTTCGCCGGCGGCCCGGTCGGCTCCGTCGTCCGCAGCGCGCTGGCCACCTCCCCCGGGGTGGTGGACGCCCTGCTCCCCTGCGAGGGCGCCTCGCGCCGCACCCTGGCCGTGGTCGACGAAGCCTCCGGCGACACCACGCAGTTCAACGAACCGGGCCCGCTGATCACGCCCGCGGAGTGGTCGCGGTTCCTCACGCACTACGAGGAGCTCGTGGCCGGGGTACGGGCGGTCGCCCTCTGCGGCAGCCTCCCGCCGGGCGTGCCGGTGGGCGCGTACGCGGTGCTCGTGCGGACGGCCCGCGCGGCCGGGGTCCCCGTCCTCCTGGACACCAGCGGCGAGGCCCTGCGCCGCGGGGTCGCCGCCCGCCCCGAGATCATCAAGCCGAACGCCGCCGAACTGGCCGAGCTCACCGGATCCCGCGACCCGCTCCCCGCCAGCCGCGACGCCCGCCGCCGCGGCGCGCACGCGGTGGTCACCTCGCTGGGCCCGGCCGGCCTGCTGGCCGCCACCGCGCAGGGCACCTGGCAGGCGGCCCCGCCGCGCCCGCTGTCCGGCAACCCCACCGGAGCCGGCGACTCCGTCGTCGCCGGCCTGCTGTCCGCCCTGGCGGAGGGACTGGACTGGCCGGACCGCCTCACCCGCGCGGTGGCCCTCTCGGCGGCCACGGTCCTGTCCCCGGTGGCGGGAGAGTTCGACCCCCGCACCTACGAGGAGGTACGGGGGTCGGTGAAGGTACTGCCCGCCTAGTGCTGTGGCCGGGCAGGTTTGCCGGGTCGCGGTGTCCGGTGCGGTGGATCGCAAGGCGGAGGGCCACGGCCCGTACCGGACGTACTCGCGTGGTCCGACAACGCGGCCAGGTGCCGTGCCGGGCGCCGCGACACGGTGAACCCTTCCGGTCACAGCACTAGCCGGCGGGGGGCCTGGTCAGCCCTGTTCCAGCCAGAGCTGGTCCAGGACCACGTCGCACTGGTTGCCCGCCTCGCACGAGATCTTGATCGTGTTGGCGCCCTGCTTGAGGTCCACCAGCGAGTAGGTGTTCGTCCAGCCCTTGGCCCAGTCGCCCGGGGCGGCCTTGGAGAAGTTCGCCATGTTGACCGGCCGGGTCTGCGCCTCGCCGTTGATGGTGAGCGTGGTGCTGGCGTCCTTGCCCGGCACCCCGTAGGTCATCTTCAGCTTGTACTTGCCCGTCTTCGGCACGTCCACCGACCACGTGGCCGCCGCGCCGATCGCGTTCAGGCCGGTCACGTACTGGCCGTTCTCGCTCTTCGCCCCCGAGAGGCTGCTCTGCAGGTTCGCGCCGCCCGTCAGGGACATGCCGCTGCCGCCGAAGTCGGCCTTCGGCAGCGGGGCCTGCGAGGGCTTCGTGCTCGGGGTCGGGCTCGCCGGGTCCTTCGGGGCCTGCGACTGCTGGCCCCCGTTCGCGGTGTCGTTGCCCTTGTCCTCGGACTTGTCCTTGTCGCCGAAGGCGAGGGCGGCGCCGATGCCGATCACGACCGCGCCGACCACCGCGACCGCCGCGATCAGCAGGCCGCGCCGGCTGGAACCGCCGCCTCCGTGGCCGCCGTGGCCTCCGTGGCCGCCGGGCTGCCCCATCGTCTGGGTCTGGTGCTGCGCGGGCTGGGGCTGCTGCGGAACGCCGTAGCCGCCCGCCTGGAGCGCCTCGGGGGCCTGGTACTGGGCCTGGTAGCCGGGGCTCTGCTGCTGCGGGACAGGGCCGCGCTGGCCGCCGTTCCTGCGGTCGCCGACCGTACGCACCTGGTGGTGCGAGGTACGGGGGACACCGGGCTGTGCACCGGGGTGACCGCCGACCGACGCGCCGGGGTAGCCGTACCCGCCGCCCGACGCGGGCGGGGTGGCTCCGGCCGCCTGGCCGTCCTCGTAGAGGTAGCCGAACGGATCGTCGTCCTCGGGCTTGCTCGCCCCACCGTGCGGACCGTTGTTCGCGGGCGTCGTCATCGCAGGTCACTCCTTTCGACCCCCGGGAGCCTACCCCGAACAGGTGCGCCCACGGGTGACGGACCGCCTCAGCCCGCCCGGCGGTGCGCCTTGGAGCGGGACCGCTTCTCGATGTACATCCGCTGGTCGGCGGAGCGCAGCACCTCGTCCGCGGACATGCCGCAGCTGGCCCACCCGATGCCGAAACTCGCGCCGACACGCACCGCACGGCCGTCCACGCGGATCGGCGGGATGATCGCGTTGCGCAGCCGGACGGCGAGGTCCGCGGCGTCCGCGGCACCGAGGCCGTCGGCAAGAACGACGAATTCGTCACCACCCAGCCGGGCGACGGTGTCACCGTCCCTGACGCCCGTCGTCAGCCGCCGGGCGACCTCGATCAGGACCGCGTCACCCGTGTGGTGCCCGAACCGGTCGTTGATCGACTTGAAGCCGTCGAGGTCGCAGAAGAGCACCGCGAGCCCCTTCGTCCCGTCGTCGACATCGGTCGCGGGTGCCACCGTGTGCACGTGGTGGTCGTACGGTCCGTCGGTCGGGGCGGTCGGCGCCCCGGGGAAGTCGAAGGGATCGGACGCGGTGTACCGGTCGGGACCGTCGGGCTGAAACCCGTGCTCACCCGCACCACCCGCCTCCACCCGCACCTCGTGTCCGTCGTGCCCGCCGTGCACCTCGCGCCCCTCGTAGGCCGCGTCCAGGGCCTCGATCGCGCTGGCCCGCGCGGACTGTGGCCTGCGGCACAGCCGCGCGCCGAGCCGGGCCCGCAGCTCGGCGCTGTTGGGGAGCCCGGTCAGGGAGTCGTGGCTGGCCCGGTGGGCGAGCTGGAGTTCGTGGCGCTTGCGCTCCTCGATGTCCTCGACGTGCGTGAGCAGGAAGCGCGGCCCGTCTGCGGCGTCCGCCACGACGGAGTTGCGCAGCGAGACCCATACGTACGTGCCGTCCCGGCGGCCCAGGCGCAGCTCGGCGCGGCCGCCCTCGGCGGAGGTGCGCAGCAGGGTGCCGATGTCCTCGGGGTGGACCAGGTCGGAGAAGGAGTAGCGGCGCAGTACGGAGGCGGGGCGGCCGAGCAGCCGGCACAGCGCGTCATTGGTGCGCAGCAGCCGGCCGTGCTGGTCGCCGCCCATCTCGGCGATGGCCATGCCGCTGGGCGCGTACTCGAAGGCCTGGCGGAACGACTCTTCACTGGCGCGGAGCGCCTGCTGCTCGCGTTCCAGCCGGACGAGGGCGCGCTGCATGTTCGCGCGGAGCCTGGCATTGCTGATCGCAATCGCCGCCTGGAAGGCGTACATCTGGAGCGCTTCGCGGCCCCAGGCGCCGGGCCGGCGGCCGTTGCGCGGTCTGTCCACCGAAATGACACCCAGAAGTTCCCCGCCGGACGCGTACATGGGTGCGTAGAGCCGGTCCTCGGGATGCCACTCGTCCTCGAAGCGCGGATCGGGGCCGTCGGTGTGCCACTGGGGGACGTCGTCCTCCAGCAGGACCCAGCCCTCCGTGTGCGGGATGAAGCGGAGCCCGTCCCAGCACTCACCCATCGTCAGACGGCGCTCCCAGGAGGCGCGGGAGCCCACGCGACCGGTGATGAGGGCTTCCGCGGCGGGGTCGCCCGCGAAGGCGGCGACGACGAGATCCCCGTCGGGGCGAACGAGGTTGACACAGGCGAGCTCATAGCCGAGGCCCACGACGATGCCGTCCACGACGGTCTGCAGAGTGTCCGCCAGGCTCCGGGCCGTGTTGAGATCGGCCACCACCCGGTGGAGCTGCCGCAGGGTCGCAAGACGGACGTACGGCTCCGACTCGGTCTCCATTGCTCGCTCTCCCCGAGACCTCGACAGCAACTCCAGGTTTGTCATCGGCGTTTCGTTGCGGTGTCCCGTCCACTGAATCACAGTGAGCTGTGCGGCAGGTACACAGGGTCAACAAATCTTGCCCTCTGTGACTCAAGTCACATGAGATGAATAACGGTACGCGCTGGGACGGTTCGGACTGGGAGCGCTCCCCCGACCTTCTCGTGAGCAAACGATACGCCCGGGCCTAGGCCGAGGGGCGGGGGCACGACTCGGACCAGGGCCCGATGTGCCCTACGGGAGGGCGAGATTAGCGTTCCAAGGGTGCTGAAGACGACCCCCGTACCCGCCCCGCCCGACACGAACCCCCATGCTGAGGGAGTGAGCAATGACGAGTTCCGCGCCGCGATGTCCCGGCTGGCCGCGGGCGTGTGCCTGATCACCGCGCACGAGGCCCCGCTGACGGCCGGCGGGCCGCGCGGCGAGGACGTCGGCATGACGGCGACCGCCTTCATGTCCGTGTCCCTCGACCCGCCCCTGGTCCTGGTGAGCCTGCGCGAGGGATCCCGCATGGACGACCTCCTCGCGGAGCAGCCGCTGTGGGCGGTCTCCGTCCTCGCCGACCACCAGCTCCAGATCGCGGGCCGCTTCGCGATGAAGGGCCGCATCAGCGACCGGCTGCTCTTCGCCGACCTCCCCTACGCACGCGGCGAGGCCTCCGGCGCGCCCCTGCTGAGCGGCGCCCTCGCCACCCTGGAGTGCCGTACGGAGAACCGCGTCGAGGCGGGCGACCACACCCTGGTGATCGGCCGGGTCCTGACGGCCGCCCTGCCGTCCCCGGACTCCCCGCCGCTGACGTACTTCCGCGGGCGCTACCGGCACCTGGGCTGATCCCGCGGACCGCGCCCGGACCGTGCCCCCGCCGCGGAGCGGGCCGTGCCCCCGGCGCGGCTACCAGTCCCGGCCGGTCCGGCCCCGCTTGGTCTCGGCCCGCGCCTTCTTCTCCCGCAGCCGCCGCTCGTTGATCCCGCGCGGGATCTTCGTCGCCCGGCGCTGCTTGGGCGGCGGCGCCGTCGCCTCGGCCAGCAGCGAGGCCAGCCGGACCAGCGCCATCTCCCGGTTGCGCAGCTGCGAGCGGTGCTCGGAGGCCCGTACGGTCACCACCCCGCCCACCAGCCGGCCCGCGAGGCGCTCCAGCGCCCGCTCCTTCCAGACCTCGGGCAGCGCTCTGGTCGCCGCCAGGTCGAACAGCAGCTCCACGCGCGAGTCGGAGGTGTTCACGTGCTGCCCGCCGGGCCCGGAGGACCGCGAGAAACGCCAGGAGAGCTCCCCCTCGGGGAGCGCGACCGAACCGCGGATGACATAGGGACCAGGCATGCCCCCTATGATCCGTGCCCGCCCGGCCCGCGTCACCCGCATTTGTCGTCATCCGGAATTCAGGACGGGAACCCGACCGGCCTCTCGTCGCGTTATAGAGGTCAGCGGTACCTTGACCGCCTGTACGTGCATGTTGGATGAGGAAAGGGACATTCCCATGGCTGTCAGCCTGTCCAAGGGCGGCAACGTCTCGCTCACGAAGGAGGCCCCGGGCCTCGCTGCCGTCACGGTCGGTCTCGGCTGGGACGTCCGTACGACCACCGGTGTCGACTTCGACCTCGACGCCTCCGCCATCGCCGTCAACCCGACGGGCAAGGTCGTCTCCGACGGCCACTTCGTCTTCTTCAACAACAAGTCCACCCCGGACCAGACCATCGTCCACACCGGTGACAACCGCACCGGCGAGGGCGCGGGCGACGACGAGGCCATCAACGTGAACCTCGCCGGCCTGCCCGCCGACGTGGACAAGATCGTCTTCCCGGTCTCCATCTACGACGCCGAGAGCCGCAGCCAGAACTTCGGCCAGGTCCGCAACGCCTACATCCGCGTCGTGAACCAGGCCGGCGGCGCCGAGATCGCCCGCTACGACCTCTCCGAGGACGCGGCGACCGAGACCGCCATGGTCTTCGGCGAGCTCTACCGCAACGGCGCCGAGTGGAAGTTCCGCGCGGTCGGCCAGGGCTACGCCTCGGGCCTCACCGGCATCGCCCAGGACTTCGGCGTCAACGTCTGAGTCCGCACGGTCCGTCCGACGTGACGGACACCAGCGCGGGCGAAGCCCCCTCCCGGCCGTCCGGGGAGGGGGCTTCGCTACCGTTCCACAGGTGATCCTCCAACCCCTGGTCCCCGTGGACGGCGCCCTCCCCGGCCCGGTCCTGACCGAGATCGCCGCCCTCTACTCGACCAACCACGCGTTCTTCGAACTCAGCGGCGACTTCCCCGATCCGAACCGCATCACGGTCGAACAGGTCGCGGCCTCTCTCGCCGACGAACTCGCCCACGACAGCGCGGAGATCCTCCTCGCCCGCAGCGCCGGCCGCCTCGTCGGCCTCGCCGCCACCCTGGACCGCAACCCGGCCGCCGCCCCCGGGGACGACGACCCGTGGATCGGGCTGCTCCTCATCGACGCCACCGCGCACCGCGAGGGCTACGGCCGCGCCGTGGCCACCCTCGTCGAGGACCGCTTCCGCGACGCCGGACGCACCGGCGTGCAGATCGCCGTACTGGACAACAACCCCAGGGGCCTGGCCTTCTGGCAGTCCCAGGGGTACTCCCCCGTGCGCCGCGCCAAGGACCGCGAACTGGGCCGCGACTGCACGGTGCTGCGCAAGCCCCTCGACGCGGCGTAGGACGGACGGCGGCAAAGGCACGGCGGCAAAGGGACCGCGGTCCTACTTCGGGCGGTCCTTCCCGTAGAGCCAGACGTCCCAGACCTGCTTCAGGTCATGGCCCGTCTTCTGCTCCGCGTAGGCGGTGAAGTCGGCCGTACTCGCGTTGCCGTACCGGTGGTCGGCCGCCCAGTCGCGCACCAGGGCGAAGAACTTCCCGTCGCCGACCTCCTGCCGGATCTTGTGCAGGACCATCGCGCCGCGCTGGTAGACCGGGCTCGCGGAGATGTCCTCCGGCCCGGGCGGGTCGGCCGGCGGGAAGGCGTCCCAGCCGGAGTCGGCCGCCGCGTCGACCTCCGTGTCACCGGCCAGGAGGGCGTCGAAGTGCGCCTGCGCCGTGGGCCCGCCGTGGTCCTCGTCCCACAGCCACTCGGCGTAGGTCGCGAAGCCCTCGTTGAGCCACATGTCCTTCCAGGTCTTCGGCGACACCGAGTTGCCGAACCACTGGTGGGCCAGTTCGTGCAGCACCAGCGCCTCGTCCTCGGGCGCACCCGGGTACACCGGCTTGGTCTGCGTCTCCAGCGCATAGGCGAGGGTCCCGGCCGGCAGCACGACCGCACCCGCCGTACCGAAGGGGTAGGGGCCGAACCGGCCGCTGCCCCACTCGACCATCTCCGGCAGCCGCGCCAGCGACCGCTCGCTCGCGGCCGCCTCCTCGGGCGACACCGCGTTGTAGACCGACACCCCCGAGGGCGTCTTCCCGGTCGTCACCTTGTACGGGCCGACGACGGCGGTGGCCAGATAGCTGGCCATCGGCTCCGGGCTGTGCCACGCGAACCGCGTGCGCCCGCCGGCGACTTCGGTGCGGGAGCTCAACTCCCCGTTCGACACGGCCTCGTAGCCGTGCGGGACGGTGATCGTGATGTCGTACGCGGCCTTGTCGCTCGGGTGGTGGTTGCCGGGGAACCAGGTCATCGAGCCGACGGGCTCCCCGACGCCGACGGCACCGTCCTCGCCGGTGATCCAGCCCTCCCTGGAGCCGTCCGCGTCCGTGAGGGCCTTCGGCCTGCCGCTGTAGGCGACCTCCGTGCGGAAGACCCGGCCCTTCTTCAGGTCGTCGGCCGGGCGCACGGTCAGCTCGTTGCCGGTCCGGTTGAACCGGGCTCCCTCACCGTCGACGTCCACGCTCTCGACGCGCAGGCCGCTCAGGTCGAGGTTGAAGGAACTGAGCCCCTGTTGGGCCCGCGCGGTGATGACGGCCTTGCCGTGCAGCACCCCGTCCGAGGGGTCGTAGTCCAGGTCCAGCCCGTAGTGCTCGACCTGGTAGCCGCCGTTGCCGGCCTTGGGGAAGTACGGATCGCGCAGCCCCGACGCACCCGGCCGCCCCTGCACCGGGCCCCCCGTGCACGCCGTGGTGACGGCGAGCAGGGTGGCGACGGCAGGAGCGGCGAGGCGGGGCAGTGCGCGGTGGTCCACACACTCGATCCTAAGCGGGCAAAGCGCGCGATTTACTTGCCCAGCGCGTCCACGCCGGCCTTGGCGAACTTCTCGTCCAGGTCGCCGCTCGGGGCGCCGGCCACACCGATGCCGGCGACGGGGGCGCCGTTCGCCTGGACCGGGGTCCCGCCACCGAGGAAGAGGGTGCCGGGGATGTCCTTCAGGTTCGGGGTCTGGGCCAGACGGCCCGCGAGCACGGAGGTCGGGGCGTTCCAGGACACGGCGGTGTAGGCCTTGCGCTGCGCCGACTCGTAGGACTGCGGGCCCGCACCGTCGCCGCGCAGGGTGACGATGGTGTTGCCGTTGCGGTCCACCACCGCGACGGTCACCTTCTGGTTCTCCGCCGCGGCGGCCTTCAGGGCGGCCTGGGCGGCGCGGGTGGCGGCATCGACGGTCAGGTGGGTGGTCGTGGTGAAGTCCTTGCCGCTCGGGCCGTCCTTCTTCGCCGAGACGGCGGCGGCCTGGGCGGTGGCGGCGGGGCTCGCGCTGGCGCTCACGGCACCGAAGGCTCCGGCGCCCAGGGCGACGGCGAGGGCGGTACCGGTGAGAACGCGGGTGCGGGTCTTCATCTCTGCAGCTCCTGAGAACGGTGACATCGGTGACATCGGTGACGCGGTGAGGGCATCGGATCGGCCCGGGCCGGTCGGACCGGCTCCTTCACTGCTCCAAGCCTGTGCCCCGGACCCCCGCCACCCCGTCCCCGTACCGGCTCGCCCCGCCCACCGCACCGGCTGACGCGGGGGTCAACCGATCGGCCGATGCGCGTCGCCTCCGGCGCGGGAAACCATCAGCCTGACGGGGTGCCCTGCACGGCCCTGATCAGCCCCGCACAGAGACACCCGACCCCCGCCGGGGCGCGTCGGCCCCGGTCCCGGGCAGCCGAAGCCGTCCTGGCGCAGCCGGTCCGGTTCCGGCACAGGCCGGTGCGGTTCCGGCGGCGGCCGATGCGGTTCCGGCACAGGCCGGTGCGGTTCCGGCACAGGCCGGTGCGGTTCCGGCACAGGCCGGTGCGGTTCCGGCACAGGCCGGTGCGGTTCCGGCACAAGCCGGTGCGGTTCCGGCGGCGGCCGATGCGGTTCCGGCACAGGCCGGTGCGGTTCCAGCACAAGCCGGTGCGGTTCCAGCACAAGCCGGTGCGGTTCCAGCACAAGCCGGTGCGGTTCCAGCACAAGCCGGTGCGGTTCCAGCACAAGCCGGTGCGGTTCCAGCACAAGCCGGTGCGGTTCCAGCACAGGCCGGTGCGGTTCCGGCACAGGCCGGTGCGGTTCCGGCGGCGGCCGGTGCGGTTCCGGCGGCGGCCGATGCCGTCCCGGCGGCGGCCGATGCCGTCCCGGCGTAGCCGGAGTCGTCCCGGCGCGGGCCTGATCAGGCCCGCGCAGAGACACCCGGCCCGCGCCGGGAGGACGTCGGCGGCGGCCCGCGGGCGGCCGGCGGCAGCCCGGCGGCAGCCGGGGTCGTCCCGGCGCAGCCGGTGCCGTCCGGGGCGGCCGGTGGCGGGCCGGCGCGGGCCGGTGCCAGGCGGTCCCGACCGGGGAGCGGCCGGGGAGGCGCGGGGTCCGGGGCGGAGCCCCGGGAGCGGCGCCGCGCCTGCCGGCCCACAGCCCACGCGCCGCAGGCAACCGGCGCCGAAGCCCACAATGGACGCACGCCCCCGACCGAGGAGCACCGAGTGCCACCCGCCCCGCCGCGCGACGACACCCGCACGCTGGCGACCGTCGCCCACACCGCGTTCTTCCTGCTCCTCGGCGCCTCCGTGGCCCGCTTCCTGCTGCGCCACCCCGGCGAACCCCGCACCCCGTGGGTCATCGCCCTCAGCGTCACCCTGGCCCTGCTCTACGTACTCGGCCCCGCCCTCGGCGCCGCCCCCACCCGCCGCCGCCTCCTCTGGCTCGGCCTGGTCGTCACCACCTGGGTGGTCCTCGTCGTCCTCGCGCCCAGCTTCGCCTGGTGCGCCGTACCCCTCTTCTTCACCGCCCTGCGCACCCTCCCGCCGCGCGCCGCCATCGTCCTCGTGGCCCTCCTCACCGCCTTCGTCGTCACGGCCCAGCTCCAGCTGTCCAAGTCCTTCGACCCCAACCTGCTCCTGGCCCCGCCCGCCGTCGCCGCCCTCGCCACCGCCGTATTCGTCCACATGGAACGCCAGGCCCGGGCCCAGCGCGCGCTGATCGACGACCTGATCCGCACCCGCCGCGAGCTGGCCGCCACCGAACGCCGCGAAGGCACCCTCGCCGAACGCCAGCGGCTGTCCATGGAGATCCACGACACCCTCGCCCAGAACCTGTCCAGCCAGCAGATGCTGCTCCAGGCCGCGGACCGGACCTGGGACGCCGACCCCGCCACCGCCCGCGCGCACGTCCGTACCGCCACCGGCATCGCCGCACACGGCCTCGCCGAAGCCCGCCGGCTGGTCCACGACCTGGCCCCCTCCGAACTCGCCGACGGCGCCGGCCTCGCCGAAGCCCTGCGCGCCCTCGACGCCGGACCCGACATCGAGGTCCGCTTCCACCTCGAAGGCGCCCCCGCCCCGCTCCCGGCCCGGGTCCAGTCGGCCCTGCTGCGCATAGCCCAGGGCGCCCTCGCCAACGTCCGGGAGCACTCCGGCGCCCGTACGGCCGCCCTCACCCTGAGCTTCCTCGGCGACCAGGTCGTGCTCGACATCGCCGACGACGGCCACGGCTTCACCGAACCCCGCACCGACGCCGACCGGCGCGGACACGGCCTCCCCGCGATGCGGGCCCGCGTCCGCCAGCTCGGCGGCACCCTGACCATCGAATCCACGCCGGGCGAGGGCACCGTCCTCTCCGCGGCCATCCCCCTGGAGCCCGCTCCATGACGACGATCCTGCTCTGCGACGACCACGTGGTGGTCCGCGCCGGCCTGCTGGCCCTCCTCGGCAGCGAGCCCGACATCGAGGTCCTCGGCGAGGCCGGCAGCGGCGAGGAGGCGGTCGCCCTGGCCGCCAAGCTCCACCCGGATGTGGTCCTCATGGACCTCCAGCTCGGCGAGGGCATCGACGGCGTCGAGGCCACCCGCCGCATCACCGCGCTCCCGCAGCCCCCGCACGTCCTGGTCCTCACCACCTACGACACGGACGCGGACATCACCCGGGCCATCGGCGCGGGCGCCACCGGCTACCTCCTGAAGGCCGAACGCCCCGAGGAGCTCTTCGCCGCCATCCACTCCGCCGCCCAGGGCCGCACCACCCTCTCCGCGCCGGTCGCCAGCCGCGTCATGGCCCACATGCGCGGCGGCCGCCCCACCCTGACCGACCGCGAACTGGACATCCTCGGGCAGCTGGCCCGCGGCCTCGGCAACCGCGACATCGCCCGCGCCCTGTTCATCAGCGAGGCCACGGTCAAGACCCACCTGGGGCGCATCTACGACAAGCTCGGCGTCGACACCCGCGCGGGCGCCGTGTCGGTCGCGAAGGAACAGCGACTCCTCCCCTCCTGACGACCGGGGCGGGGACCCGCACGACCGGGGTGGGGAGCGCCGCGTACCCGTGACACCATCGGGTACGTGCTCGACATCGGCTACTCCCTCTCCCGGCGCTTCCCCGACCCCCCGCAGACCGACTACCGCTCGGCGGACGTCCACACGCTGCGCCACGACCTGTTCTGCGGGGACGTGTACCTCGCCGACACCAACTCGGACCGGGAAGTATCCACAGCCTGGGGATGGGTGCCCGTGCTGGACTTCGCCTGGGCGCTGTGCGACATCGTCGAGCAGCTCGACCAGGACCCGCGCGGCAGCCGCTCCGCCAACCGCCAGTACGCCGAGCTCGACTTCACCGAGTCCACGGACCGCATGCTCTTCGAGCGCCGCTTCGGCTGGGTCGACGTCGAGGCCGACTGGATGCCGGCCGAGGAGGCCCCGCTGACCTTCAGCCACCGGCTGCTGCGCCGCGAGGCCCGCGACTTCCTGCACGACCTGCTCGCGGACCTGATCGACATGCACGACGGCCTCGGCGACAACCCGGCCGTCTGGACCCTCCAGGCCCGCTTCCCGCGCGTCCCGGCGTAGCCGGAGCGGTCCTCGGTCAGAGCGGACGTCCGGTCAGAGCGGTCCTCCGCCGGACAGGAACTCCCGGAACACCTGCGCGGAGCGCGGGTTCTGCGCGCACTGCCACACGCCGTGCGGGCAGTAGTCGGTGATGCTGTGGTAGAGCGGCTCGTGCTCGGCGAACCAGGCCAGCATGCCCCGCACGTACTCGGGATTGTCGCCGCGGCGGAACAGGCCCCATTCGGGGTACGAGATCCGCTTGCCGTGCGCCTTCGCGAAGTCGACCTGCTGCTGGAGCCCGTACGGCTGGGTGACCTGCTCGTCGAAGGTACGGCCGGGCTCCTGGTCGTAGGAGTCCATGCCGACGACGTCGACCACGTCGTCACCCGGATAGCAGCGCGTCCAGGCGATCGCGTCACCCCCGCGGTTGGGGGCGTAGTCGAACCGGAACCGCTGCCCCTGCACGGACCGCATGGCGGCCACGACGCGCCGCCAGTACGTCTTCCAGTTCTCGGGGTCGGGACTGCAGCGGTGGGCGTAGTCGAAGCCGTTCATCTCCCAGCCGAGGACGATCACCGTGTCCGGCACCCCGAGGTCGACCAGCCGCCCCGCCAGCCGCCGGAAGTGGTGGTCGTTCGCACCCCGGGCGCCGGCGCGGATCAGCTCCGCGACCCGGGCGTCGGGGACGCCGGCCTCGTTGCGCTCCTGCATGGGCACGTTCAGGACGAACAGCCGGTCGGCCCTCTCCTTGCGCCACCGCGCCCAGGTGCGCAGGGAATCCGGGGCCCCCTCGATGTTCGCCCAGGTGTCGCCGGGGAGGTACGTGTGCCCGGCGCGCAGCTCGGTACCGCCGAGCCAGCGCGAGAGCTCCGCCATCCGCTCGACGCCGGGCGAGCCGTAGTGCAGGTAGGCGCCCACGGCCGTCCCGGCGGCGCCCTCGCCGCCCCCGGCGCCCTGCCGCGCCGGCCGCGGCCCGGGGCCGCCGACCGCGAGGAGCAGGGCGACGGCGACCGTACTGGCACCGACTCCGACCAGCCATCGGATCCGGCGGCTCCGGTGGGACATGACACCTCCACAGGCCTCGTGCACCGGTGTGTCTGCCAGCACGTTAGGCACCGGCCCCGACTCCCCGCCCGCCCGGACACCGCCCGCTCGGCCATTCGCCCCAACCCCACCGGCCGCAACGACCCCACCGGCCCCGCGGGCCCCGCCCCGCAATGGGGCACCTCCCTGCGGCAGCCGACGGCGTGCGAGGCGCGGCGCGGGGTCCCGGGGACAGCGGCCCGCTCCGGCGCAGTACCCGCGCCACCGGCGGCCCCGCTACGGCACCACCCGTACCCCCAGCTGGGAAGCAAGCGCCGGGGCCAGGTCGAACAGCTGCGCCGGGCTGATCACCGCACCGGCCAGCGCGTCCACCCCCCGCGCGATCTCCAGTACGGCGGCTTCCCGCAGATCCACGTCCGCCATCCGGACCCCGCTGAAGTCCACCCCGCGCAGCGCGCAGTCCCGGAACTCCACCCGCTCCAGCACCGCGCCCCCGAAGTCCGGCTCCACCAGCACGCACCCCTCGAAGACCACGTCCCGCAGCCGCGCCTTCCGCAGGTTCAGGTAGTCGATCTTGCCTCCCCGGACCACCACCCGTTCCAGCCCGGCCCCGTGCAGCTGCACCCCGCCCAGGCGGGCGTCCACCAGCTCCACGTCCCGCAGCGAGGCCCCCGACAGGTCGGTCCCCACCCCGCGGACCCCGTCCAGCACCGAATCCAGGATCCGCGCCTTCGCCAGCCCCGCCTCGTCCAGCGCGCAACGCCGCACCGCGCAGTCCATGAACCGGGCCCCGACCCCCTCCTGCCCCGCCAGGTCCAGGTCCGCGAACTCCAGCCCGTCGTAGTCCCCGTCCGGCTCCAGCTCGCGCCCGTCCCAGGGCGCCAGCTCCGGCAGCCGCAGCTCCGGCCTGCGCGCCGCCTTCACCGACTGCTGCCGCTCGTTTCGCACCATGCCCCCATCGTGACCGACCGCACCGACAACGGCCCGCGCCCTTGACCTCAACCGAACTCGAGGTCGCAGCCTGGGTCCATGCCCACCGACACGGACACCACCACGCACGCCACCTCACACGCCACCGCACACGCCACCATGAACGCGGTCCGCCTCCACGCCTTCGGCCCCGCCGAGAACCTCACCCACGAACGCACCGCCCTCCCCGTCCCCGCCCCCGGCCAGGTCCGCATCGCCGTCGCCGCCGCCGGCGTGCACCTCCTCGACACCAGCCTCCGCCAAGGCATCCAGGGACCGCCCGCCCCACTCCCCGAGCTCCCGACCGTCCCCGGCCGCGAGGTCGCCGGCACCGTCGACGCCCTCGGCCCCGGCACCGACCCCGCATGGCTCGGCCGCGACGTCGTCGTCCACCTCGGCTTCGCCCCCGGCGGCTACGCCGAGTACGCGGTCGCCGACGCGGCCCGGCTGCACCCCGTACCCGACGGCCTCGACGCCGCCCGGGCCGTCGCCATGATCGGCACCGGCCGCACCACCCTCGGGATCCTCCAGTTCGCCGACCTCGGACCCGGCTCCGTCGCCCTCGTCCCGGCCGCCGCCGGCGGCATCGGCACCCTGCTCGTCCAGTACGCGAAGAACGCCGGCGCCACCGTCGTCGCCCTCGCCGGCGGAGCCGCCAAGACCGCCATGGCCGCCGCGAACGGCGCCGACCTCGCCCTCGACTACACCGACCCCGCCTGGCCCGAAGCCGTCCGCACCCGCCACCCCGACGGCGCCACCGTCCTCTTCGACTCCGTCGGCGGACCGACCGCCCGCGCCGCGCTCGGCCTGCTCGCCCCCGGCGCCCTGCACCTCGTCTTCGGCTGGTCCGGCGGCCCCCTCGACCTCACCGACGCCGAACGCGCCGACCTCACCGCCCGCGGCATCACCACCCGGGGCGTACTGGGCCCCGCCATGCTCCAGCGGGCCGGCGGCGAAGACCCCCTGCGCCTCCTGGAGACCCGCGCCCTCGCCGAAGCCGCCGCCGGCCGCCTTCGCCCCGCCCTGACCCGCTACCCCCTCGCCCGAGCCGCCGAAGCCCACCGCGACCTCGAAACCCGCGCCACCACGGGCAAGGTCGTCCTCGAACCCTGAAGCCGACGGGGCGATGCACGGTCATCGGGTCGTCCACCACGCGGTGAGTCCGGAACAGCCCACCGCGACCAGCACGCTCATCAAACGCACGGGCGCCTTCTGCATCACCAGGTGGAACCCTCCCGCGCGGAGTTCCAGAAACGGTTTCTGCGACTTGATCTCGGACACGGCACGCTCCGGAAGGTCAGCCAGCCAGCGGGACGATTCCTTGCCGATCGGCGGCATGCACACCCGCCTCAACCACACTGCACAGTAAGCCAGTTGTGACTATCCGAAGATAGCCCGTACGGGCTATACGCAAAAGGGCAACGACGCCGTAGCAAGGTCGCCCCGTCCTACGCCCGGCCGAGCGCGGCCAGTGCTCCGTCCGCCAGCCGGTACACCGACCACTCCTCCTGCGGCCGCGCGCCCAGGGCCTCGTAGAAGGCGATGGTCGGTGCGTTCCACTTCAGCACCGACCACTCCAGCCGCTCGTAGCCGCGCTCGACGCACGTACGCGCCAGCTCCGCCAGCAGCGCCTTGCCGTGACCGCCCCCGCGCACGCCCGGCCGTACGTACAGGTCCTCCAGGTAGATGCCGTGCACACCGCGCCAGGTGGAGAAGGACAGGAACCACACCGAGAAGCCGACCGCCTCCCCCTCCTCCGTCTCCGCGATGTGCGCGAACACCGCAGGGCGCTCCCCGAACAGCGCCTCCCGCAACTGCTCTTCGGTGGCCCGCGCCTCGTGCGGCACCTTCTCGTACTCCGCGAGCTCACGGATCATCGCGTGGATGACGGGGACATCGGCGACTTCGGCGTTACGGATCATGCCCGCAGCCTAGGGCGGATCACCGGCCCAGCAGCAGCCGCGCGACCGCCAACTGCTCGTCGTCCAGCCGCTCTTCGCCGTCCTCCACGTCCCACAGGCAGTTCTGCAGCACCCGGCCCAGCGTCCAGGCCCGCGCCCGCTCCCGGTCGAGCCCGGCCGCCTCCGTCAGCAGGTCGAACCGCCACCGCACGTCCTCCGCACGGAAGTTGTTGATGATCGCCGGCATCAGGTCGAAGCCGGGATCGCCGGCCAGCGGCTTCGGGTCGATCGCCAGCCAGGGCTCGCGGCCGCCCGCGAGCACGTTCTCGTAATGCAGGTCCCAGTGCAGCAGCCGGTCCCCGGGCTCGCCCGCCACCTCCGCGACCGCGGCCGCGCAGTCCCGCAGCAGCCGCCGGTCCCGCTCGTCGACCAGCCGCGCCAGCGCCTGCGGCACCTCCTCCAGCATCCCCGCGGCCATGTCCCCGAGCCCGCGCAGCCCCGGCGGAGCGGGCACCGCCGTCAGCCGCGCCAGCAACTCCCCGATCACCCGCACCGCCTGGCGCGCGTCCCGCCGCGCGAGGTCCGCCAGGTCGCGCCCCGCGTCCAGCCGCTCCAGCAGCAGCGTGCCGGTGTCCGCGTCGTGGTCCAGCAGCCGTACACAGCCGTCCCCGTCCCAGGCGCGCAGCGCGACCGGCTCCCCCACGGACTCCTCGTCCAGCGCCACCAGCTTCAGCACGGCCCCGCTGCCGTCGGCCCGCTCCACCGGCAGCACCAGGGCCGTCACGCCGTGCATCACCGGCCCGGTGCGCCGCAGCCCCCACCGCTCAAGGAACTCCGCCGCCCGCGCGGGCAACGCGGCGATGAACTCCCGCCCGGCATCGCCGTTGAACCCGACCTGCGCCTCGACCAGCCCGTCCGGGATCTCAACCATGGCCCGACGCTACCCCCCTGCGGGGCGCTCGGCGGAGTGACGGGCCTGCTCCGGCGCGACCGGGCCGACCCGGTCGGGGTACGGGGCCGCCGGGCCCCTGCGGGATGCTCGGCGAGGTGGGGGGCTTGTTTCGGCGCGGCGGGATCGGTCCGGTCGGGGTACGGGGCCGCCGGGCCCCTGCGGGATGCTCGGCGGGGTGGGGGCTTGCTCCGGCGCGACCGGGCCGACCTGGTCGGGGTACGGGGCCGCCGGGCCCCTGCGGGGTGCTCGGCGGGGTGGGGGCTTGCTCCGGCGCGACCGGGCCGACCTGGTCGGGGTACGGGGCCGCCGGGCCCCTGCGGGGTGCTCGGCGGGGTGGGGGCCTGCTCCGGCGCGACCGGGCCGACCTGGTCGGGGTACGGGGCCGCCGGGGCCCCTCGGCGGGGTGGGGGGCTTGTTTCGGCGCGACCGGGCCGACCCGTCGGGGTACGGGGACGCCACCGCGGTGTCCCCTCGACCCCTCCCCTGCGGGGTGCTCGGCGGGGTGGGGGGCTTGTTTCGGCGCGGCGGGATCGGTTCGGTCGGGGTGTGGGGCCGCCGCCGGGGTGTCTCCTCGGCTCGGCGCGTGCGGGGATGTCTCGGTTGTGGCCCGGGGGTTGCGCGCTCGTCCTGCGGGGACACCCCGCCACGTCCCCACCCCCCTCGGCTCCGGGGTACTTGCCGGAGCGCTGCCGTGGGGTGGGGACACGCAGGAGGGTCCCCGCAGGACGAGCGCGCAACCCAGGCCGAACGGCAGAACCGCGGCCGCCTGGCGCGAGCCGAGGAGATCCTCGTGCGGGGCACCGCCCCACCCCCCGACACCGCCAAGCCCCGCACGCGGCAGGGCCCGTCACACCGCGCAGCCCCCGGCACGGGAACCGCGCCTCACCACACCGCCGAGCCCCGCGCAGCGACCCCGCACGCGGCAGGGCCGTACATCACGCAGCCCCGGCACGGGCACCGCACCGCCCCACCCCCCGACACCGCCAAGCCCCGCACGCGGCAGGGGCCGTCACACCGCGCAGCCCCCGGCACGGGCACCGCGCCTCACCACACCGCCGAGCCCCGCGCAGCGACCCCGCACGCGGCAGGGCCGTACACCGCGCAGCCCCCGGCACGGGCACCGCACCCCACGACACCGCCGAGCCGCCCGCAGGGCAACCGGCATAGGGCAAACCTCCCGGCCCCGCCGCGCGACACCCCGTCCCTGGCACCCCGTGAGGGAAAGGGTGTAGCAACTCCCCCATGACGATCAACGGCGGCATCTCCTTCTGGTACGCGACCGACCACGGCACCACCCCGGCCACCCCGGCCAACCCACCCCGCACGCCCCTCACCGCCCACACCACGGCCGACGTCGTCATCGTCGGCGGCGGCTACACCGGCCTGTGGACCGCCTACTACCTGAAGCGGGCCGCCCCCGACCTGCGCGTCACCGTCCTGGAGCAGAAGTTCTGCGGCTACGGCGCCTCCGGCCGCAACGGCGGCTGGCTCTACAACGGCATCGCCGGCCGCGACCGCTACGCCGCCCTCCACGGCCGGCAGGCCGCCCGCCGCCTCCAGCAGGCCATGAACGAAACCGTCACCGAGGTCATCGACGTCGCCGCCGAGGAGGGCATCGACGCCGACATCCACCGCGGCGGCGTCCTCGAAGTCGCCCGCACCCCCGCCCAGCTCGGCCGCCTCAAGGAGTTCCACGCCGCCGAGCTCGCCTTCGGCGAGACCGACCGCGAGCTCCACGACGCGGCCGCCACCCGCACCCGCGTCGACATCGCCGACGCCGTCGGCTCCAGCTGGAGCCCGCACGGCGCCCGCATCCACCCCCTCAAGCTGGTCAGGGGCCTGGCCGGGGCCTGCGAACGCCTCGGCGTGGTGATCCACGAATCCACCCCGGTCACGGAGATCTCCGCGGGGAAGGCGGTCACCCCATACGGGACGGTCCGCGCCCCGTACGTCCTGCGCTGCACCGAGGGCTTCACCGCCGCGCTCAAGGGCCAGAAGCGGTCGTGGCTCCCGATGAACTCCTCGATGATCGCGACCGCCCCGCTCTCCGCCGAGACCTGGGCACGACTCGGCTGGTCGGGCCGGGAGGTCGTGGGCGACATGGCCCACGCCTACATGTACGCGCAGCGGACCGCCGACGACCGCATCGCGATCGGAGGCCGCGGGGTCCCGTACCGCTTCGGCTCGCGCACCGACAACGACGGCCGCACCCAGCCGGCCACCGTCGACTCCCTCCGCGCCCTCCTCTTCTCCTTCTTCCCGGTCCTCACCGGTACGGAGATCACCCATGCCTGGTCGGGGGTCCTCGGCGTGCCGCGCGACTGGTGCGCCACCGTCACCCTGGACCGCACCACGGGCGTGGGCTGGGCGGGCGGGTACGTCGGCTCGGGCGTCGCCACCGCCAACCTCGCCGGCCGCACCCTGCGCGACCTGGTCCTCGGCGAGTCCACCGAGCTGACCGCCCTGCCGTGGGTGAACCACCGCGTCCGCCGCTGGGAGCCGGAGCCCTTCCGCTGGCTCGGCGTACAGGCCCTCTACGCCGCCTACCGCGAGGCGGACCGCCGGGAGGCGGCCACCCACACCCCGACGACGGCCCCCCTGGCCCGCCTGGCCGACCGCATCTCGGGCCGCCACTGACCCCACGCGGACGGCAGCGGGCCCGGCACCTGTGACGCGTGCCGGGCCCGCTGCTCCACTGCCGGAAGGTGCCCGTCCCGCTAGGCGGCCCGGCCCTCGCGACCGGGCCTGCCGCCGTGCCCGGGCTGGTGACCGTGACCGTGCTCGTGCTCGTCGCAGTCCTTGTGGTCGTGCCTCTTCTTGACGTGGATCGTGACGGAGCAGGTGCGCGCCGACGAGCAGGAGCCGCCCGGGGCGGTGGGCGCGACGTAGTTCACCAGGGTGTGGTCGCCCCTGTCCGGGGTGTCGACCCACACCTGGTAGGTGACGGTCGCGGTGCCGCCGGGTGCCAGGGTGCCGGTCCAGGTCAGCGTGTTCCCGGCGAGGTTCGCGGAACCGCTGGTGGAGGTCAGCGAGCCGGGCACGAAGGTGGCGTCGTCCAGGACGTCGCTCAGGTCGTCGGTGAAGTCGCCGTTCGCGGCGACGGTGCCGGTGTTCGTGACGGTGAGCCGGTAGGTGATGGTGTTGCCCTCGTTCACCGGTCCCGTCGGCGATGCCGACTTCGCCACCGTGTAGGCGGGCACGACGCAGCTGCCGCTGTCCTGCGCGGAGGTGGCCCCGTAGAAGCCTCGGCCCGTCGCCTCGACGGTCGTCACCGGCAGCGGCGAGGTCGACGGCGTGGTGGGCAGACTGGTCAGCAGGTTGATGTCGCCGTTGGAGGCGAAGGCGTAGACGCTCCCCGCGGACTTGGCCGCACCGAAGGTCTGGGGGACCGTGCCGATCTGGACGATCGTGTTGTCGGGCCGGATCCGGAAGACCGGGGACGGGCCGGCCACGTCGGAGGTCCCGAAGGCCAGGACATCGCCGTCGTCCAGGGTGATGAAGTCGCCCGCCGAGACGACGCCGGCCGGGAAGGAGACGGGGAACAGCGTGGAGACGCCCGTGGCGGGGTCGATCAGGAAGATCTGGCTCGTATTGAACGAGCCGGCGATCAGCATTCCGTCCGCGCGGGCGGTCAGGCCGTTGACGGCCGGCGTCGATGTGACCGCCGCGAGCGGTCCCGAGATCGGCTGGCCGGCCGTCTCCGCACCGGTGACCGGGTTGATGGTGTAGAGCGTGGTCGCGCCGGCGGATCCGGGGAAGTCCACCCCGTACAGCGTCGATCCGTTGGGGCTGAACGCGATGTCGCCGTAGTCGCGGGCCAGCGGGACGTTGCTGAGCGTGTTGCCCGTCGTGTCGTACTGGATGAGCCGCTGGTCGTTCCCGCCGGTGTTCGCCCACAGCGGCGTCGGCGGGCACACCGCCCGCGCCTTCGACGCGCCGACTCCGGTCGCGGCCGACGCCGTCCCCGTCTGCGCCTGCGCGAGTCCCGCGGAGCCGGTGACAGCCAGGACGAGGCCGATCGCTGCTCCGGTGAGCACACGCCGCAGGCTGTTCTGCCCGTAACACGCCATGAAGGTTCCTCACTTCTCCCGTTCTTCCCGGGAAGAACGGATCGCGCCCGCAGCCGGCCGGGAACCCCGAGGGGCACCGGGCCGGCAGAACCAGTCGACGCAGAGTTCCCGAAGCGGAGCCCTCGGATCATGAAGGGCAGCGGGAGCCCCCCTTCCGGCCCATCACCACCACTCGAACAGGCTGGCGCACGAGGCCGCGGTCCCGATCCCGGTCCGGATCCGGCGACAGTCGCCGGCGCCCCCCGGGAACGAAAAACCCCAGGTCACGGGGCACGTGACCTGGGGTTCGCGGAGCCCCCTGTCGGATTCGAACCGACGACCTACGCATTACAAGTGCGTTGCTCTGGCCGGACTGAGCTAAGGAGGCACGACCCTCTCGCGCACACGGCGAGCGAAGCCGCCATCACTCTACACAGCGCGCGAATCCCCCTGCCATCACATTCATGGCCCCTCCACGGGGTACCCCGTCGCCGCCACCGCCCCCGTCACGACCCCCAGGTCCGCCTCCGGGTTCAGCGCCTTGACCACGTCACCCGTGAGGGGGCGCAGGGCGAACACGTGGCGGATCGCTTCGAGGTCCACGGACCGCTCGTAGTACTCCTCGGCGAAGTCGCGGTAGGCCTCCGGGGTGCCCGCCGCGAGTACCTCGAACAGGTCCCGGGCTCCGTCGCCGTAGCCGCCCGGGCTCTGGGGGATCTTCACCGGTCCCGTGTGCCAGGCCTCGTCCGCCGCCTCCCGCCAGAACACGACGGTGACGCGCGGGACGGGTCCGTCGCCGTCGTCGTCGCAGAACGCCGGCTCCGTCACGTACGGCCGGAACGCCTCGGGCACGGCGTCGACCAGGCCCGGCCAGACCTCGACGTCCTCGCCGCCCCACGGGCTCATCAGGGATTCGTGGGCGAAGCCGCGCGCGTAGGCGCCCGCCTCCGAGAAGACAATGGCGTAGTCGTCGCCGGAGCGGTTGTCCATCAGGGCGGCCTCCTCCGTCTCGGACCAGTCTGCGGCGTACGCGAAGAACTGCTCCCAGGGGTCCATCACCGTCTCCAGCACGGCCAGGGCCCGGCAGCGGTCCCGCAGGGCCGGGATGCCGGGGAGGACCGGGAGGATCTCGTACACGCTCATGGGCGCATCGAAGCAGGTCGCACCGACAATCCCACACGCCCGCGGTGCTGACAGACGCCGTCGCGGCAGGTAGCGTCGGGCGGAGTCCGATTTCTGGACTAGACCTTCCACTCGGATCGTCCGGCACGTTCCTGCCGGTAGAAGGGATTCATCACCATGGCTTCTGTCACTTTCGACAAGGCGACCCGTCTGTACCCCGGCGGCGACAAGCCCGCCGTCGACCAGCTGGAGCTGAAGATCGAGGACGGCGAGTTCCTCGTCCTCGTCGGCCCCTCCGGCTGCGGCAAGTCCACCTCGCTGCGCATGCTCGCCGGCCTGGAGGACGTCAACGGCGGCGCGATCCGCATCGGTGACCGCGACGTCACCCACCTGCCGCCCAAGGACCGGGACATCGCGATGGTGTTCCAGAACTACGCGCTCTACCCGCACATGACCGTCGCCGACAACATGGGCTTCGCGCTCAAGATCGCCGGCGAGGACAAGGCCACCATCCGCAAGAAGGTGGAGGACGCGGCGAAGATGCTCGACCTCACCCAGTACCTGGACCGCAAGCCGAAGGCGCTCTCCGGCGGCCAGCGCCAGCGCGTCGCCATGGGCCGCGCGATCGTGCGCAAGCCGCAGGTGTTCCTGATGGACGAGCCGCTGTCGAACCTCGATGCCAAGCTCCGCGTGTCGACGCGTACGCAGATCGCCGCCCTCCAGCGCGACCTCGGCATCACCACCGTCTACGTCACCCACGACCAGGTCGAGGCCATGACCATGGGCGACCGGGTGGCCGTGCTCAAGGACGGTCTGCTGCAGCAGGTCGACACCCCGCGCAACATGTACGACCGCCCCGCGAACCTCTTCGTCGCCGGCTTCATCGGCTCCCCGGCCATGAACCTGGTCGAGGTCCCGATCACCGACGGCGGCGTGAAGTTCGGCGACAGCGTCGTCCCGGTGTCGCGCGCCGCGCTGTCCACCGCGGCCGACGCGGGCGACCGCACCGTCACGGTCGGCGTCCGCCCGGAGCACTTCGACGTCGCCGAGAGCGGCGGTCTGACCATCACCGTGAACGTCGTCGAGGAGCTCGGCGCCGACGGCTACGTCTACGGCTCCACCTCGGCCGCCGAGGGCTCGCAGGACCTCGTCGTCCGCGTGGGCGGCCGCCAGGTCCCGGAGAAGGGCTCCAGCCTGCACATCGTTCCGCGGGCCGACGAGATCCACGTCTTCTCGACCTCGTCCGGGCAGCGGCTGTCCGACTAGTCGTACCGGCACGGAGGTTGGAGGGGCGTCCCGTCAAGGGGCGCCCCTCCGCCGTTCGTTGCCTGAAGGCACCCCGCAGGAACCCCGGCAGACCGGGCCATTCGGGCGGCGGCGTCAACCCGGAATTCGAAAAGCCACGTCGAACCATCCCCCGACAGGGTGACTAAATGTCGCCAAATCCTCACCGAGCGCTACTCTCGCCCTCGTGACCCACACTGCCCGCCGAATCGGCCGTTCCCTCGCCCTGGTCCTGCCCGTCGTCCTGGTCCTGTCCGGGACCCTCGCGGTCACGATGGTCCCCTGGGCGGACACTTCCTCCTCCCAGCTCGTGACCGCTTCCGCCGAAGGCGTCTCCACGCCCGCGAAGCCGCGCGCCGCCCACGAGGTGCTGCGCACGCAGCTCGTCGGCGAACTGCAGCAGGGCCAGGAGCCCGACGACGTCCTGACCCACCTCCAGCAGGAGGTGAACCGCCGGCCGTCGCTCGCCGAGCACTGCGTGGGGATCGCCCGGGCGCTCGGCCGCGCCGCCGTCGAGGCGTACGGCCCGACGAAGGCCCAGTCGTTCGCCCGCCCCGTCTGCGACACCTCGTACGCCACCGGCGTCGCCTCCATGGGCTGACACGCGCGCCGTCCCTACGCTGGCCGCCATGACCGACGACCCCCGATCCGCCTCCTCCGCAGCCGCGTTCCCCGCCGCACCCACCCAGGCAGTCGTCCTGGCGGGCGGCCAGGGTTCGCGGCTGCGTCCGTACACCGACGACCGCCCGAAGCCGATGGTCGAGATCCCGGGGACCGGGCTGCCGATCATCGGACACCAGCTGGCCTGGCTGGCGGCCGAGGGGGTCACCGACGCCGTCGTCTCGTGCGGGCACCTCGCCGGGGTGCTCCAGGAGTGGCTGGCCGAGGCGCCGTTGCCGCTGCGTGTGACCACGGTGGTCGAGGAGGAGCCGCTGGGACGCGGCGGCGGACTGAAGTACGCCGCACGCCACCTCCCGGACCCCGAAGGGGCCTGGTACGCGACGAACGGCGACGTCTGGACCCGGTTCTCGCTCCGCGAGATGGCCGCCTTCCACGACGAGCGCGGGGCCGTCGCCACGCTCGCGCTGGCCCGGCCGCGGATCCCGTGGGGGGTCGTGGAGACCAACGAGTTCGGGCACGTACTGGACTTCATCGAGGCCCCGCCGTCGCCCTACCCGGTGAACGCCGGCGTGTACGTCTTCGGGCCCGAATTCGCCGCCCTGCTCCCGGATTTGGGCGACCACGAGCGCACCACCTTCCCGCGGCTGGCGCGGGAGCGGCGTCTGGCGGGCTTCCCGCTGCCCCAGGGCGCCTACTGGCGGGCGATCGACACGGCCAAGGACCTCACCGAGGCCGCACGGGAGTTGGCGGCGCAGAAGGGCCCCTGAGGCCCCGCACGGACCTCGCGGCGCCCAGCCTTCCGCCCCGGCCCCCTTCCACCGCTCTGCGCACCTCCCCGGACACACCACAGGGGCCCGGCACGCTCGCGCGTACCGGGCCCCTGTGGGCCGGCCCCTGGCGGAGGGCTCAGCCGATGAGCCCGCCGATCAGGCCGGGCTGCTTGGTCGGAGCGGTGCCGCCCCCGCGGGTGCCGCTGCCCGACGAGGAGGACGGCGACTTCGGCGCCGTCGACTGCCGGGGGGTGCTGCGCGGGGTCTGCTGCTTGCCGGTCGTGCTGCCCCGGGTCGCGGTGGGCGACTCGGAACCCGTGCCCGCCGACTCCCGGGAGGGCGCCCCCGAAGCGGTCTTCCCGGCCTTGGCGGAAGGCTCGGACGGGGAGGGCGTCGGCGAGGACTGCCGGGTGGGCTGCTGCTGCGCGGGCTGCTGCCTGGCCGGCGCCTGCGGCAGCGGACGGCCCGGCAGGTAGTTGCTGGGGGCCTCGCCGGGACCGGGGACGGTGACCACGGTGGTGGAACGGACGGCGCCGCCCAGGAGCGAGCCGACGAGCAGGGTGAGCCCGCACACCACGGTCGCCATGACGGCCCCGCGCCGCAGCACGCGCCGGCGCAGCCGCCAGACCTCGGAGCGCGGTCCGAGGGTGCGCCAGGCCTCGCCGGCCAGGCGACCGTCGAGGGAGTAGACCGGCGCGCCCGCGATGATCAGCGGGCTCCAGGCGGCGAGGTAGATGATGTCGGGCGCGTCGTAGGCCGGGACGGTCTTCCAGCTCACCGTCATCAGCAGTGCGGCGGACAGCAGCGCGCCGAAGCAGGCGGCGAACCGCTGCCACAGGCCGAAGACCGTCAGCACGCCCACGATGACCTGGAGGAAGGCCACGCTGAGGCCCGCACCGACCGGGTGAGCGAGCGCGAAGTCGCGCAGCGGCTCGGCCAGCGCCCACGGGGTCAGGGTGTGCAGCCAGGTGACCATGGAGCCGCGCTCGCCGCCGTCGAAGTAGACGGGGTCGCACAGCTTGCCCATGCCGGCGTAGATGGAGATGAAGCCGAGGAAGACGCGCAGCGGGAGCAGCACGACGCCGAGGTTCATCCGGCGGCCGGGGTAGTAGGAGGCCTGGCCGCGGTTGTCGGCGGCCGGGCGCCGGGCGTCCGGCCCGGAACCGGCCCCGGGGCCGTGCGGCTGCTCGTACGGGAGGTCCCGTACGGCGGCCAGGGGGCGGGTCTCGGCGGGGTCCCCGTAGCTGCGCTGACCGATGACGGTCGGCGTGGCCAGGGTGTCCTCGGCGAGGTCGTGGTCCAGGTCGATGCGCGGGATGACCTGGGTGGCGCCGCCGTCGTGCTCGTCGTGGCCGCGTACGGCCTGGAGCAGTCCGCCCATGGCCGCGGCGGCGTCGCCGGTGTCGGACTTGCCGCTCCAGACCACGGGGGCCCGGCGGCGGGTGGCCCCGGCGGCGGCCACCACGGCGCCGCCCAGGACGGGCGCGCGGCCGGGTGCCTTCGCGGGCTTGGAACGCGCGCTCGGGCTCGGTGCGAGCCGCACGCGGAAGCTGGCGTGGTTGACGATGACCTGTGCGGGATCGCACGGCACCTTGACCATGCTCAGCGCGGGCTGGTCGTCGAACCCTGACGTTCTGGTGTCCACACTCATCTAACCGAGTGATCAGTGTTTAGGACACTGCCTTGACATCAGGGATCTGTCCGAGACCCGTCAAGATCAAGCCACCCCGCCCTAAACGGGCGGGGTGACACGCTCACGGGTCATATGCGGTGAGCCAAGTGGATCAAGGCGATCAGGTGCGGGGCTGCGTGGCGCGGCGGCGGGCCGCCTCGTAGAGCACGACGCCCGCGGCGACACCGGCGTTGAGGGACTCGGCGCCGCCGGGCATCGGGATGCGCACGAGGTAGTCGCAGTTCTCGCCGACGAGGCGGCCGAGGCCCTTGCCCTCGGAGCCGACGACGATGACGACGGGGCCGCCCAGGGCTTCGAGTTCGTGGACCTCGTGCGTGCCTTCGGCCGCGAGACCGACGACGGTGAGGCCTTCCTTCTTGTAGTCCTGGATGGCACGGGTCAGGTTGGTGCAGCGCGAGACCGGGGTACGGGCCGCGGTGCCCGCCGACGACTTCCAGGCGCCTGCGGTCATGCTGGCGGCCCGGCGCTCGGGGACGACCACGCCGTGGCCGCCGAAGGCGGAGACGGAGCGGATGATCGCGCCGAGGTTGCGCGGGTCGGTGATGCCGTCGAGCGCGACGATGAGGGGGTCCTCGCCGTTGTCGTACGCGGCGGCGGTGAGCTCGTCCGGGAGCGCGTACTCGTAGGGCGGGACCTGGAGGACCAGGCCCTGGTGGTTGAGCCCGTTGGTCAGCCGGTCGAGCTCGGGGCGCGGGGCTTCCATCAGGTTGATGTTGCCGCGCTCGGCCGCGAGCTGGAGGGCCTCGCGGACGCGCTCGTCGTTGTCGATGAACTGCTGGACATAGAGCGTCGTGGCCGGGACACCGTCGCGCAGCGCCTCGAAGACCGGGTTGCGGCCGACGACCATCTCGCTGGTGCCCTTGGGGCCGCCGCGGCGGGGGGCCGGGCGGCGCTTGGCGGCCTGGCGGGCCATGGCGTTGGCGATGCGGTTCGCCTTGTGCTTCTTGCGGTCCTCGGCCTTGGGCGTGGGGCCCTTGCCTTCCAGGCCCTTGCGCCGCTGGCCACCGCTGCCGACCGTGGCGCCCTTCTTGTTGGACGTGCGGCGGTTCCTGCGCTGGCTGTTCCCGGCCATGACCTCTACCTGTTTTCGTTGATGCTGCGATATGTACGTATGAAGAGTGTGCCGCCCGGGAGGCCGGGCGGCACAGTCGGACTGCTCCGGGCGGCGACGGCTCAGCGGGGGCCGAGCGTCCAGCGCGGACCCGTCGGGCTGTCCTCGATGACCAGACCGGACTGCTGGAGCTGGTCGCGGATGGCGTCGGCGGTCGCCCAGTCCTTGCGTGCGCGGGCGGACTCGCGCTGCTCCAGGACCAGGCGCACGAGGGTGTCGACGGCGCCGTGGAGGTCCTCTCCGCGGTCGGCCTCGCCGGCCCAGTGCGGGTCGAGCGGGTCCAGACCGAGGACGCCCAGCATGGCCCGCACCTCGGACAGGCGCGCGATGGCGCCGTCCTTGTCGTCGGCGGCGAGCGCGCTGTTGCCCTGGCGGACGGTGGTGTGGACGATGGCGAGCGCCTGCGGGACACCGAGGTCGTCGTCCATGGCCTCGGCGAAGGCGGGCGGTACCTCCTCCGCGGCCTCGACGGGGCCGCCGGCCTTCTCCACCACGCGCTGGATGAAGCCCTCGATGCGGGCGAAGGCCGACTCGGCCTCGCGCAGCGCCTCCTCGCTGTACTCGATCATCGACCGGTAGTGCGGGGTGCCGAGGTAGTAGCGCAGGACGATCGGGCGCCACTGCTTGACCATCTCGGAGACGAGGACCGAGTTCCCGAGGGACTTGGACATCTTCTCGCCGGCCATGGTGACCCAGGCGTTGTGGACCCAGTAGTTCGCGAACGCGTCTCCGAAGGCCTTGGCCTGGGCGATCTCGTTCTCGTGGTGCGGGAAGATCAGGTCGAGCCCGCCGCCGTGGATGTCGAAGGCCTCGCCGAGGTACTTGTGCGCCATGGCGGAGCATTCGAGGTGCCAGCCCGGACGGCCGCGGCCCCACGGGGTCTCCCAGGAGGGCTCGCCCGGCTTGACGGACTTCCACATGGCGAAGTCGCGGGGGTCGCGCTTGCCCGTCTCGCCCTCGCCGGAGGGCTGGAGCAGGTTGTCGAGCTCCTGGTTGGACAGGCTCAGGTAGCCGGGGAAGGAGCGCACGTCGAAGTAGACGTTGCCGTCGGCCTCGTAGGCGTGGCCGCGCTCGATCAGGCCGCGCATCATCTCGATCATCTCGGGGATGTGGCCCGTGGCGCGCGGCTCGTAGGTGGGCCGCAGGCAGCCGAGGGCGTCGTACCCGTTGTTGAAGGCCTGCTCGTTGTCGTAGCCGATGGACCACCAGGGGCGGCCCTGCTCGGCCGACTTCGTGATGATCTTGTCGTCGATGTCGGTGACGTTGCGGATGAAGGTGACGTCGTAGCCGCGGTACGCGAACCAGCGGCGCATCATGTCGAAGTTGAGGCCCGACCGGATGTGCCCGATGTGCGGAGCCGCCTGCACGGTGGCGCCACAGAGGTAGATCGAGACGCAGCCCGGAACGAGCGGGATGAAGTCGCGGATCTGCCGGGCGCTGGTGTCGTACAGGCGAATAGTCACGGCATCCAGGGTAGTGCGCCTGTAGCAGTGCCCCGCGACCTTTGGGGGCGCGGGGCCGCTTTGGTTGCCGAAGATGTGCCGTCCCCCCGGGCGTTCAGGCCCGGTTCGTCCGGTACACGAGGGCGGTGGCGATCGCGGCGAGGCCCTCGGCCCGGCCGGTGAGGCCCAGTCCGTCGGTCGTGGTGCCCGATACGGAGACGGGGGCGCCCGCGGCGGCCGCGAGCGCCTTCTGTGCCTCTTCGCGCCGCTTGCCGATCTTCGGGCGTACGCCGATCACCTGGATGGCGATGTTGCCGATCTCGAAGCCCTCCGCGCGCACGATCCGGGCGGCCTCCGCGAGGAGGGTGGTGCCGGCGGCGCCGGACCACTCGGGGCGGGAGGTGCCGAAGTGCGCGCCGAGGTCGCCGACTCCGGCGGCCGAGAAGAGGGCGTCGCAGGCGGCGTGCGCGGCGACGTCGCCGTCGGAGTGCCCGGCGAGACCGTCCTCCCCCTCCCAGAGCAGGCCGGCGCACCACAGTTCGCGGCCGGTCTCGAAGGCGTGCACGTCGGTGCCGATCCCGACGAGCGGGATCAGCGGGACGTGCGAGGCGTCCGAGGCGTGCGAGGCGTGCGGGGCGTCGGTGCTAGAACCCATCGTTGGCCCTCCTGCGGGCGAGTACGGCCTCTGCGAGGACCAGGTCGAGCGGTCGGGTGACCTTGAAGGCCTCTTCGTGTCCCGGGATCACCACGACGGGGACGCCGAGGCGCTCCACCATGCCGGCGTCGTCGGTGGCGCCCTCGCCGGCGACGGCGATCGCGGCGTGCGCCTCCAGGAGCGTGGCGAGGTCGAACCCCTGCGGGGTCTGCACGGCGCGCAGCCGGGCCCGTTCGGGCGTGGCGACGACCGGCTCGGGCTCGCCCGGCCTGCCGGGCTCGACCTCCTTGACGGTGTCGGCCAGCGGGAGCGCGGGCACCACGGCGCGGGCGCCGTCGCGGACGGCCTCGACGACGGCGTCCACGGTGTCCACGGGGACGAGCGGGCGGGCCGCGTCGTGGATGAGTACGGAGGTGACGTCCTGCGGCAGCACGTCCAGGCCGGCCCGTACGGACTCCTGGCGGGTCTCCCCGCCGGGCACGACGAGCACCTCGGTGCGCTCGGGCAGCGCGTGCTCGCCCAGCAGGAGGCGTACCTCGGCCGCTTCCGCGGCGGGGGCGACGACCACCACGACGGACACCGCTCGGGAGCGGGCCATCGCGCGGACGGCGTGGACGAGCATCGGGGTGCCGCCGAGGGCCCGCAGGGCCTTGGGCGCGCCGGGACCGAGGCGTACGCCGCGGCCGGCGGCCGGGATCACCGCGGCCGTGCGGCGGGGGCGCGTTTCGTCAGACATCAGTAGCTCCGAGCCAGGTTTCCGAGCCAGGTTTGTGACTTCGGCCGACATGGGTATGGCCTGAAGGGTGCCGGGTGCGACGCCCCTCGCCCCTTCCGTGACGACCGGTCGAGCAGGCCGCCCGGACCCGGCACGCCAGTGGGAAGTACGCGTACGGATCACGATGACGGGTACGAGTGGGCGAGGGGTGCGGTCAGCAGGCACGGATAGCACGGATACAGACATGCCGCAGCGCCCGGCAACAGGCCTCTCGTGGAGGAGGGACCTTGTCATCGGGCACCGCGGCAAGCTGTGCACACCGTGCACGGGGCCTCGCGTCAGGACGCGAGAACCTCGTCGAGGAGGGCCTCGGCCTTGTCCTCGTTCGTGTTTTCAGCGAGCGCGAGCTCGCTGACCAGGATCTGGCGCGCCTTCGCGAGCATGCGCTTCTCGCCCGCGGAGAGCCCGCGCTCGCGCTCACGACGCCACAGGTCACGCACCACTTCGGCGACCTTGATGACATCGCCAGAAGCGAGCTTCTCCAGATTTGCCTTGTAGCGCCGGGACCAGTTCGTCGGCTCTTCTGCATACGGTGCACGAAGCACCTCGAAGACCCGGTCCAGCCCGTCCTGGCCGACTACGTCGCGAACGCCGACGAACTCCGCATTGTCCGCAGGCACACGAACCGTCAGGTCGCCCTGGGCGACCTTGAGCACCAAGTAGGTCTTGTCCACGCCTTTGATCTGGCGAGTCTCAATGGCCTCGATCAGCGCGGCCCCGTGATGGGGATAGACCACGGTGTCGCCAACCTTGAACGTCATGTGACAGGTACCCCTTCCGTGGCTATCCAGGGTAACACGAGAACTGACTGTTATGAATGGCGTTTTCGCAGGTCAGGGCACATCTCGGGGCTTGACAACAGCAACAGGAACGTGCTGCGGAAGGCTTCCGGAAGGGGGTATTCGCAGGTCGGGGGCGCTGCGCGGACCGGGCGAAAGGGCCACGCTACACCTGCTCCACACCCCCACCAGTGTGACGTACGTCCCGTTTTGCCGGGTTGAGAGTCGCGAAACCCAACTGCTCCGTTCGGCTGGCGAGCACCCGTACGGGAGCCGGTTCCGGCCCAATCCGGAATTGATCACCGAGTGGCGTTCGGGGAATCCCGGAATTGATCAACGGACGGCGGTCGCACGATATGCGAGCGCCACATGATCGGCGAGGGGAACGGCAAGGTGAACCCCGGGGGGAATGCAAGATCGAGGACCACCCCCACGGCGGCGGCCCCCCTGCGGAGGGTCGGGTGCGGGGGCGGGGCGGCGGCTCGGTAACCTAAGCGCGCTGACACACCCTTAGAGCGGCTTCGCCTCGGCCTCTCCGGGGGTACCTCCCAGCGGTTGCCGGGAGAGCCCACCCTTCCGTTCCGTTCGTCCAAGGAGTTGCCGCCGCCGTGAGCCGCAGCCTTCGACGCGGCGCCCTCGCCGCCACTGCCGTCGTGTTCTCGATCGCCTCGCTGGCCGCATGCGGTGCGGGCAACGACGCGCAGACTCTCCAGATCAAGCCGGACAATGCCGCCGCCACCAAGGGCGACATCGAGATCCAGAACGCTCTGGTGATCACCCAGGGCGAGAAGGACAAGAAGGGCCCGGCCGTCGTCTCGGCGACCGTCTTCAACAACGGGACCAAGGCACAGACGCTTGACGGCATCACCCTTGCGGATGGCAAGGGCAAGGTCGTGCTGAAGCCGGCTGGAGGCGCCGGCAAGATCACCGTGCCGGCCGGCGGCTCCGTGGTGCTCGGCGGCAAGGACAACGCCTCCGCCGTGATCGAGAACGGCTCCGAGGCCGCCAAGAACGGCGACGTGCAGAAGGTCGTCTTCCAGCTGAGCAGCACGGGCGGCGTCGAGCTGCAGGCCTTCGTGGTCCCGGCCGTCGGCATGTACGCGGGCTTCGGCCCGTCCGCGGCCCCCGCCCCGGCCGGCAGCCCGTCCGGCAGCCCCTCGGGCACGCCGTCGGGCTCCCCGTCCGGCTCCCCGTCCGGCTCCCCGGCGGGTGCGGCCTCCGGCAGCCCGTCCGGGTCCCCCTCGGGCGCCGCGGGCGCGTCGCCGTCGGGCTCCGCCTCGCACGCCGCGGGCCACTGACGCACGCCGTACGCGTACGCACACGGGAAGGGCCCCGTCCGCAGCTGCGGACGGGGCCCTTCCCGTGCGGATCCACGCTGCGCCGGCCTCCGACCGGCCGCCGTGGCAGCGCCTCGATCCCGGCCTACGGCTCGAACTTGTAGCCCAAACCGCGAACCGTGACCAGGTAGCGCGGCGCGCCCGGGTCCGGCTCGAACCCCTCCCACGTGCGCCCCTCGCACGACGAGGCCCCGGGGGGCCTCACCGGCTTCGGCACGCTGCGCCGGCCTCCGACCGGCCGCCGTGGCAGCGCCTCGATCCCGGCCTACGGCTCGAACTTGTAGCCCAAACCGCGAACCGTGACCAGGTAGCGCGGCGCGCCCGGGTCCGGCTCGATCTTGGCGCGCAGCCGCTTGACGTGGACGTCGAGGGTCTTGGTGTCGCCGACGTAGTCGGCGCCCCAGACCCGGTCGATCAGCTGCATGCGGGTCAGCACGCGGCCCGCGTTGCGCAGCAGCATCTCCAGCAGGTCGAACTCCTTCAGCGGGAGGTCCACCTTGCCGCCGGCGACGGTGACCACGTGGCGGTCGACGTCCATCCGTACGGGGCCCGCCTCCAGGGCCGCCGGGGTGACCTCCTCCGGCTCGCCGCGGCGGCGCAGGACCGCGCGGATGCGGGCGACCAGCTCCCGCGAGGAGAAGGGCTTGGTGACGTAGTCGTCAGCTCCTATCTCCAGCCCGACGACCTTGTCGATCTCGCTGTCCTTGGCGGTCACCATGATCACGGGCACGTTGGAGCGGCCCCGCAGCTGCCGGCAGACCTCGGTGCCGGGCAGGCCGGGGAGCATCAGGTCGAGGAGGACGAGGTCGGCGCCGTTGCGCTCGAACTCGTCGAGCCCGTCGGGGCCGGTCGCCGCGATGGCGACCTCGAAGCCCTCCTTGCGGAGCATGTAGGACAGGGCGTCGCTGAAGGATTCCTCATCCTCGACGACGAGCACTCGGGTCACGGAAGGACCTCCGGGGCAGGGATGGCTGGAGCGGTTCTGGTTCAGGCTGGGGTCGGGTGGGTGCGGGGGGCGGCCGCCGGGGACGACGCGGCCGCTTCGGGGAGTCGCAGGGTGAAAGTGGAGCCCTGGCCCTCCGAGCTCCACACCGACACCTCCCCACCGTGCGAGGCCGCCACGTGCTTCACGATCGCAAGGCCGAGGCCGGTGCCTCCCGTGGCGCGGGAGCGGGCCGGGTCCACACGGTAGAAGCGCTCGAAGACGCGCTCGCGGTCCTTCTCCGGGATGCCGATGCCCTGGTCGGTCACGGCGATCTCGATCAAGTCTCCCCCGGGAGCCGTCACCCGGCGCGCGGCTATACCGACGCGTGTGCGGGCGGGACTGTAGTTGACGGCGTTCTCGACGAGGTTGCCGAGGGCGGCCGCCAGCTGGCCCCGGTGCCCCCATACCCGCAGGTCGGCGGTGCCGCCGGCGGCCATGGTGATCTGCTTGGCGGTGGCCGTGTGGCGGCAGCGGTCGATGGCCTCCGCCACCAGCGTGTCCACCCGTACGGGCTCGGCGTCCTCCAGGGCCTCGTCGTTCTGCACCCGGGAGAGGTCGATGAGCTCCTGCACGAGGTTGATCAGCCGGGTGGACTCGATCTGCATCCGGCCCGCGAAGCGGGTGACCGCCTCGGGGTCGTCGGCCGCGTCCATGACGGCCTCGGACAGCAGGGAGATCGCCCCGACCGGGGTCTTCAGCTCGTGGGACACGTTGGCCACGAAGTCGCGGCGCACGGCCTCGATGCGGCGGGCCTCGGTGAGGTCCTCGACCAGGAGGAGCACCAGGCGGGAGCCGAGCGGGGCGACGCGCGCCGAAACCGCGAGGGCCTCGCCCCGGCCCGTGCCGCGGCGGGGCAGGTCCAGCTCGACCTGGCGTATCTCCCCGTCCCGGCGGGTGTCGCGGGCCATGTGGAGCATGGGCTCCACGGCCAGCTTGCCGCCGCGTACGAGCCCGAGGGCGTAGGCGGCGGACGAGGCCTTGACGACGGCGTCGCCCTCGTCGAGGACCACGGCGGAGGAGCGGAGCACGGACAGCACGGTGTCCACGCCGGGCGGCAGCACCGCGTTGATGTCGGGGCGCATGGAGCTCCGGGTGGGGCGGGCCTGGTCGCGCTCGCTCCAGCGGAACGCCAGCATCGCGATGACGCCGGTGCAAAGACCGGCGATCGCTGCAGCTGCGGCGACCGCCGCGTTCACGTCCATGGATCCAGGTTAAGCAGGCGCGACGACACTTCCACAGCCGTTCGGGTGGCACCTCGAACAGTCGTCGCCCAGAGTTCACCCTGGCGACGGGGTTGATTCACTTGTGGTGCCGGAGTCGGACGCGTTTGCGGCTCACCGTGTCAACGTGGGGCAGCAGGCCGCCCCGGCCCGCCCCGGGCATCACCGCAGCAGTAGGTCGAGAGAGGGACACGAGACATGCGCGACGCGTACCACGAGGAACTGGACTCGATCGGAGAAGGCCTGGTCGAGATGGCCCGGCTCGTCGGTTCCGCGATCGGGCGAGCCACGACGTCCATGCTCGATGCCGACCTCAAGCTCGCCGAGAGCGTCATCGCCGCCGACCAGAAGGTCGACGACCTCCAGCACGACCTGGAGGCCCGTGCCATCGCGCTGCTGGCCCGCCAGCAGCCCGTCGCCACCGATCTGCGCATCGTCGTGACCTCGCTGCGCATGAGCGCGGACCTGGAGCGCAGCGGCGACCTGGCCCAGCACGTCGCCAAACTCGCCCGGCTGCGCTTCCCGGACCGTGCCGTCCCGCGGGACCTGCACGCCACGATCCTGGAGATGGGGCAGCTCGCGCAGCGCCTGATGGCGAAGGCGGCCGAGGTCATCATCACGAAGGACGTCGACCTGGCGCTCCAGCTGGAGCAGGACGACGACGAGATGGACCAGCTGCACCGGACGCTGTTCCAGCACCTGATGGACGACCGCTGGAAGCACGGCATCGAGACGGCGGTGGACGTGACGCTGCTCGGCCGCTACTACGAGCGCTTCGCGGACCACGCGGTGTCGGTGGCCAAGCGCGTGGTCTACCTGGTGACGGGTGAGCACGCGGACGACCTCCAGCAGCCCACCCAGGTCGAGGGCGTCTGACGCCGCGTGCGGGCGTGCGACGGCGCCGAGCCACTTCGAGCTCCCGTGCGCCGTTGACGCGCCGGTGCGGCTGGGCATGAATGAGGGCGAGGGCGGTCAGTCGCACGAAGTCCCGTATGCCGCGGGGCACCGCCTTGCCGAGGAGGAACCATGCCCGATTCCCCCGTCCCCATCACCCCGGAGCAGGAGCAGCCGCCGAGGCCCGAGCCGCTGCGGCTCCCGTTGCTCGCGGCCTGTGGCTGCGGCTCCGGCTGCGGCTGCGGCTGCCAGTCCGGTGCCCCCTGCCAGTGCGGCGGCTGACCGGGGCCACCCGGTTCGCCACCCCGCTGCCGCACGTCACCGCACCCGGTGCGACGAGAGGCCCCCTGCCCGCGGACATCCCGCAGGCGGGGGGCCTTTCTCCGCAGGGCGCGGAGCGGGCACCCGGGAGCGGGGAGCGCGGACCGGACGGCCCGCAGCCTCACCTCAAGAGCCATTTCCGGGTCAGCTCCATGACCTCCGCACGGCTGCGACCGCCGTGGTCGGCGGCGATGAAGTGGGAGCCGATCCGCAGCGAGAAGGTGATCAGGGAGCGGACCTCGACGTCGTCCTCGTCCACGCAGAAGGCGCGGAACAGGGAGCGCAGGTACTCCATGCGCCGGCTGTCCGCGCGGCGCAGCCGCGCGGCGACGGTCTCGTCGCGCCGGGCCCAGTCGCGGATGGCCAGGTCGGCGTCGACACCGACCACCGGCCCCTCCTCGTAGGAGGCGACGATCGTGAACAGCCGCTCCAGCCTGGCCCTGGCGTCTCCCCCGCCGCTCTCGACCAGCTCGATCACCGCCTCGGAGACCTCGCGCTCCCAGGTGTCGAGCATCTCGGCGAGCAGTGCGCCCCGGCTGCCGAAGTATCCGTAGAAGCCGCCCTTGCTGACGCCGAGCGCCTGCGCGAGCACCTCGACGCGGACGGCCTCCGGACCGCCGGCGGCCAGCGCCCGCAGCCCTTCCTCGATCCACTTGCCGCGCGGTGTGCGGGTCGCGCCCATGGTGTGTCCCTCCTCACGCACCTCCGTCTATACGGTGCCGTATAGGTGAGTGCTAGCCTCGATCTATACGGCATCGTATAGACAGGGGCTTGCTCATGAGACTCCCCAGAACCGCGCACACCTCCCGTCCGTGGCGGATCCACGAGATCGCCGCCGACTTCCGGGTCGAGGACGTGTGGGCGCTCCCGACCCCGGGCGGTCCGGACGACCTCGCGCGACTGGTACGCCAGTTCGCGCGGGACACGGGGGACCCCGTCCCCTCCCGCGTGGGGCGCGCGCTCTTCGCGATCCGGTGGAAGCTGGGCGCGCTGCTCGGCTGGGACGCGCCCGCCGACGGGCTCCGCTCCCGGGTGCCGACGCTCCGCGACCGGCTGCCGGCGGACCTCCGCGCGGGCGACCGCGGACCCGACCTCCCGTCGCTGCCGTTCACGTCCGTCTACCAGACGCACGACGAGTGGGCGGCGGAGACGGCGAACAAGACGATGCACGGGGTGCTGCACATCGGCTGGGTCCAGGACGCGAACGGCGGCCACCACGGCCAGATGACCGTCCTGGTGAAGCCCAACGGCCTCCTGGGCGCGGCCTACATGCTGGCCATCAAGCCCTTCCGCTACCTGGGCGTCTACCCGGCCCTCATCCGCTCGATCGGCGCGGAGTGGCAGAAGACCGCGCCGACGCCCGCGCCGCCCACCCCGAACTGACCACCCGCGAATCCGACCGGTCGGACCACACCAGGACCGGGACCGGCACCGGCACCGGCACCGGCACCGGGCAGACGAAAGCTCCCGACCCGCACCGCACGCGCAGGTCAGGAGCTTTCTCGTACGTCAGGGTTACTTCTTGCCCTGGTTCTTGACGGCCTCGATGGCGGCCGCGGCCGCGGCCGGGTCGAGGTAGGTGCCGCCCGGGTTGAGGGGCTTGAAGTTCTCGTCCAGCTCGTAGACGAGCGGGATGCCGGTCGGGATGTTCAGGCCCGTGATGTCGGCGTCCGAGATGCCGTCGAGGTGCTTGACCAGACCGCGCAGCGAGTTGCCGTGGGCGGCCACCAGGACCGTGCGGCCCGCGAGCAGGTCCGGGACGATGCCGTCGTACCAGTACGGCAGCATGCGCTCGACGACGTCCTTGAGGCACTCGGTGCGCGGACGCAGCTCGTTCGGGATCGACGCGTAGCGCGGGTCCTCGGACTGCGAGAACTCCGTACCGTCCTCGAGCACCGGCGGCGGGGTGTCGTAGGAGCGGCGCCACAGCATGAACTGCTCCTCGCCGAACTCCGCGAGGGTCTGTGCCTTGTCCTTGCCCTGCAGCGCGCCGTAGTGGCGCTCGTTCAGGCGCCAGGAGCGGTGCACCGGGATCCAGTGGCGGTCCGCGGACTCGAGCGCGAGCTGCGCGGTGCGGATGGCGCGCTTCTGGAGGGAGGTGTGCAGAACGTCGGGCAGCAGGCCGGCGTCCTTGAGCAGCTCACCGCCGCGGACCGCCTCCTTCTCGCCCTTCTCGGTGAGGTTGACGTCCACCCAGCCGGTGAACAGGTTCTTCGCGTTCCATTCGCTCTCGCCGTGGCGGAGGAGGATCAGCTTGTACGGTGCGTCGGCCATGCGTACGAGCCTAGTGGACGCGCGGGCGCGCTCGCGCGCGGTGTGGGGCGGGCGACGATTGACGGTCCCGGTCAATTGACTGGCGCCCCGAGCCCCCGCCCTCGCAATGTGCACCTCGCCATAGCGACGCTTACACCCTCGGGGGGATCAGGTATGTCCGCTGCCAGTCTGAGACGGGCCGCCCGGGAGAGCGTCTCGGGTCTGCCCCGAGCGTTCTGGTGGCTCTGGACGAGCACCCTGGTGAACCGGCTCGGCGCTTTCGTCGCGACCTTCATGACCTTGTACCTGACCCTGGACCGGGGGTACTCGGCCTCCTTCGCGGGACTCGTGGTCGCCCTGCACGGACTGGGCGGCGTGATCTCCTCGCTCGTCGCGGGCGTGATGACCGACCGGCTGGGGCGGCGCCCCACGCTGCTGGCGGCCCAGGCCTCGACCGCCTTCTCGGTGGCGCTGCTGGGCTTCATGGAACACCCGGCGGCGATCGCGGCGGTGGCCCTGCTGGTCGGCATGACCTCGAACGCCTCCCGCCCGGCGGTCGCGGCGATGATGGCGGACATCGTCCGTCCCGAGGACCGCGTGCGGGCCTTCGCGCTCAACTACTGGGCCATCAACCTCGGCTTCGGCGTCAGCGCGGCCGCGGCCGGCCTGATCGCCGAGTACAGCTACCTGGCCGGCTTCCTGGGCGAAGCGGCCCTCACGCTGGCCTGCGCCGTGCTCGTGTACGTCAAGCTGCCCGAGTCCCGGCCGCAGCGCGGGGCCGACGGATCCGGCGCCGGCGGCGGGCCCGGCGCGTCCTCGGACAAGAGCGGCGGGGAGCCGGAGATCGGGCTCGGGTCCGTGCTGCGGGACGGGCGGTTCATGGGCGTGGTCGGCCTGTCGTTCCTGATCTCGCTGATCTTTACGCAGGGGTCGGTCGGCCTGCCGGTCGCGATGGGCTCCGCCGGGTTCTCGCCCGGGGACTACGGGCTCGTGATCGCCGTGAACGGCTTCCTGATCGTCGTCCTGCAGATCCCCGTCACCCGCCTCATCGAGCACCGCGACCCGCAGAAGCTGCTGGTGGTCTCGGCGCTGCTGGCCGGCTACGGCTTCGCGCTGACGGCCTTCGCCGGACCGGTGTGGGCGTACGCGCTGACGGTGTGCGTGTGGACCCTCGCCGAGATCGTCAACTCACCGACCCAGATGGGCCTGGTCGTACGGCTCTCGCCGGTGCACGGGCGCGGGCGCTACCAGGGCGTCTACACGATGTCCTGGGCGGTGGCCGCGCTGGTGGCGCCGCTGATGGCCGGCTTCATGATCGACCGGTGGGGCGCGGACTGGCTGTGGGCGACCACCGGCGTGCTCGGCACGGTGGCGGCGGTCGGCTACTGGCTGCTCATGCGGGGGCTCTCCGAGGGTGGGAGGGAGACGACCCCGGCGGCGGCAGGCGGCGGCGAACCGAAGGCGGGCCAGCCGCTGCCCACCGCACCGGTTCCGCCCGAGTCGCTCCCCACCCCGGGCCCGGTCGCGACGAACTGACCACCCGGGGCCGCAGGTCGCCTGCCGGAGCCCCGAGCCGGGCCGGGCACAGGCCGGGGCCGGGCCGGGCGGCGCCAGGGCGAACCAGGCGTGCACGAGTGCTCCGGCCGTGGTCCCGCTCATCCCGTCACGGTGCGGTGCGGTGCGGTGCGTCAGCCGGTCGGAGTGCCGCCGGGCCCGGCGGCCGGTTCGCCCTGCGGCCGCGTCAGGTGCTTGAAGGCGTCCAGGTTGAAGGTCGGCTCGCCGCGGGAGACCCGCCATTCGTACTCGCGCCGGATCGCGCTCGCGAAGCCCAGCTCCAGCAGCGTGTTGAACGAGCCGTCCGCGGCCTCCAGCACCGTGCCGAGCAGCCGGTCCAGCTCCTCCGGGGTGACGACCGACAGCGGCAGGCGAGCCGTCAGGTAGATGTCGCCGAGCCGGTCGACCGCGTACGCCATCCCGTACAGCTTGAGGTTGCGCTCCAGCAGCCAGCGGTGGACGCCCGCCTCGTTCTCGTCGGGGTGGCGGATCACGAAGGCGTTGACCGACAGCGAGTGCCGGCCGATCTTCAGCGAGCAAGTGGTGCTCAGCTTGCGGGTGCCGGGGAGCTGGACGACGTACGTCCCCGGCTGCGGGCTCTCCCAGCCCAGTTCCGCGGCGGCGAGGGCGCTCTCGATGATCTCGGCGGTGTCAGCCATGGTGGGAGCGTACGCGACGGCGATGATCGTGCATCGCCGCCGTGTAGACGTCGGCCGTGCCGCTCGCCGCGGTGTCCCAGCCGAAGAACTGCGCGTGCCGGGCCGCCTCGGCCCCCATCCGGTCGGCGAGCCCGGGCTCGTCGACGAAGCGGCGCAGTTGGCGTGCGTAGTCCGCCGGTTCGTGCCCGGGTACGAGGATCCCCGTGACGCCGTCGTTGACGGCGACGGGCAGCCCTCCGACCTCGGCGGCCAGTACCGGGGTGCCGGCGGCCTGGGCCTCTATCGCGACGAGCCCGAAGGACTCGCTGTAGGAGGGCATGACCAGCACGGACGCCGCCCGGAACCAGTCCGCGAGCCCGTCCTGGGAGACCGGCGGGTGGAAGTGCACGAGGTCGGCGATGCCCAGCTTGGCGGCGAGCTTCTGCAGGCCCTCGGGCTTGGCGAGGCCGCTGCCGCTGGGGCCGCCGACGACGGGGACGAAGAGGCGGCGGCGCAGTGAGGGGTCCCGGTCGACCAGGACGGCGACGGCGCGCAGCAGGATGTCGGGGGCCTTCAGGGGCTGGATGCGCCCGGCGAAGAGGGGGATGACGGCGTCCTGCGGGAGCCCGAGGCGGGCGCGGGCGGCGGCCCGGCCGTCGCCGACGGTGAAGCGTTCGAGGTTCACGCCGGGGTGGACGACGGCCACCTTGGCGGGGTCGGCCTCGTAGTGCCGCACGAGCTCGTCGGCCTCTTCGGCGGTGTTGGCGATGAGCCGGTCGGCGGCGGAGACGATCTGCGTCTCGCCTATGACACGGGCGGCCGGCTCGGGGGTGTCCCCCTCGGCCAGTGCCGCGTTCTTGACCTTGGCCATGGTGTGCATGGCGTGCACGAGGGGCACGCCCCAGCGCTGGGCGGCGAGCCAGCCCACGTGCCCGGAGAGCCAGTAGTGGGAGTGGACGAGGTCGTAGTAGCCGGGGCGGTGGCCGGCCCAGGCCTGCATCACGCCGTGGGTGAAGGCGCACAGCTGGGCCGGGAGCTCCTCCTTGGCGAGGCCCTCGTACGGGCCGGCGTCCACGTGCCGCACGAGGACGCCGGGAGCCAGCTCCACCACGGGCGGCAGCCCGCCCGTGGTGGCCCGGGTGAAGACCTCGACCTCGATGTTGATCGCGGCGAGCCGCCTGGCCAGCTCCACGATGTAGACGTTCATCCCGCCGGCGTCGCCGGTCCCGGGCTGGTGCAGCGGTGAGGTGTGCACGCTGAGCATGGCCACGCGGCGCGGTTTGCGGTGGTGGCCGACGGCCGGCAGGCGCAGCCGGGGCGGCTCGTGGCGGGTGGCGGCGCGGGCGGCCGCGAGGCGCCCGCTGAGACTGCCGCCGAGGCGGGACACGTACTGGCTCAAGGAAGCGCTTCCTCTCGGCTCGGACGGTGCGCGCGCGACGCTCGGACGACATGACGGACGGCATGACTGCGGGGGCGCGTAGGGCGCCCTGCAAGGAGTGCAACCCGGATGGCCGTCCCCCGCATTCCGGGGGATCCGCATTTCCTCCGGGTTCCTCGTTTTTCTTGGAGCTGCCTTGGAGCTGCCTTGGAGCTGCCTTGGGACTCCCTCGGGGCTCCCTCGGGGCTCCCTTGGCGTTCCCGCCGGCGTTCCCCTCGGGCTTCTTCGGCTTCCTTGCGGCGCCGGGCGGTTTTCATGGGGTGCGGGCCCTCCGCTTACCCTCGGCTCATGGCCTCCCGCAGCACCCCTCCACCGTCACCCGGACGTGCCTCCGGCCGTCCTGTGGGCTCGGTGACGCGCGGGACGACGAACCCGAACCGGTTGCGCCGGATGGACCGCTGGATCGCGGCCACCCACGGGCCCGCATTGCGGCGTGCGGGGGATCCGGTGGCGGTGGACCTCGGCTACGGGGCCGCTCCCTGGACCGCGGTCGAGCTGCTGGCGCGGCTGCGGGGCGCGGCGCCGCGGGTGCGGGTGGTCGGCATCGAGATCGAGCCGGCGCGGGTGGCGGGGGCGAAGCCGTACGAGTGCGAGGGGCTCAGCTTCCGGCACGGCGGCTTCGAGGTGCCGCTGGAGGGCGGGGAGCGGGCGATGCTGATCCGCGCCGCGAACGTACTGCGCCAGTACGACGAGGAGCAGGTCGCGGAGGTCTGGGCGCGGCTGTGCGCGCGGCTGGCGCCGGGCGGGCTGCTGGTGGAGGGGACCTGCGACGAGATCGGGCGGCGGCACGTGTGGGTGGCGCTGGGGCCGGAGGGCCCGCGCACGGTGACGTTCGCGACGCGGCTGGGCTCGCTGGAACGTCCCTCCGACCTGGCGGAGCGGCTGCCGAAGGCGCTGATCCACCGGAACGTGCCGGGCGAGCCGGTGCACGCGTTCCTGCGCGACTTCGACCGGGCCTGGGCGGCGGCTGCCCCGTACGCCTCGTACGGGGCGCGGCAGCGCTGGATCCGGACGGCGCGGGCGCTGTCCGCCGACTGGCCCCTGGCCGACGGAACGGGACGGTGGCGGCAGGGGGAACTGACCCTGCGCTGGGAGGCGTTGCGCCCGGTGGGGTGAATGCGGCGCGGTGGGGAACCGGGGGCGGGTGTGCCCCGTTTGATCCGTGAGGGGCAGGGCTCGGGGTCCGTTGGGGCAGACAAGATCGAAATGGCATCCGCAAGGGTGTCGGAATTCATCGACTCGTGGCACCATCCCGATGGCAGTGCGAAGTTACTGATGAATAGTCAGATCTGATGTCAGGTCTGGCTCGGGTGCCTGGGGGGACCATGGGGTCGGTAAGGCGACGACGAGGCGCAAGCTCTCTCGTGCTGCTGTGTGCGATGGCGGTGCTGACGGCGGGCCTCACGACGGGCACGGCGTACGCGGCGCCGGCCGCACCGGGGGCTCCGGCCCCGGCACCGGCCGTACCGGGGGCTCCCGCGCCCGCGCCGGGGCCGGGCGGCAAGTCCCTGGAGCAGGTCCGCAAGGACATCGAGGAGCTCTACCGGCAGGCGGGCACCGCGACGGACGCCTTCAACCTCGCCGAGGTCGAGACCAAGGCCCAGTCGGACAAGATCGTCGAGATCGCCAACCTGATCGTCGCCGGCAAGGAGCGGATCGCCACGCTGAAGAGCCGCGCCGGCGCAGCGGCCCGTGCGCAGTACCGCGCGGGCGGCCTGCCGCCCGGCGCACGGCTGGCGTTGAGCGACGACCCGAACCAGTTCCTCGACGGGGCGGACCGGTTGCGCCAGGGCGAGAAGGCCGCCTCGGACCTCCTGAGCGAACTGGACCGCACCCAGACGGACTTGCAGCGCTACGCGGAAGAGGCGAGCGAGCGCTGGCAGAAGCTGGAGGCCAACCGGGTCAAGCAGGAGGAGTCCAAGAAGCAGATCGAGGAGAAGATCAAGGCCGCGGAGGAGCTGGAGAGCAAGCTGGAGGCCGAGGAGAAGGCCCGGCTGATCCAGCTGGAGCAGGAAGCCCAGTACCGCGCGCAGACGGCGTGGCTGTCCACGGGCGCGATGAAGGACGTCAACGGCAAGGCGACGGACGCCGGCAAGCGGGCCGTCCAGTTCGCCACGGCCCAGATGGGGAAGCCGTACAAGTGGGGCGCCGTGGGCCCCGACTCCTTCGACTGCTCCGGACTCACCTCCCAGGCCTGGCGCGCGGCGGGCCGGGGCATCCCGCGCACCTCGCAGGAGCAGCTGCGGCTGCTGCCGAAGATCGCGGTCAAGGACATGCGTCCGGGCGACCTGATCATCTACTTCGACGACGCGAGCCACGTCGGCATGTACGTGGGCGACGGCGCGATGGTCCACGCCCCGCGCCCCGGCCGCAACGTGACGATGGCGGGCGCGGGCTCCATGCCGATCAAGGCGGTAGTCCGCCCGGACGCCTGACCCCTCCCGGGCGGGGCGGCCGATCCCGGGACCACGGCCCCGCCCGCAGCCGCCGCCGGCCGTACGCCGGGCCGGGCGCGACCCGGCGGTGCCCGACCCGGGGGCCGGATCCCGTTCACCGGGCCCGCCCGAAGCCTCGGTCCGTACGGCGCCCCCGGTTGCCCATGACCGCAGGTCGGCGCCCACAGGATGCCCGGCCCTGAGCCGCCGGCCGAGCCCGGGCCACGGGCCGTACCGGCCCCGCAGGCGGCCGCCGACAGGCCGTCGGCCTCCCGCATGGGCCGCCGGCGGCCGGACGGCGGTCCCGGCGCGGGCCGGGGACAACGGGTGGTGGGGCGAGGCAACCCGGTGGGGGTGGGCGACGTCTCGGTAGACGGGACGGAACGCGGCCCCGCCGTGACCTTTGTCATCAGTGAGGCCGATTTTCCCCCGTGATGACGGCATATGACGGAGGCCCCCGCCAAGAACGGCATTCCGTTCGCGGGGCCGGGACCGCTAGGGTCTGCCGGAGCGCACCCTCGGGGGGAGGGAAGGAACCGGAAACGATGCCCGTACCCGTACCGCGGCAGAGGGACACCCCCGCCACGGAGAGCGGTCAGGCCGTTCTGCACACCGCCGCACCGCCCGCCTCCCTCGGCGCCGGTGTCGCGCAGGCGACCCCTCAGACCACCGCCCTGACCCTCCTGGTCATCGAGGACGACCCCGCAGGCGGGCTCACCGTCCCCGAGATCCTCGACGCCGACGGCCACCGCATCCGGCTCCGCACCGCCCGCAACCTCACCGAGGCCGAGCGGCTGCTCACCCCCGACGTGCACTGCATCCTGCTCGACCTGTCCCTCACCGGAAGCGGAAACGGAACCGGAAACGGAACCGGAAACGGGAGCGGAAACGGGAGCGGGAGCGGCACCCGTGTCGGCGGCGGAGCCACGACCACCGCCACGCTGGACCAGCAGCTCGCCGTCCTCCACCAGGTGCTGCGCCTCGCGCCCCGCCACGCCGTCCTCGTCCTCACCGACGAGGACGACGCCGAGCGCGCCGCCGAGGCCGTCCGCGTCGGGGCCCAGGACTTCCTCTTCCGGGACGAGCTGGACGGCCGCCTGCTGAGCCGCGCCATCCGCTACGCCGTGGAGAGAAAACGGGCCGACATCGCCCAGTACAAGCTTGCAGAATCGAAACTGCGCGCCCAGGAGAACGCCCGCCTGGAGCGCGGCCTGCTCCCCACCCCTCTCCTTGAGGGCTCCGATCTGCGCTTCGCCGCCCGCTACCGCCCCGGCCGCAGCCGGGCCCTCCTCGGCGGCGACTTCTACGACACCGTCCGCACCCCCGACGGCACCGTCCACGCCATGATCGGAGACGTCTGCGGCCACGGCCCGGACGAAGCCGCCCTCGGCGTAGAGCTCCGCATCGCCTGGCGCGCCCTGACCCTGGCCGGGCTGTGCGGCGACGACCTGCTGGCCACCCTTCAGGAGGTGCTGGAGGTGGAGCGCCCCTGCGAGGAGATATTCGCGACGCTGTGCACCGTCGACATCGCCCCGGACGGCCGCCGCGCGGGCCTGTGCCTGGCCGGCCATCCGGCCCCGCTGATCTCCCGTCCGGGCCGCCGCGCGCAGCTCCTCCCGTACGAGAACAGCGGCCCGGCCCTCGGGCTGCTGCCCCGGGCCCGCTGGCCGCGCCGGCAGGTCGAGCTCGGCGGCACCTGGAGCCTGATGCTCTACACCGACGGCCTCATCGAGGGGCGGATCGGTGAGGGCAAGGAACGCCTGGGCCAGGACGGCATGGTCGAGATGATCAACCGCCACCTGGACCGCGGCCTGAGCGGCGAAGGGCTGCTGGAGGCCTCCGTCACCGAGGCCCGCCGTCTCAACGGCGGCGAGCTCACCGACGACGTGGCCGTGGTCCTGCTCTCCCGCGCCGAAGGCTGAGCCGGCCCCCGGACGAGGAGCGGCTACCGGCCGCCGTTGTAGGGGCCGTACGGCCCGTCGCTGCTGCTGCCGCCCTTGCGGCGGCCGCCGCCCGAGACCTGCTTGAGGGCGGGCCGTACGTCCACGAAGAACACGATGGTCGCCACCAGGCCCGCGATCTGGAGGAAGAGCATCCCCAGGAAGGCGTCCACGAGCACGGTGATGCCGAGGATGACCAGCCAGAAGGTCTTGCTCTGCTTGTCGGCCGCACGGTACGCGTCGTCACGGGCCAGCAGCGCGAACCCGAAGGCCACCACCGCGAGCACCAGCATGGCGAGCCCGAGCAGCGGGACCACCCCTCGATCGAACCCGTCCATCAACATCGCTTCGACCGCCTTCTCATGCTTCCGCTTCGCACTTCCGATGCCGCCTCAGTCCACGCTACCGGCACACGCCCCTCCATCAACCACAACGGGCCGGGCCCTGTAAGGGTGCCCGGCCCGTGGTCGCCCATGCGGGCGCGGTTCAGCTCGCGTCGTCCGCGGTGACGACGGCCTTCTTGGCCGTGCTCTTGCGCGCGGCGGGCTTCTTGGCCGCGGGGCGCTCCTCGGCAGCGGCCTCGGCCGCCGGCTCGGCCTGCGCCTCGGGGGTCGGCTCGGGCCGCGGCTCGACGACGACGGCGATGTCGACGATCTCGTCGGAGACCTCGCCGCGCCAGGCCCTTACGGCCTGCTCACCGTGCTCGGCGACCTTGTCGTAGGTCTCCTTGGCGCGCACCGCGTACTCGGCGGCCACGCCGACACCGCGCAGCGCCAGGTCCTGGGCGGTCTCCCCGATCTTCTTCGGGTCGATCGCGCCGAACACCTCGGCCACCTTGGCGGTGACCGCGTCCTGCACGGCCTTCGGGTCCGTGTTCTTCACGGCCTCGATGCGCGCGGGTGCCTCGGCGCGCAGCTGCTCGATGAGCTCCGGCACCTTCTTCGCCTGCTGGACGGCGAGGTCGGCGGTGCCGGCGGCGAAGTAGAGGGGAGTGGGGTCGGTGAGGGTCTTCTTCAGGTCATCGGCGATGGCCATGTGCTGGTCCTCCCGGATCAACTTCAGTCGGTCTTCGACGGCATCTCGTCGGCGGGCTTGCCGGGCGTGTCCGGCGCGTCGGGCGTGTCCGGCCCGGCGGGAACGGCGGGCGCGTCGAGCGCGTTCTCCTTGCGGAACGACTCGTAGATCTGGAGCAGCACCTGCTTCTGCCGCTCGTTGATCGACGGGTCGGCGAGTATGACGGCTCGCGTCTCCACCTCGTCGCGGTCCCGCTCGTCCAGGATCCCGGCCTGCACGTACAGCGTCTCCGCGGAGATCCGCAGCGCCTTGGCCAGCTGCTGGAGGATGTCCGCGCTCGGCTTGCGCAGCCCGCGCTCGATCTGGCTCAGGTACGGATTCGACACTCCCGCGGCATCGGCCAGCTGCCGCAGCGAAAGCTGCGCCTGCCGCCGTTGCTCACGGAGGTATTCGCCGAGGTTTCCGACGTTGAGCGATGCCATGCTGCAGATCCTGCCCGACCCCGCTAACTTTTGCAAGCAGATGCTTGCAACATCTCCCGCCCCTCAGCCGCCGAAACCGAGGGCCAGGGCGACCACCGCCGGCGCCGCGTAGATCACCGGGAACGCCACGTGCGCGTATGCCCGGGCGCGGACCACCGTGACCACCGCCCCCGCGAAGTACGCCGCGACACCGATCGCGGCCGCGACACCGACGGCCGGTACGAACAGACCCGCCACCAGGCCCACCGCACCCGCCGCCTTCGCGACTCCCAGCCACACCCACCAGGCCCGCGGGACCCCGTACTCCGCCAGCGGCTCGACCACCCACTTCGCCTTCAGGAACACCGAAGCCGCCGAGAACCCCACCATGAACGCACCGACCAGAGCGAAAACAACAGCCGTCGTGGACATCCGGCACTCCCCTCGGGCGGACGCCGGCGCGGACCGCGCCGGTCGGGAACCCCGCCCTCACTCCACTGACCCGCCCCGCGCCCCACGTGTGACAGGCGGATCCGACTGAGTACTCCGCGCACGAAATCCCTTGGCGGGACGGCGGGCCGCCGACGGAGACTGGCCGCATGCCGCACCGCTCCGCCCATGTCTGCCTCGACTGCCGGGTGTCCTTCAAGCACTCCGCGTACCGCGAATACCGCTGCCCCCGCTGCCGCCGGGTACTCCTCTTCGCCGGGGACGCCTTCGAGGCGCCGCCGCGGCGGGACCGGGACGCCTGGCGGGTCCTGTCCGTGCTCCTGCACGCGGGGCTCGACTTCCGGCAGGCCTGCTGCGGCTGCGGGCCCGGCTACCGCCCGCGGAGCCTGCGCGAGGTGCGCGAGCGACTCGCGTACGCCCGACGCACCGGGGTACCGGCCTCCCGAGCGCTCGCCACCCCGTAGGCCTGCCCTCAGGACGTGCCGATCACCACCGTCGCGTACCGCTCCTCCGAGCTCACCGCCCGGACCGTCAGACCGGCCGAGGTCAGTGCCGACGCCGTCGACGGGGCCTGCCGGACGCTCGTCTCGATCAGCAGGCGCCCTCCCGGGGCCAGCCAGGCCGGGGCCCCCGCCGCGACCCGGCGGTGGATGTCCAGCCCGTCGGCCCCGCCGTCCAGCGAGACCAGCGGCTCGTGGTCGCGCGCCTCCGACGGCATCAGCCCGATCTCCTCCGTCGGCACGTACGGGGCGTTGACCACCAGCACGTCCACCCGGCCGCGCAGCTCGGGCGGCAGCGCGGCGTACAGGTCGCCCTCCCACACCCGGCCGCCGTACGGGGCCACGTTGCGCCGCGCGTACGCCAGCGCCGCCGGGTCGATGTCGGCGGCGTGCAGCTCCACCCCGCCCGGTGACTGCGCCGCCACCGCCGCGCCCAGCGCGCCGACCCCGCAGCACAGGTCCAGCACCACCGCACCCGGCCGGGTCAGCGCCACCGCCTCCTCCACCAGGAACTCGGTGCGCCGGCGCGGTACGAACGCCCCCGCGCCCACCTGCACGCGCAGCCCGCAGAACTCCGCCCATCCCACGACATGTTCGAGCGGCTCGCCGCCCACCCGGCGGGCCAGCAGCTCCGCCAGGTGCGCATCGTCCCGGGCGGCGCCGCTCAGCAACTCCGCCTCCTCCTCCGCGAAGACACAGCCGGCCGCGCGCAGGGATTCCACAAGTGACGCCACAACTCCAGCCTTTCGATCCGCCGTCCGCGATCTCAGAAGACGTCCGGACACCACGGACGGCGCGCGGTGCGGAACACCGCCTCCGCCAGCGCGACCGCGCCCGGCCGCTCCTCGGCCAGCTGCCCGAGCGCGGCCAGCCGTACCGCGGACGCCTCGCCGAGGTACAAGGATCCCAGCACGGACACATCCAGCCGCAGGTCGGCCGCCTCCTGCGTGCGCTCGCACACGCCCGCCCCCGCGTCCAGCCGGTAGCGGCCGGCCGCCGGGCCGGCCTCGTCCGCGACCTCCAGTACGAGCACCCCGGGCACCTCGTACGTCCGCGCGCCCAGCGCCCGTACGACGTCCAGGACCCGCACCCACAGGAAGTCGGCGGAGGTGACGACACGGGCCGAACGCGGATCGGGCAGCAGGTGCGGGAGCAGGTCGTCGGGGGCCCGGTAGCCGGTGCGGACCTTCAGCACCCAGTCGATGGAGCACAGGAAGTGCCACAGCGCCCGCTCCGCCTGCGGGGTGAGCGCCAGCAGGTCCTGCACCTGCACGGTGTTCTGCGGGACCTTCGCGTCCGTCCAGTGGTCGTCGGCGGTGTAGACGGCCACGCCGGCCACCTCGCCCTCCGCCGTCCGGTACACGGCGTGGAACTTCTCCTTGTAGGGCCGGTGCGACATCTCCTCCAGCCCGGTCGCCAGGTTCCACCAGCGCTCGTCGCGGTTCACGGCGCCCGGCACGGCCGCCCGCACCCTGTCGTGCAGCCCGGGGCCGAACCGCCGGAACTCGGCGGCGTCCACCAGGTCGATCCGGCCGCCGTCCGCGGGCGCCGACCAGCGCCGGTCCAGCCCGGTGCGCGGTACGTCGATCTCCCATTCCGTGAGGGCGGTGGCGGGCCCGAACCCGTACCGCCCGTAGATCGGGTACTCGGCGGCGATCAGCGTCGCCAGGGCGTCGCCGCGCTCCCCGGCCGCGGCGAACTCGGCGGCCATCATCCGGGTCAGCAGGCCCCGGCGGCGGTGGGTGGGCAGCACGCCCACGTTGGAGACCGCGGAGACGGGGACGACGGCCCCGCCGGGCACGGTCAACTCCTGCGCGAAGGACCGGAAGGCCCCCACGCAGCGACCGGTGTCGGCATCGAACGCGCCCTGGATGCGGGCGAGATCGTTGTACTTGGCGCGCTGGGCGAGATCGGAGTCGGTCACCCGGGTCGCGGTCAGGAAGCCGGTGTGAACGGCGCGCACCCAGTCGTGGAGTTCGGATTCGGCGATCGGCCGGACGTCAGCACTCATAGCGGCCCACGCTAATCGCCCGACCGGCGCGGGTCGCCCGAATTTCCTACGCGAGCAGGTCGTCCACCTGCGCTTCTCCCTCCCGGTACCGGCGGGTGATCTCCGCGCTGCATTCGTCCGCCGTGCGCTGCAGCTGCTGCCGGCGCCGCGAGACCTGCTGCTCGTAGCGCACCAGCCGCCCCATCCCGTCGTGCAGTTCGCCGTCGGTGCGGGCCTCCAGGTCCGACAGCTCCACGTCGGCGAGCATCTCCGCCGCCAGCACCCGGTACTCCTCGCTGTGCGGGGTGCCGAGCGTGACGTGCCGGGCGGAGGCGCTGCGGCTGGAGGGGGCGTCGGCGAGGATCACCGAGAGCCGGTCCACCACCGGCGCCTCGGGATCGGTCCGCCGGGCCAGCTCGGCGCGCAGGATGTCGATGCGGCCCTGGAGCAGTCTGCGCACGTAGCTCAGATCGGCCTCGTCGCGCTGGGCGTCACGGCGCAGCGCGCGCAGTTCGGGCAACCCGAGCGCGGTGGCCGGGGCCGCGGGGCCCTGCTCCTGCGTCTCGGCCGTGCGCTGCGCGGGCGGTCGTACCGCGGCAGCTGCGACGGAAGCGGGTGATGCAGGTACGGAGGTACCAGAAGTATTCATGTCGTTCGGGTCCGTCCCCTCGACCGGTGCGGCGCACCCGCACCGCCTGCGTGCATCGTGCCACTCTCCGTGGCCCCGGTGCAGTCCCACTCCACCCGATCGGCCCCGGACGGGTGCACGGCTGGTACACAGGTGGTATGCGAGCTGTGGTGCAGAGGGTGGACGGCGCGAGCGTCGTCGTGGGCGGCGAGACCGTGGGCGAGGTCGTCGGCGAGGGGCTGTGCGTGCTGGTGGGGGTGACCCACGACGACACGCCGGAGAAGGCGGCGCAGCTGGCGCGCAAGCTGTGGTCCGTGCGGATCCTGGAGGGCGAGAAGTCCTGCAGCGACAACGGGGCGCCGCTGCTGGTCATCTCCCAGTTCACGCTCTACGGCGACGCCCGCAAGGGGCGGCGCCCCACCTGGAACGCGGCGGCGCCCGGGCCGGTCGCCGAGCCGCTGGTCGACGAGGTCGTGGCGCAGCTGCGCGCGCTGGGCGCGACGGTGGCGACGGGCCGGTTCGGGGCGGACATGCGGGTGTCGCTGACCAACCACGGCCCGTTCACCATCGTCGTCGACGTCTAGGCCGGCCGCTGGGCCCGGCTCGGGCGTCAGGGGGCTACGACGACCTCCTGGGCGGCGGCCGTGCCGCCCACCAGCAGCGGGGCGTCGACCGGGACATTCCGCTTGACCAGGGCGAGGGCGATCGGGCCCAGCTCGTGGTGGCGGACGGCGGTGGTCACGAAGCCCAGCTGGCGGCCCTCCTCACCGTCGGCGGCGAGCCGGACCGGGGCGCCGTGGGCCGGGAGGACCACCTCGGAGCCGTCCAGGTGCAGGAAGACCAGGCGGCGCGGGGGCTTGCCCAGGTTGTGGACGCGGGCGACCGTCTCCTGGCCGCGGTAGCAGCCCTTCTGCAGGTGCACGGCGGTGCCGATCCAGCCCAGCTCGTGCGGGATGGTGCGGTGGTCGGTCTCCAGGCCGACCCGCGGCCGGTGTCCCTCGACGCGCAGGGCCTCGTAGGCGAGGAGGCCGGCGGCCGGTCCGTGCGCGGCGGCGAAGGACTCCAGCTCGGCACGGGGCAGGAAGACGTCCCGGCCGTACGCGGTCTCGCGTACGGCGAGGTCCTTGGGGACCTCGGCGATGGAGCCGGCCGGAAGGTGCACGACCGCGAACTCCTCGGTGCGGTCGGCGACTTCGACGCGGTAGAAGAACTTCATCGACTCCAGGTAGGCGATCAGCTCGCCCTGGGTGCCGGGCTCCACGTGCGCCCACGTCGTCTCGCCGTCGTCGACGAGGTAGAGCGCGTGCTCGATGTGGCCGTTGGCGGAGAGGATCAGCGCCTCGGTGGCCTGCCCGGCCGGGAGCTCGGTGACGTGCTGGGTGATCAGCAGGTGCAGCCAGCTCAGCCGCTCCGGGCCGGTGACGGCGACGACCCCGCGGTGCGAGAGGTCGACGAAGCCGCGGCCGCCGGCGAGGGCGCGCTGTTCGCCGTACAGCTCGCCGTAGTGGGCGGCGACGCCCTCGTCGCGGCCTTCGGCCTGGACGGCGCCGGGAAGATGGAGCAAGGGGCTGCTGGTCATGCGACCAAGCCTACGACCCTGCTACGCGTGGGCGGCACGCTGCTTGGCGGCGCACTTCTTGCACAGTCCGAAGATCGCGAAGTGCTTCATGTCCGTCTCGAACCCGAAGGTCGTACGGAGCTTCGCGGTGAACTCGGCGGCGATGTCGAGGTCCGCCTCGATCACGTCGGCGCAGTCGCGGCAGACCAGGTGGATGTGGTGGTGCCGGTCGGCCAGGTGGTAGGTGGGGGCCCCGTGCCCGAGGTGGGCGTGCGAGACCAGGCCGAGCTCCTCCAGGAGCTCCAGCGTCCGGTAGACGGTGGAGATGTTGACCCCGGAGGCCGTCCTGCGCACTTCCGCCAGGATCTCGTCCGGGGTGGCGTGCTCCAGCGCGTCCACGGCCTCCAGCACGAGCTGGCGCTGCGGGGTCAGCCGGTAGCCGCGCCGCCGCAGGTCGGTCTTCCAGTCCGCGCCCGGGGTTCCCTCGGTGCTCTCGGTGCTCACCACCCCGTCAGTGTATGTGTGCGAAGGGGACCGCGGTCGAGCCCGCGGTCCCCTTTCGTGCACAGCCTGTGGAGGTTTCCGCTCAGCGGAAGAAGGCGATGCCGTCGTCCGGCATGTCGGGGAGGTTGCGCGCCATCTCGGCGACCTCCTCGGGCGTGACGACCTTCTTGAGCTGGGCCGACATGTACGGGCGCAGTTCGACGTCCGGGGTGGCCTTCTCGCCGACCCACATGAGGTCGCTCTTGACGTAGCCGTAGAGCCGCTTGCCGCCGCTGTACGGGCCGGAGGCCGCGGTACGGGCGACCGCGTCGGTGACCAGGTCGATCTGGGGCTTCTGGTCGGCGAGCTCGCCGTACCAGACCTCGACGACGCCCTGGTCGCGGACCATGACGATCTCGACCTTGCGGTCCTTGTCGATGCGCCAGTAACCGGACTCGGACTCCAGCGGCCGCACCTTGTTGCCCTCGGCGTCGAGGACCCAGGTGTGGGAGGTGTACTCCAGGAAGTCCCGGCCGTCGTGGCTGAAGACGACTTCCTGGCCGAAGTTGCACTTCTCCTCACCGGGGAAGTCGAAGACTCCCGCACCCTCCCAGTTGCCGAGGAGGAAGGCGAGGGGGACGAGGCCCGGGTTCAGGTCGGACGGGATCTGGATCATGTGTGGCTGCTCAGGCGATCTGTGGGAGGGGTTCCGGGGCGGTCAGCTGAGCCGGTGCTCAGCGCTGACCCTGGTACAGCTTCTTGACGGCCAGGCCGGTGAAGGCCATGACGCCGACGCAGACCAGGACCAGCAGGGAGGTGAAGACTGCCTCAAGCACGGGGTGCTCCTCGGAATCGTTTCGGGGCTGTACGGGGCCGGTCCCCAAGCCTACTGGCCCGGGGACCGGCGCACGGTGTGAGGTGGGCCGTACCGGTCGGCCCCCGGCCGTCAGCTCAGCAGCTGGCTCTGCAGGATCACCGTCTGGTGGAAGGGGACGGGGGCCACCTCGCCCTTGCGGGACTGGATGACCATGCCCAGGACGTCACCCGTCCGGAGGCAGCCGACCTTGGTCTGCTCCTCGCCGGTGACGGGCTTCATCTCCTGGTACACGCTGAGGTCGGTGCCGTCGAAGTACGCGGCGCCGGGGAAGTCCAGGGCGGTGCTGTTCATCTGCGTGCCCTTGGCCTTGCTCCAGACGTCGTCCAGGTCCAGGGCCGAGACTCCGTTCAGCTGTGCGTTGGCGTCGCAGCCCTTGAAGGCGTCCACGAAGCCGGACGAGTGGAAGCGCAGCAGGTAGACGTGCGTGCGCGTGCCGTCCGGCATCGTCCAGCCCCGGCCGACGATCTGCCGCAGCCCGTCCCATTCGAGGGACGTCTTGAGCTTCTCGCGGGCTTCGGGCGCGTACTCCTCCAGGAAGGAGTCGACCGGCACCGCACCGTCCTTGTCCGCCTTGACCGCGTCGTCGGCCCCGGCGCCCCGGGGAGCGGGCAGGAGCAGGCCGGTGAGCTGCGCGTAGTGCGTCCCGTCCTTGTTGTCCGGGCCCTGGGGCAGGGGGGCTCCGGCGGGCAGCGCGGGCTGGGAGAGCTTCGGGAACGTCCAGCGGCCGTCGCCTTCGGTGGACAGGCCGGGGACGTCGGTGCGCTCCGGCACGGTGATCCCGTACGCGACCCCGGCGCCGACCGCGGCGAAGACGGCGACGGCGGCGGTCCAGCGCAGGGCGGCGCGCAGCGCCCGCCGGTCCTTCGGCGGGGCGGGCGGGGCGGCCCAGGGGGAGGCCTCGGCCGAGGCCTCGGCGGCGGCCACGGGCCGGGGCTCCGGAGCGGCCTCGGTCACGGCCTCGGTCACGGCCTCGGTCACGGCCTCGGGCTCGGCGGCCGGCACGGGCGACGGCTCGGCGGCCGACACCGGCTCGGGCGAGGACGGGGGCGTGGGCTCCGCCTCGGGGCCGGTGGTGGTCTGCTCGCTGCTCACGCGGACTCTCCGGGGGACTTGAGGTGGTCGAGTTGCTGCTTGAAGAGGCCCGCGGCGTCCTTCACCGCGAATCCCTTGCTCCCGTACATGCGGAAGGTCACCAGGACGTCCCCCTCGACGGCCACGCAGTCGAGGGCGTCGATCTTCTCCTTGCCGTCCTTGCCGCCCTTGAGCGAGTCGTCCAGCCCGCACTTGGCCTGCGGGTAGCCCTCCACCTGCGGCGCCTCGCCGCCGGCGGCGGTGAGCTCGATGAGCTTCTTGGTGAACTCGGCGAACTTGGCCACCTGCTGCGGGTCGGCCTGCATGAGCCGGATCTCGGCGACGGCGGCGCCCTCGCCCTCGCCGCGGGCGTAGCTGCGCCCGGCCATGCCCTTGAGCTTCAGGTCCGCCAGCGCCTTGTCCCGTTCGGCCCGCTCGCTGCTGGAGAGGCCGGTACGGGCGTCCTTGAAGTTCTGCAGCGCCTTGTCGCTCGGGACGAAGTAGTGGTCGCCTTCGCGGTCGAGGTCGGGGCCCGGCCAGTAGTTGGCGGGCAGCGGCATCAGCTTGCCCGTCAGCTCGTTCGGGGGCACGGACGGCACCGGGGCCGCGGTGCCGCCGGTCGTGTGGTCCTCGGGCACCCAGTACCGCGTCGGCGAGGTCCGGTCGGCGTCCGCGAGCGCGGCCGCGGCGGCGACACCGCCGCCCGCGAGGACGACGACGCCGACGGCCGCCGAGATCAGGGCGAGCGTCCTGCGGTTCCTCCTGCGCACGGGCGCGCCCGCGGACTGGACCGCGGGCTCGGGCGCGGGCTCGGCCGCGGGTGCGGGATCCGCCTCGGGCCCGGTCGTGTTCTGCTGCTCGCTCACAGCCGCTCCATCTGTCGCTTGGCGATCTCGACCAGGGCCTTCTCGTCGACCTCACCGCGGTTGTTCGTGTACTCGACGACCGTCACGATGTCGCCGCGGCGGATCAGGGCACGGGCCTGCCGGATCGGGTGGTAGCCGGGCTCCTCGTGCGCCTTGGAGTCGATCCACAGGTGCCCGAAGTCCGCCGGCACGCCCGGGAAGTCCTTGCCCGAGTTGCCCGCGTAGCCCTTCTCGGGCATGTAGGCGACCATGCCCGCCTGGAAGCCCTCGGCCCCACTGCGGTCGCGGAACTGGAGCAGGTGGACCTGGACGAAGTTCCGGTCGTTCTCGGCCCACCGCGCGGTGGCGACGTTCTTGACGCCGTCCCTGATGAGCGAGCCGACCGCCTGGGAGGGTTCCAGGTACCAGCTCGCGGCGAACGCGTCGGCGGAGACGGCACCCGAGAAGCCGTCCTTCGCGCCGCCGGGGAGGTCCACCAGCTTCTTGGCCAGTTCCTCGTCCGTCTTGTGCCAGCGGGTGGCGTTGATCGAGCGCCGGCTCGTCGCGTCGTTCATGGCGGCCGGCTTCGGCCCGTCCACCTTCTGCTGGGCCAGCGGCGGCAGGGGGGTGGGCTCGCGGTGGTACTGGACCGCGTAGCCGGTGACGGTGCCGGCGAGTACGCCGAGCACGGCCGCGCCCGCGATCAGGAGCGTGGTGCGTCCCGCGCGGCGCCGGCGCGGGACCGCAGTGGCCGAAGTGTCCTGCTCCGGTGCGCTCTCCCCCTCTTTCCGCTGCTCAGGGATGGTCTGTTCGTGTTCCAACGGGGTCCCCCACAAAACCGGAAGCGCGGGTTGGTTACCCGCGCGTACCCCATGACCGACAGCCCGGTGGAGCAGTTGTACGAAGCCTGATCACGTTCTTGTCTCGTGGGGGTTTCAGTCCTCGCGGCGCCGTTTTCCGTCCAGTTCGTCCCACCATTCGTCGGACTTCGGATCGCCCGAGGGGTCGTCCCACCAGCGGTCGTCCGGCCCGCGCCGGTTCGCGATCATCGCGGCGACCGGCGGGATCACCATGGCGACGACGCACATGGCCACGGCGGCCTCGACCGACCACAGGCGCACGAAGGCCCAGGCGGAGACGAAGAGGACCAGGCATCCGCCCATCATCAGGAAGTAGGCGCGTCGGCGCCGGGCGTACATGCCTCCAAGGGTAGGACGGCCCGTCCGGGCAGGGAACGGCACGAAGGGCCGCACCCCGTTCCAGTGGCGTCCAACCCCCGGGGGTGCGGCCCTTCGGCCGATCAATCAGGCGATCACATGTGCGGTGCTCAGACCGCGATCGCCACGTCCGTCACGCCGCCGGCCTCGGCGACCACGACGGCACGGTCCGCCTGGGCACCCGGGACGAGCGCGCGCAGCGTCCAGGAGCCGGTGGCCGCGTAGAAGCGGAACTGGCCGGTGGCCGAGGTCGGGACCTCGGCGGTGAACTCGCCGGTCGAGTCCAGCAGTCGCACGTAGCCGCTGACGGGCGCGCCGTCCTGGGTCACCTGGCCCTGGATCGCGGTCTCACCGGGCTTGAGGGTCGCGAGGTCGGGCCCGCCGATCTGTGCTCCACACATATTCTCTGTCCTGTCCTGGAGAGGTCGTACTACGAGGGCGTCGCGTGCCCGGGATTACTTGTTGGGGCCGAGCTCGATCGGCACGCCGACCAGCGAGCCGTACTCGGTCCACGAGCCGTCGTAGTTCTTGACGTTCTCCTGGCCGAGGAGCTCGTGCAGCACGAACCACGTGAGCGCGGAGCGCTCACCGATGCGGCAGTAGGCGATGGTGTCCTTCGCCAGATCGACCTGCTCGGCCTCGTAGAGGGCGGTCAGTTCGTCGTCCGACTTGAAGGTGCCGTCGTCGTTGGCGTTCTTCGACCACGGGATGTTGCGGGCGCTCGGCACGTGGCCGGGGCGCTGCGACTGCTCCTGCGGGAGGTGCGCCGGAGCGAGCAGCTTGCCCGAGAACTCGTCGGGGGAGCGGACGTCGACCAGGTTCAGGGAGCCGATCGCGGCCACGACGTCGTCGCGGAAGGCGCGGATCGAGGTGTCCTGGGCCTTGGCCTTGTACTCGGTGGCCGGGCGGTTCGGGACGTCCTTGCCGTCGACCAGGTCGCGGGAGTCGAGCTCCCACTTCTTGCGGCCGCCGTCGAGGAGCTTGACGTCCTGGTGGCCGTAGAGCTTGAAGTACCAGTAGGCGTAGGAGGCGAACCAGTTGTTGTTGCCGCCGTAGAGGACGACGGTGTCGTCGTTCGAGATGCCCTTGGCGGAGAGGAGCTTCTCGAAGCCCTCCTGGTCCACGAAGTCACGGCGGACCGGGTCCTGGAGGTCGGTCTTCCAGTCGATCCGGACGGCGTTGGTGATGTGGTTCTTGTCGTAGGCGGACGTGTCCTCGTCCACCTCGACGATGACGACGTCGGCGTCGTTCAGGTGGGCCTCGACCCAGTCGGCGTCTACGAGGACGTCGCTGCGGCTCATGGTGATCTCCTCCGGGGCAGTGTGCGGCGGGGCGGTGCGGGGTGCGCTGTGCTGCGTGCCTGCGGGTGCACTCGATTCCTGCGCGGGGAGGCGTCAGGGGTCAGGAGGCAGGTGCGGTCACGCGGGGATGGGCCTGTCGGGCCGTCGTCCGGCTGATGGAGCGGATGCGCTCACACGTCACATGGATCGACAGAGCATGGCGGCGACGCGACACAGGTCTACTGCCCGTCGCTTCGTGAGGTCCGCCTGCTGATGCTTCATAGCCATGGATCGTAGGGACGAATCAGCCGCCCTGTCACCGGTGTGTCATATTCCGAGACAGGATCGTCCGAATGCTGGGATGAGAACACCCTTTCCGGGCGCCCCGGCGCCTCCGGGGCCCGCCGCGCGGCCCGTCCTTCTGCGGATCGGACCGCCCTGTCTCACGATCCGGCCAGCGCCACGTTCGAGCCGCCCAGCGTGAGGTGCACACCGGCCTCGTCCGAGGTCAGTGCCGAGAGCTGGAGGCCCGCCGGGAGGCCGCCCTCGAGGTTGCGGTCGAAGTCGGTCTGCCGCCGGACCAGCCGCTCCAGGCCGGGAATCCCCTCGCCCGGCACCTCTTCGGCGTGCACCCGGACGATCTTGCCGCCCTTTCCGCCCTTGGCGTCCGGCGCGTCCACGAGCGTGATCGTCGAGATCACGCTGCGCGACAGCTTCCGGCCGGCGATGTCCACCGACGCGGTGACCTTCACCTTGCCGGGCGCCCCGCCGTAGGACAGGGTCGCGCCGGTCTGGGAGGCCGCGGTCAGGTCGGCGTAGGTGATGAGCGCGCTGCCCTCGGCGCGCTCGGCCGTGCCGCCGCTGTAGTCACCGTCGAGCCGCACGCCGCGGAAGCTCGCGTCGAGCTCCGAGAGCCGCGTCTTGCGGCCCTCGGCGGCGACCTCGACGCCCGTGAGCTTCAGATCGACCCGGTCCAGGTCGCGGCTGAGGGCCTGGGTCAGGAAGGGGAACCCGTGGATCTCCACCTCCGTGCTGCCGGCCAGGCCCTGGCGGGCCTGTATTCGGTCGGCCAGCTGGTTCTCGGCGTAGCCGACCGCCCAGCGGTCCGCGCCCACGAACACGGCTCCGAGCACCACTGAGATGATCACAACGACGCGCAGGATACGCACGTGCCCTCCCCCTACTTATCGGTACGTGCGGTCTAGTTGACCATGTCCGCCCGTCAGGAGACCGTCAGCGGTGGTGTGAGGCGCGGTGTGACGGCGCAGGTCAGCCCACCACCCGTCCGATCAGGTAGACGGCGGGGGCGGCGGCCGCGAGCGGCAGCGCGACACCGGCCGTCATGTGCACGAACTTCGACGGGTAGTCGTACGCCGCCACGCGCAGCCCGACCAGCGCGCACACCCCGGCGACCAGGCCCAGCAGCGCCCCGCCGACACCGACGGAGGTGATCCCGCCGACCGCGACGCCCGCGCCGGCGGCCGAGGCCAGCGAGACCCCGACGGACGTGGCGGTGGGCAGCGGCAGGGCGCGGACGAAGACGGCGACGGCCACGGCGGCCGCGCCGACCGTGACGGCGGCGGTGTCGGCGGCCAGGTAGCCGGCGCAGATGATGGCGAGGGCGGCCGAGGCCACCGAGGCCATCAGCCCGTACATCCGCTCGTCGGGATCGGCCTGGCTGCGCAGCTGGAGCACGAGCGTGAGCAGCACCCAGGCGCCGAGGGTGCCGACGATCGCGCCGGCGCCGTACGCCTCCTCCACCGCGAGCACGGCCGCGTCGGCGGCCAGGGCGCCCGCGAAGGCGAGGGCGATGCCCTGCCGGGCCGGCCACATGCCGTTCAGGCGGAACCAGCCGGCCGCGGTGAGGCCCTGGAGGGCGATCAGCGGTACGAGCAGGGCGTACTGCCCGAGGGCGGCGGCCGCGGCGAGCAGCAGCCCGAGGGCGGCGGTCAGTACGGCCGGCTGCGGGCCGGGATCGATGATCGGCGACCGGCCTTCGGCGCGGGCCTGGGCCGGGTCCACGGCGCGCACGGTGTTCCCGGCGAGGGTGGGCGGGGACCAGTCGGTGGCCTCCGACGCCTCGGCGGCGTTGCCGGCCTGGGCCGGTACCGGGGCCGGTACCGGGCTGTCGGCGGCGGCGCCGGCCTGGGGCGGAAGGAAGGCGGTCTGCTCGGCCGCGGACACGTGGGGCTCCTGCTGCTCGGGGCCGGGGAAGGGCGGGAGGTACGCCGTCTGCTCGGCGGCGGCGCCCTGCTGCTGATCGGGACCGGGGTACGGCGGGAGGTACGCCGTCTGCTCGGCGGCGGCGCCCTGCTGCTGATCGGGACCGGGGTACGGCGGAAGGTACGCCGTCTGCTCCGCGGCGGCGCCCTGCTGCTGATCGGGACCGGGGTACGGCGGAAGGTACGCCGTCTGCTCCGCGGCGGCGGACGCACCGCCGCCCGGGCCGCCGCCCTGCGACCAGTCCTGCACCGGGGCGGCCGGGGCCTCGTCCCGGAACCAGCCCTCGGGAGCCACGGCCTGCTGCTGCCCGGGGTGGGGGTAGGGCGGCAGGTATGCCGTCTCGGCGGCGGACGCCGGCTCCGGCACGCCCCGGCCGCCCTGGGGCACGCCCTGGCCGCCCTGGGACCAGTCCTGCGCCGCAGGAGCCGGGGCGGCCGGAGCCTCGTCCCGGAACCAGCCCTGCGGAGCCGGCGCCTGCTGCTCCGGACCGGGGGCGGGCGCGCCCCAGGCCGCCTGCCCCTCGACCGGAGCCTGGGCGTGGCCCTGGGCGTGGCCCTGGGCGTGGCCCTGGGCGTGGCCCTGGGCCTGGTAGGGCGGATAGGCCTGGGCCGGGCCGGGTACGGCTCCCGCACCCGGCCCGGCGGCGGCCTCGTCGCGGAACCAGCCCTCGGGCGCGACCGGCTGCCCGGGCACCGCGCCCAGCGGCGGATGCACCGGCTGGTATCCGGTGTCCCAGGTGTCGGCCTGCCAGGTCTGGGTCCCGTACGGGTCGTGCGGCTGCTGCTGTTGCCGCTGCGGCTGCTGCTGTTGCTGTTGCTGCTGTTCGTCAGGCGTGCTCATCGGCTCCCGCTCACCCGCCCGCGAACGGCGGGAGCACCTCGACGGTGCCGCCCTCGGTCAGCGGTACGGAATCGTGCGGGCGCTTGCCCACAGGTTCTTCGTTCACGAGGAAGGAGCAGCGCAGCAGGACCCGGGTCAGCTCCCCGGGGTGGCGTTCCCGCACGCCATCGAGCGCCTCGGCCAGTGTCCTCGCCGAGTACGGCTCCTCCGCAGTCCCGGCCGCGGCCTTGGCCGCCGCCCAGTAGCGGATGGTTCCGGTTGCCACTGCAGCTCCTATCGTCGGCTCTCTACCGTCGGCCTCCATGATGGCCCCTCCGGCCGCCGCCCCCGGCGTGCCCCGACGCGCCGTGTGTGCGCCGGGCCGGACCGTCCCCGCCGCCCCGCATGCCTCCGTTCCGGTGAAAACGGTGCATACGCAGGGCGGGAACGTGGCAGGAGGGTGGCATGAACCACAGAAGCGGAAGCAGGAGAGCCCCGGACGGGAAACAGCGGGTGGGCTATTCTGCTGGCGAGAGGATCCGGGCAATGTGGCCCCCGGGTCCTTTTGTGCTTTCAGCACGTTGAACGAACCGAGAACAGTGGTGACCGGGCGGATCCCCAGGGCGCGGGGCCGGACGGGCACCAGGCGACACGTACGAAGCAGTACCGCGCATGTCCTCGACGGGACCGAGGAGGAACCGACGTGATGGACCAGCGAACCGTGCACCACCGTCCGGCCCGGGCAGGTGGTCGGTCATGAGCTCGCTCCTGCTGCTCACCAACGCGCTGCAGCCGTCCACCGAAGTGCTGCCCGCACTCGGCCTGCTGCTGCACAACGTCAGGGTGGCGCCCGCCGAGGGCCCGGCCCTCGTCGACACCCCGGGCGCCGACGTCATCCTCGTCGACGGCCGCCGCGACCTGCCGCAGGTCCGGTCGCTGTGCCAGCTGCTGCGCTCCACCGGCCCCGGCTGTCCGCTGATCCTCGTCGTCACCGAGGGCGGCCTGGCGGCCGTCACCGCCGACTGGGGCATCGACGACGTACTCCTGGACACCGCCGGCCCCGCCGAGGTCGAGGCACGCCTGCGGCTGGCCACGGGCCGCCAGCAGCTCGGCTCGGACGACTCCCCCATGGAGATCCGCAACGGCGACCTGTCGGTGGACGAGGCCACGTACTCCGCCAAGCTCAAGGGGCGGGTGCTGGACCTCACCTTCAAGGAGTTCGAGCTCCTCAAGTACCTCGCGCAGCATCCGGGCCGGGTCTTCACCCGCGCGCAGCTGCTGCAGGAGGTCTGGGGCTACGACTACTTCGGAGGCACCCGGACGGTCGACGTGCACGTACGGCGGCTGCGGGCGAAACTCGGCCCCGAGCACGAGTCGCTGATCGGCACGGTCCGCAACGTCGGCTACCGATTCGTCACGCCGGAGAAGGTCGAGCGGGCGGCGGCGGAGGCCGCGGCCCAGGCGGCGGCCAAGGTCGCCGCGGAGTCGGCCGCGGAGGGCTCCGCGCGGGCCTCCGGGGCGACCACCCGGTCGGCCTAGGCGCCCGATGATCGTCCGGTCTTCAGGACGGCCTGCCCAGAGGTAGGTCACCCCGCGTAGACTGCCGCGCGTGGCCAAGGTGACGCGGGATGACGTAGCGCGACTTGCGGGTACTTCTACCGCCGTCGTGAGCTATGTCATCAACAACGGACCCCGGCCGGTTGCCCCGGCCACGCGCGAGCGTGTCCTCGCCGCGATCAAGGACCTGGGCTACCGCCCGGACCGGGTCGCCCAGGCGATGGCGTCGCGACGCACCGACCTCATAGGCATGATCGTCCCCGATGCCCGCCAGCCGTTCTTCGCGGAGATGGCGCACGCGGTCGAGCAGGCCGCCGCCGAGCGCGGAAAGATGGTCCTGGTCGGCAACTCCGACTACCGCACCGAGCGCGAGGTCCACTACCTGCGGGCCTTCCTCGGGATGCGGGTATCCGGGCTGATCCTGGTCAGCCAGGGCATGAGCGAGCAGGCGGCCAGCGAGATCGAGGCCTGGGACGCCCGCGTGGTGCTGCTGCACGAGCGCCCGGAGGCGATCGACGACGTCGCGGTCGTCACGGACGACATCGGCGGCGCCCAGCTCGCCACCCGGCACCTGCTGGAGCACGGGCACGAGTACGTCGCCTGCATCGGCGGCATCGAGAACACCCCGTCGGTGGGCGACCCGGTCGCCGACCACGTCGAGGGCTGGCGGCGGGCCATGCTGGAGGCGGGCCGCTCCATCGAGGGCCGCGTCATCGAGGCCCCGTACAACCGCTATGACGCGTACACGGTCGCCCTGGAGGTCCTGGCGCGCCCGGACCGGCCGACGGCCATCTTCTGCGCCACGGACGACCAGGCGATCGGCGTGCTGCGCGCGGCGCGCGAACTGCGCATCGACGTGCCCGGGGAACTCGCGGTGGCCGGCTTCGACGACGTGAAGGAGGCGGCCCTCACGGACCCGCCGCTGACCACGATCGCCTCGGACCGCCCGGCGATGGCCCGCGCGGCGGTGGACCTGGTCCTCGACGACGGCCTGCGCGTGGCCGGCTCGCGCCGCGAGCGCCTCAAGCAGTTCCCGTCGGCACTGGTGGTCCGCCGCTCCTGCGGCTGCCGGTAGCCGACCGGCCTCAGGAGTAGAGGCAGAAGGCCAGCGGGAGGAACACGAGCAGCGCCCCCGCCAGCGCCACCGTCAGACAGCTCGGGTGGTGGTCGGGGTCGGCGACGGAGGCGGCCAGCAGCAGGAGCACCGCCGCGGCGACGGGCCGGAGCCCCGCGGTCCCGAACATCGGCACCCACAGCAAGAACATGGCGATGACCAGGCAGGTTCGGGTGAAGGCCGCCGGCGCGTCGCGCGCGAGGAGCGGAAGGCCGGCGACGAACAGGAGCAGCAGTAGTCCGCGGGCCGAAACTCCCCCCGCGGACACGGTCGCCGACCACACCGTCGTGACGACCGTCACCGACGCCGCCGTCACGGCCAGCCTCCACGGCAGGCGGGCCACCCGTTGCTGCACGACCTCGTCCACGATCCCCCCGAGAGATGTTTGAACGCGTTTATTTGAACATGTTCAAGGTAGCGGACGGGGGTGGCGCAGGGAAGCTCCCTTACATCGGGCATACGCGGTTCTGTCGGGCTTCTCAGGCCGGACTCAGGAAGCTCTCATCAACGGCCAGCACAGTCATAGCCATGACCGAGAGCTTCCGCCGCGAAGGCGAGTACCCGCAGGAACACCGCCCCCAGTACGCGCCGTTCGGCGAGGACTGGCAGCGCGGACGCGACCGGCTGGCGCACGAGGCCGGAGCCGATGCCGGGACCGGGGCGTATCCGCCGCCGCCCGCCTATCCGCCGGCCGCGCCCGGCTGGCACGAGGCGCACCAGCCGCCGGTCATCCGGGGCGAGACGGTCCCGGCCGCGGCCGACGGCGGCGAGGGCGGCGCCGGCCTCCCGCCGGGGCCCGCCCACGCCGCGCCCGCCCGGCGCGCGAAGAAGCCCGTGGCCCTGCTCGCCGCCGTCGCACTCGCCGCGGCCGTGGTCGGCGGCGGCACCGCGGCCGCCGTCCAGCAGCTGATGGACCGGCAGGCCGGCACCCCCGGCGGCATCAACGGCACGAACGTCTCGCGGTCCAGCACCGGCACCGTCGCCGGCATCGCCGACCAGGTCAGCCCCTCGGTCGTCCGCATCGACACCCGCACCGGTTCCGGCCAGGGCACCGGCTCCGGCTTCGTGCTCACCGCCGACGGCGAGATCGCCACCAACAACCACGTCGTGGACGGTGCCACCCAGATCCAGGTGACGACGAGCGACGGCAAGAAGTACACCGCCAAGATCGTCGGCACCGACCCCGACAAGGACCTGGCCCTGATCAAGCTCGACGGCGCGAGCGGCCTCAAGCCCGCCAAGCTCGGCGACTCGGGCAGTGTCAAGGTCGGCGACCAGGTCGTCGCCATCGGCTCCCCCGACGGCCTCACCGGCACCGTGACCAGCGGCATCGTCTCGGCCCTGAACCGCGAGGTGAAGGTGCCCAAGTCGGAGCAGAGCGCCCCGCAGGGCCGCCAGCAGGGCGAGGACAGCTGGCCCTTCTCCTTCGGCGGCCGCCAGTTCAACGGGGACACCGGCTCGAACACCACCTCGTACAAGGCCCTCCAGACGGACGCCTCCCTCAACCCGGGCAACTCCGGCGGCGCCCTGGTCAACATGAACGGCGAGATCGTGGGCATGCCGTCCGCGATCTACTCGCCCTCCACCGGCAACTCCACCGCCGGCAGCGTCGGCCTCGGCTTCGCCATCCCCGTCGACACGATCAAGGCCGACCTGGACTCCCTCCGCAAGGGCGGCCCCGGCGGCAAGGGATCCGCCGGCACCTCCGACACCTCCGGCAGCGGTTCCTTCGCAGGCGGCTTCGGCACGTCCTTCTAGCCTGCCGTGCGAGGCTGGAGGCGCCGTCACCCGCCGGACCCCGCAGCCGGCCACCACACCTGGGAGACCCATCCATGAACCCCGCCGAAGGCGAAGCGCGGATCCTCGTCGTCGACGACGAACCGGCCGTACGCGAGGCCCTGCGCCGCAGCCTCGCCTTCGAGGGCTACGCCGTCCAGACCGCCGTCGACGGGCTGGACGCCCTCGACAAGGCGGCCTCGTACGCCCCCGGCCTGATCGTGCTGGACATCCAGATGCCGCGGATGGACGGGCTCACGGCAGCCCGTCGGCTGCGCGCCTCCGGCAGCGTCACCCCGATCCTGATGCTGACCGCCCGCGACACCGTCGGCGACCGCGTCACCGGCCTCGACGCGGGCGCCGACGACTACCTCGTCAAGCCGTTCGAGCTCGACGAGCTCTTCGCGCGCGTGCGCGCCCTGCTGCGCCGCAGCTCCTACGCCGCCGCGCAGGCCGGCGCCGGCCCCCACGAGGACGCCCTGACCTTCGGCGACCTGCGCATGGACCTCGCGACCCGCGAGGTCACCCGGGCCGGACGCCCGGTGGAGCTGACCCGTACCGAGTTCACGCTGCTGGAGATGTTCCTCGCGCACCCGCGCCAGGTCCTGACCCGCGAGCAGATCCTCAAGACCGTCTGGGGCTTCGACTTCGAGCCCAGCTCCAACTCCCTGGACGTGTACGTGATGTACCTGCGCCGCAAGACCGAGGCGGGCGGCGAGCCGCGCCTGGTCCACACCGTGCGCGGGGTGGGCTACGTACTGCGCGCGGGCGAGGGCGGGCCCGAGTGAGCCCGGCCGCCCGCTTCCGCGCGCTGCCGCTGCGCTCCCGGCTGGCCCTGCTGGTCGCCGTCGCGGTGGCCCTGGCCGTGGCGGGCGTCGCGGCGGTGTCCTGGGTGATGGTCCGCACCCAGCTGCGCGACCAGCTGGACAGCGCGCTGCGCGCCACCAACGCCGAGGCCCAGGCCAACCAGGTCTACCGCTCGCTCGGCTGCGTGTCCGTCACCGGCGCCCTCCCGGAACGGCCCGCCAACAACCTCAGCGCCCAGGTACAGATCGTGCTGCCGGACGGCGGCCACTGCTGGGTCGACGGCCGGAGCACGCTGCGGATCAGCTCCACCGACCTGGAGGTGGCCCAGCGGCGGCGCGGGGCCGCCCTCTACGACGCGACCACCTCCGACGGGGTGGCGGTCCGCGTCTACACCCAGCCCGCCCTGCTGGACGGGCGGGCAGCCGCGCTGACCGTGGCCAAGCCGCTCTCCGACATCGAGAAGCCGCTGTCCACCCTGGCCTGGGTGCTGCTCCTGGTCTGCGGCGTCGGCGTGGTCGGCGCCGGAGCGGCCGGCCTGTGGGTGGCCCGGACGGGCCTGCGGCCCGTCGACGAGCTGACCGACGCCGTCGAGCACATCGCCCGCACCGAGGACCTGACGGTGCGGATCCCAGACGAGGGCGACGACGAGATCGCCCGCCTGTCGCGGTCCTTCAACTCGATGACCGCGGCCCTGGCCTCCTCCCAGGACCGGCAGTCCCAGCTGATCGCGGACGCCGGACACGAGCTGCGCACCCCGCTGACCTCGCTGCGCACCAACATCGAGCTCCTCGCGCGCAGCGAGGAGACCGGCCGGGCCATCCCGCCCGACGACCGGCGGGAGCTGCTGGCCTCGGTCAAGGCGCAGATGACGGAACTGGCCTCGCTGATCGGGGACCTCCAGGAGCTGTCCCGGCCGGACGCGGCCTCGCCCGGCCCGCTCGGGGTGGTCGCCCTGCACGAGATCGCCGCGACCGCGCTGTCCCGGGCCCGGCTGCGCGGCCCGGAGCTGGCCTTCGCGTCGGACCTGGAGCCCTGGTACGTACGGGGCGAGGCGGCGGCGCTGGAGCGGGCCGTGGTCAACGTCCTGGACAACGCGGTGAAGTTCAGCCCGCCGGGCGGCTCGGTCGAGGTGACCCTGCGGGCGGGCGAGCTGACCGTACGGGACCACGGGCCCGGCATCCCGGCGGCGGACCTGCCGCACGTCTTCGAGCGGTTCTGGCGGTCCGAGTCGGCCCGCGCCCTGCCCGGCAGCGGGCTGGGCCTGTCGATCGTGGCCCGTACGGCCGCCCGCGCGGGCGGCAGCGCCGAGCTGCGGGCGGCGGCGGACGGCGGCGGAGGCACGGAGGCGGTGCTCCGCATCCCCGGGGCGCCGACCCCGCCGCCCTCCGATCCGTCAGTTGTGCCGGATCAGTGAGGCGACCAGGCCGGAGCGGGTGTTCGGGAAGTCCATCGGGACGATCCCGAGCCCGGTCCGGCCGGCCATCTCCCCGCCGTCGACGAAGCCGTGGACCTGCGGGTTGAGGCGGTCGGAGTTCCAGCGCGGCGGCATGTACGCCGCGGTGCTGACGTAGTTGACGAAGAGCTTGCCGGGCTGCTGGACGGCCTTGCGGAAGTGGTTCTCGATCCGGCCGCGCTTGGCGAAGGGCTCGGTGTTGTAGTCGTCCTGGATGTCGAAGACGTTGCCGTCGCCGTAGCGCAGGCCCGGCAGGCCGCCGTTGTCGGCGAGCAGGACCACCTTGCCGCGGGCCTGTCCGAGCGTGGGCAGGGTGTCGGCGATCCGGAAGAGGGAACGCCAGCCGCGGTTGTTCAGGTAGTCGTCGAAGACGGCGCGGAAGGTGGCGTCGCTCTCCCCCGAGTACTCCTGCTTGACGCGCATCAGGACGGTCTCGCCAGGGTGCGCGGCGAGGAAGTTCGCGCAGGCGACGAGGACGTCCCCGAACATCAGGTCCTGGAAGAACGCCGCGTGGTGGATGGCGAAGGAGCCGCCGGTGACCCGGCAGCGGACGTCGAGGAAACGGATCCCGGAGTCGAGCTGCTGGGCGATCGAGGTGTTCTGGCAGGCGACGTAGAGCCCGCCCTTGGTGGCGCCGGAGTCGTGGGTGCCGGGGATGGTCATCCGCTGGAGGGCGGTGGAGTCGCCGAGGCCGGCCATCCAGTCCTGGGTGCCGAGTGCGGCCGCCGAGGCGGGTGCGGCTCCCAGTGCGACGGCGGCTCCCGCGGCCAGCGCTCCGGCCAGGAACGCCCTGCGGCCGATGCCCGCGCCCCCGACCGCGCCCGGGCCCGTGACCCTGCCCGCGCCCGTGACGCTGCCCGTGCCGGTGACCCTGCCCGTGCCCATGCCGATGTCCATGCCCGCCCCTTTGCCGACCCGGTGATGGCCGGATTATGGCGTGCACACGTCAGGTTTGCTACCCGTCGGTAGTGGTCAGCTTCCGAGCAGCTCGACCATGGAGCGCAGCCCCTGGAGGAGCTCACGGCCGTCCGGCGCCTGCTCCGGGTCGGTCAGGGTCTGCACCATCACCCCGCTGAGCAGCGCGATATGCATCGAGCCGAGGGCCCGTACGTCCTCCTCGGAGACCTCCTCCGGCGGCACCCCGCGCAGGGCCGCGGCAACCGTCCGCCGGTTGCGGCGCTGCCCCTCGGCGAGGATCGCGAGCAGCTCGGGCGAGGACTGCGCGTGGACGAAGGCCTCGACGGAGGCCAGCCAGAGCCAGCGCATCTCGCCGAAGTCGCGGATCTTGCGGTCCCAGGTGTCGGCGTAGCGCTCCCCCGCGGTCCCGCCCTCGCCTGCGAGGCGGCCGGAACCCGCGGCCCACTCCTCCATGGCGGCGAACAGGGCCTGGTTGAGGAGGGCCTCCCGGGACCCGAAGTGGTAGCCGATCGCGGCCATGCTCACCCCCGAGGCCGTGGCGATGTCGCGCACGGTCGTGCGCAGGTAGCCCTTCCCCTCCAGGCAGCGCCGCGCTCCGGCCAGCAGGTCCTCGCGATTTCCCATGCCGGGATCGTATCCGCGACCACTCGCCGACATTTGGGCAAGCGCGCCATACAACTGTATTGCGCGCTTGCCCAAACGCTGGCAGGGTGGAGCCACCGACACGATCCGCAGGCCCACGGAAGGCAGGACCATGCGCCACGACCTGAAGATCGACGACCGGACCCTCTCCTACCTGGACTTCGGCGGCACCGGCCGGCCGCTCCTCGCCCTGCACGGCGGCATGTCGGAAGCCCTCGCCTTCACCGGCCTCGCCGCCGCCCTCGGCGACGGCTGGCGGGTCATCGCCCCCGACCAGCGCGGCCACGGGGACTCCGACCGCGCGCCCGACTACCGCCGCGAGGGCTACGTGTCCGACGCCGTCGCCCTCCTCGACCACCTGGGCCTCGACACCCCCGTGCCGCTCCTCGGCTACTCCCTCGGCGGGCTCAACGCCTACCACCTGGCCGCCGCCCACCCGGACCGGATCTCCGCTCTCATCGACGTCGACGCCACCGTCGAGATCCGCATCCCCGACGGACCGAACTGGTACGACTTCCTGGACGGCCTCCCCCACACCGCCCCCACCCGCGAGGAACTCCTCGCCGCCGCCGGACCGGCCGCGCCCTTCGTCGCCGACGGGCTGCGCCCCCTCCCGGACGGCAGCGGCTGGCGCCTGGCGTACCACCCGCAGGACATGCTCGACTCCATCCACGCCTGCGCCGGCGACCACTGGGACACCTGGCTCGCGAGCACCTGCCCCGCCCTGCTGATCCACGGCACCGGCAGCCGGGCGCTCACGCAGCCCGTCGCCGACGCGATGGTCGCCCGGCGCCCGAAGACCTCGTACGCGCCCCTGGACGGCGACCACTTCGTGCCGTTCACGAACCCGGACGGCTTCCACCGGGCCGTCGGGACCTTCCTCGCGGCCCTCTGATCCCCGCCGGTCCCCGCGTCACGGGGGTGCACCGGGGGGAAACGCCGAAGGGGCGGCGGGCCTGTCGGCCCGCCGCCCCTTCGGGCACGCTGTGCGCGAGTGCTACTTGATGACGGTGATCCGGTTCGCCGCCGGCGGGGCGATCGGCGCGGACGCCGAGGAGTTGTTCGTCAGGTAGGCGTTGAAGCAGTCCAGGTCGGACGCGCCCACGAGCTTGTTCTTGTGCTCCTTCAGGACGGTGAAGCCGTCACCGCCGCCCGCGAGGAACTCGTTCATCGCGACCCGGTAGGTCTTGGCGGGGTCGATCGCGGCACCGTTGAGCCTGACCGAGTCCACGACGATGCGGTCGGCACCGGCCTTCGTCATGTCGAGGGTGTAGGTGAAGCCCTTCGACACCTGCAGGATCTTCGGGCTGACCCCGTTGACCGGGCCGCTGACCTGCTGCTGGAGCGCGGTGATCAGCTGCGCGCCGGTCAGGTCCACGATGTTCATCATGTTGGTGAACGGCTGGACCGTGAAGGACTCGCCGTAGGTCACGACACCGTCGCCCTCGGCCCCCGAGGCCTTGTAGGCGAGGTCCGAGCGGATGCCGCCCGGGTTCATGATGGCCAGCTGCGCGCCGCCCTTGTCCGCCGGGGCGAGCGCCTCCAGCTGGGCGTCGGCGATCAGGTCGCCGAGCGGCTTCTCGGGCTCGGCCGAGCCGCGGCCCGGGATGTCCGCCGAGATGAACCCCTGCGGACGGTTGGCGATCGGGGCCGCGAGGGCGTTCCAGCGACCGATCAGCTCGGTCATGTCCGCAGCCTTGGGCTGGTCGCGGTGGACGACCTTGTTGACCGGCTTGGGCGAGCTGATCGGCGTACGGACGATGTCCTTGGTCTGCCGGTCGTAGGTGAGCGTGGTGTCCGTGAACAGACGGCCGATGGAGGCCGCCGAGGTCACCGCGCGCGGGTTGCCCGCCGGGTCGGGGATGTTGCAGGCGTACGCCTGGTGCGTGTGGCCGGTGACCAGCGCATCGACCTTGGCGTCCACGTTCTTGGCGATGTCCACGATCGCGCCCGAGATGCCGGCGCCGGCGCCCGGGACGTCGCAGTCGTAGTTGTACGCGCCGTTCGCGGGCAGACCGCCCTCGTGGATCAGGGCGACGATCGACTTCACGCCCTGCTTGTTCAGCTCGGCGGCGTACTTGTTGATCGTCTCGATCTCGTCGCCGAACTTGAGGCCCTTGACGCCCTCGGCGGTCACGACGTCCGGAGTGCCCTCCAGGGTGACGCCGATGAAGCCGATCTTCACGTCGCCCTTCTTCCACACGTAGGTGGGCGACATCAGGGGGCGCTTGGTCTTCTCGTCCGTGACGTTCGCGGCGAGGTACTGGAAGGTGGAGCCCGTGAACTCCTTGCCGAACTCGTAGCAGCCCTCGACCGGGTGGCAGCCGCCGTACGCCATGCGGCGCAGCTCGGTCTTGCCCTCGTCGAACTCGTGGTTGCCGACGCTGGAGACATTCAGCCCCAGCTTGTTCAGCGCCTCGATGCTCGGCTCGTCGTGGAAGAGCCCGGACAGCATCGGGCTGCCGCCGATCATGTCGCCGGCCGCTGCGGTGACGGAGTACTCGTGGCCCTTGCGGGCCTCGCGCAGGGCGGTCGCGAGGTACTCGACCCCGCCCGCGGGTATGGCCTTGGTGGTGCCGTCGGCCTGACGTTCGGTCACGGTGCCGGAGGACCCCTGCGGGGGCTCCAGGGTGCCGTGGAAGTCGTTGAACGACAGCATCTGCACATCGACGGTCCGGCTCTTGGCCGCACCGCCACCACTCGCGGCTCCGGCCGGCAGTGCGGCGGCCACCATCGCGCCGGCCCCGGCCGTGACGGCGAGGGCGGCGAAGGTCAACCGGCGGGTTCGGCGGTGCCGTTGTGGCGTCGCTGACATTTAGTCCCCTTTGTGGACAGCGATACTGCTCGGGAGGTCCGCCGAAGCCTATGGTCAACGCGCGTAGCTCTACCAGGGGGTAACGGGTATCGCGTTGGTTACACGCAGAAGAAGGCCCGACCCCGTGCCCGTACTCCGCTCGGCGGCCCGGACGGTCGTAGGCTCGTTCCATGACTGACGCAAGCGCGGCCCCGGAGCCGGGACGGCAGATTCAGACCCTCGACGAGCTGACGGGGGAACAGGCCGACGCCGTCCTCGACCTGATCGAGGACGCGGCGCGTACGGACGGCACCACCGCCGTGTCCGAACAGGGAAGGCTCCAGCTGCGCGGAGGACCGCGCCCGGGGATCCGGCACTTCCTGCTCACCGACGCCGGCCGGCTCGCCGCGTACGGGCAACTGGAGGACACCGACCCGGTGGAGGCCCCGGCCGCCGAACTGGTGGTCCACCCGGCACTGCGCGGCCGCGGCCACGGCCGGGCGATGGGCATGGCCCTGCTGGCCGCCTCCGGCAAGCGGCTGCGGGTATGGGCCCACGGCGGCAAGTCCGCCGCCCGGCACCTCGCCCAGGTGCTCGGCCTGACCCTCTTCCGCGAGCTGCGCCAGCTGCGCCGGCCCCTGGCCGAAGGCGCCCCGCTGCCGGATCCGGTGCTCCCGCCCGGCGTGACCGTACGGGCCTTCCTGCCCGGAACCGACGACGCGGCCTGGCTCGCGGCGAACGCGGCCGCCTTCGCCCACCACCCCGAGCAGGGCTCGCTCACCCAGCGCGACCTCGACGACCGGATCGCGCAGCCCTGGTTCGACGCCAAGGGCTTCTTCCTCGCCGAGCGCGACGGCGAGCTCGTCGGCTTCCACTGGACGAAGGTCCACGCGGAACAGCAGCTCGGCGAGGTCTACGTGGTCGGCGTCCTGCCCGGCGCCCAGGGCGGCGGCCTCGGCAAGGCCCTCACCGCGATCGGCCTCCAGCACCTGGCGGCCCAGGGCCTGCCGACGGCCATGCTCTACGTCGACGCCGACAACCCGGCGGCCCTCGCCGTCTACGAGGGCCTCGGCTTCACCACCCACGAGGTCGACCTGATGTACCGCACGGAGAGCTGACCCGCCGGCGGGTCCTGCGCCGGCCGGCGCAAGGGGCGCGGGGGGTCCGGGGGCGGCCCCCGGCAACCGCGCCCCACCCGCGCCCCCGGGAGGCACTCGTGCGCCAGCCGGAGCCGGGAAGCCATGCGCCATTAACCGGGCATTCAGAAGCGCTTGCGACTCTCCCCCAATGCAGCCCCGACTCCGACTGACGGCAGACCCGTCCGACGCGCCTGTCCTGCCGCTTGCGCGGAAGAATGGAGTCATGAGTCACAAGCCCAGCGCCGGTCCCACCGAGGTCCCCGCCCAGCACCCGTCTCACACGTCCGCCTCCGCCGCCGACAAGGCGACCGGCAAGGCGACAGGCAAGGCCGCCAGCAAGGCCGCCGCCCAGGCCCCCGTCGCCGCGGCCCACGCCCGCATAGGCTCCATCGCCGCGCACCGCCCGCACATCGGCCTCGACCCCGATCTCGACGCCGACCTGGACGCCTACGACGACAAGGACGGCGGGGAGCTCCCCCCGGACCGCTTCCTCGACCGGGAGCGCAGCTGGCTCGCCTTCAACGAGCGGGTGCTGGAGCTCGCCGAGGACCCGACGACCCCGCTCCTGGAGCGCGCGAACTTCCTGGCGATCTTCGCGAGCAACCTCGACGAGTTCTTCATGGTCCGCGTGGCCGGCCTCAAACGGCGTATCGCGACGGGTGTCGCCACCCGATCGGCCTCCGGCCTGCAGCCCCGCGAGGTGCTGGACCTCATCTGGACGCGCTCGCGCGAACTCATGGCCCGCCACGCCGCCTGCTTCCAGCAGGACATCTCCCCGGCCCTGGCCGAGGAGGGCGTCCACCTGATCCGCTGGCCCGACCTCACCGAGAAGGAGCAGGCCCGCCTCTTCACGCTGTTCCGGAACCAGATCTTCCCGGTGCTGACTCCGCTGGCCGTGGACCCCGCGCACCCCTTCCCGTACATCTCCGGCCTCTCCCTGAACCTGGCCGTGGTCGTACGCAACCCCGTCAGCGGCCACCGCCACTTCGCCCGGGTCAAGGTCCCGCCGATCCTCTCCCGCTTCCTGGAGGCCTCCCCGCAGCGCTACGTCCCGCTGGAGGACGTCATCGCCGCGCACCTGGAGGAGCTGTTCCCGGGCATGGAGGTGCTCGCGCACCACATGTTCCGCGTGACCCGCAACGAGGACCTGGAGGTGGAGGAGGACGACGCCGAGAACCTTCTCCAGGCCCTGGAGAAGGAGCTCATGCGGCGCCGCTTCGGCCCGCCGGTGCGCCTGGAGGTCGAGGAGTCCATCGACCCCGGCGTCCTGGACCTCCTCGTGCAGGAGCTGAACGTCAACGCCTCCGAGGTGTACCCGCTGCCCGGGCCCCTGGACCTGACCGCCCTCTTCGGGATCGCCTCCCTGGACCGGCCCGAGCTCAAGTACCCGAAGTTCGTCGCCGGCACCCACCGGGACCTCGCCGAGGTCGAGTCCGCGCACGCGCCCGACATCTTCGCCGCCCTGCGCGAGCGGGACGTCCTGCTGCACCACCCGTACGACTCGTTCTCCACCTCGGTCCAGGCCTTCCTGGAGCAGGCCGCCGCCGACCCGGACGTCCTCGCCATCAAGCAGACGCTCTACCGCACCTCCGGCGACTCCCCCATCGTGGACGCCCTGATCGACGCCGCCGAATCCGGCAAGCAGGTCCTCGTCCTCGTCGAGATCAAGGCCCGCTTCGACGAGCAGGCCAACATCAAGTGGGCGCGCAAGCTGGAGGAGTCCGGCTGCCACGTCGTCTACGGGCTCGTCGGCCTCAAGACCCACTGCAAGCTGTCGCTCGTCGTCCGCCAGGAGGGCGACCAGCTGCGCCGCTACGCCCACGTCGGCACCGGCAACTACCACCCCAAGACCGCCCGGCTCTACGAGGACCTCGGCCTGCTCACCGCCGACCCGCAGGTCGGCGCGGACCTCTCCGACCTGTTCAACCGGCTGTCCGGCTACTCGCGCCGCGAGACCTACCGCCGGCTGATGGTCGCGCCCCGCTCGCTGCGCGACGGACTGATCGCACGGATCGACAAGGAGGCCGCCCACCACAGGGCCGGCCGCCCCGCGTACGTGCGCCTGAAGATGAACTCGATCGTCGACGAGGCCCTCATCGACTCGCTCTACCGGGCCTCCCAGGCGGGAGTGCCCGTCGACATCTGGGTGCGCGGCATCTGCGCCGTGCGCCCCGGCGTCCCCGGACTCTCGGACAACATCCGGGTCCGCTCGATCCTCGGCCGCTTCCTCGAACACTCCCGGGTCTTCGCCTTCGGCAACGGCGGCGAGCCCGAGGTGTGGATCGGCAGCGCCGACATGATGCACCGCAACCTCGACCGCCGTATCGAGGCACTGGTCAGGGTCGCCGACCCGGCCCACCGCGCGGCACTGGACCGGATGCTGGAAACCGGCATGTCCGACTCCACCTCCTCCTGGCACCTGGGCCCGGACGGTGAATGGACACGGCACAGCACGGACGCGGACGGCCAGCCGCTGCGGCACGTACAGGAGACGCTCATAGACGCCCGGAGGCGCCGGCGTGGCTCAGCCAAACCATGACCCTGTGGCGGACGCGGGTGACGTGCTCGGCACGTACCTGCGCTCGCAGGCCACGGCCTTCCTGCGAGGCCTTCGCCTGCATGAGGAGAGCGGGGCCGACGCCGCGGAGAGCAGCGACGCGGCGCGCAGCCTGCGGGGGGCCGCGCGCCGCATCAGCGGATCACTGGCCACGTTCCGGGTGGTGACCGAGTCGTCCTGGGCCGACAGACTGCGCGCCGAGCTGGTGTGGCTGTCCTCGACCCTGGCCGACGAGCACGCGTACGCCGCCCGGCTGGCCCGGCTCATGGACGCACTGCACCGGCTGTCCGGGTCCCCGGACCTCCCCGCCCCGCGCGGCTCGGCCGGCGCACTGACGGTGGGCTCGGCGCGCGCGGGCGCACTGCTGGACCGCCAGCTGACCCTGGCCCGTACGCGCGCCCACTCGGCCACCCTCCAGGCGCTCGGCTCGTCCCGCTTCCACGCCGTGGCGGACGCGGTGGCCGTGCTGGCCTCCGAGGTCCCGCTCGACGCCGTCGCGGCCCGCGGACGGGTCGCGGAGGTCCTCGTACCGCTCGCGGCCGTGGCCGAAACCCGCCTGTCGGCCGCGGTCTCGGCACTGCCGCCGATCAGCGGCTGCGAGGCGGCGCCGAGTCCGTACGACGCGGACCACGACGGCCTCTGGCACGAGGTGCGCCGCCTCCTGCGCATCCACCGCTACGCGCGGGAGGTCCTCGGCGAGGACGTCACCCGGCCGGCGGCCGCGGGCGAGGCCCTGGACCGCCACCGCGACGCCGCCGAGGCCGCCGCCGCCTCCGCCACGGCGGCCCGCACCCCGCGCATCGCCCCGGCGACGGCCTACGCCCTGGGCGTCCTGCACGCCGACCAGCGGCACGAGGTCGAGGCGGCCCGGGCAGACTTCCAGCACCTGTGGCTGCGGGAGCCCGCCATCACACCACGGTAACGGCGGGATAACGGATGATGGCAAGCGTGTGCGGACGCCCCGGAACGCACCGGGTCGTCCGCCACGGTTCACCGTCCGTTCACTCGGGCCGGTCGGCTGCTTCACCTGTTCTGCCTAATTTCGGTCGTGCACGGAGAAGGCGCCCGCAGACGGAGCGGCCGGACCGGGCACCCGACGTAGTAGTCCTCTTCGCACGCCGCCCGGTACGAACGGAAAGCGGCCGGCGGCTTCTGGAAGGAACACCCGAAAGTGAAGCTTCAGCGCAAGAACATGCTTCGTGCCTCCGCCCTCGGTGCGCTTGTCGTGTCCGGCGCCCTGGTCCTCACGGCGTGCGGCTCGGACGACAACACCAAGACCGGCGACGGCGCGTCCAAGGCCGCCGCTCCGGCCGCGGGCGACATCAAGTGCGAGGGCGCCAAGGGCAAGCTGCTCGCCTCCGGCTCCTCCGCGCAGAAGAACGCGGTCGACCTGTGGGTGAAGAACTACATGGCCGCCTGCTCCGGCGTCGAGGTGAACTACAAGTCCTCCTCGTCCGGTGAGGGCATCGTCGCCTTCAACCAGGGCACCGTCGGCTTCGCCGGCTCCGACTCGGCGCTGAAGCCGGAGCAGGTCGAGGAGTCGAAGAAGATCTGCACCGGCGGCCAGGGCATCGACCTGCCGATGGTCGGCGGCCCGATCGCCCTTGGTTTCAACGTCGCGGGTGTGGACAAGCTGAACCTCGACGCGGCCACGGTCGCCAACATCTTCAACGACAAGATCAAGAAGTGGGACGACGAGGCGATCAAGAAGCTCAACCCCGGCGTCACGCTCCCCTCCACCGCGATCCAGCACTTCCACCGCTCCGAGGACTCGGGCACCACCGAGAACCTCGGCAAGTACCTCAAGGCCACCGCCGGTGACGCGTGGCCCTACGAGGCCGCGAAGAAGTGGCCGGCCCCGGGCGGCCTCGGCGCCTCCGGCTCCTCCGGTGTCGCGACCCAGGTCAAGCAGGTCGACGGCGCCATCGGCTACTTCGAGCTCTCCTACGCCAGCGCCCAGGGCATCAAGACGGTCGACCTGAACACGGGCGCCGCCGCCCCGGTCAAGGCCACCGGCGAGAACGCCTCCAAGGCCATCGCCGCCGCCAAGGTCGCGGGCACCGGCTCGGACCTCGCCCTCAAGCTCGACTACACCACCAAGGCCGAGGGCGCGTACCCGATCGTCCTGGTCACCTACGAGGTCGTCTGCGACAAGGGCAACAAGGCGGAGACCCTGCCGACCGTCAAGTCCTTCCTGAACTACACCGCGTCCGACGCGGGCCAGAAGATCCTCCTCGAGAACGGCTACGCGCCGATCCCGGCCGAGATCAACGCCAAGGTCCGCGAGGTCATCAACTCGCTGAGCTAGTCCTCAGCTCCGAGGCCCGGTCCGCCCCTCCCCCCGTCCGGGGACCGGGCGGACCGGCCCCGGAGCCCCTTCCCCTCCACCCGGGGGAATCCGGTGCACCGCCGCCAGGGGGCCTGCCCCCCACACAGACCGGAAAGACCATGGCTTCCACCACACCCACCCAGATAGACACGGCTCCGCCGGTCTCCATGAGCAAGGGATCCACCGGCCGCGCCGGTGACAAGATCTTCGCCGGGCTCTCCAAGGGCTCCGGCATCCTGCTCCTGGTGATCATGGCGTCGATCGCCGTCTTCCTCACCTACCGCGCCTCGATCGCACTGTCGAAGAACGAGGGGAACTTCCTCACCACCTTCGACTGGAACGCCTCGGCCAACCCGCCCGTCTTCGGCATCGCCGTCCTGCTCTTCGGCACCGTCGTCAGCTCGATCATCGCGATGGCCATCGCGGTTCCGATCGCCGTCGGCATCGCCCTCTTCATCTCGCACTACGCGCCGCGCAGGCTCGCCGCGCCGATCGCCTACGTGGTCGACCTGCTGGCTGCCGTACCGTCGATCATCTACGGCATCTGGGGCGCCCTCTTCCTCGTCCCGCAGCTGGCCGGCCTGAACCTCTGGCTCGACGAGTACCTGGGCTGGACCTACGTCTTCGACAAGACCCAGGTCGGCGTCGCACGCTCGCTCTTCACCGTCGGCATCCTGCTCGCGATCATGATCCTGCCGATCGTGACCAGCGTCAGCCGCGAGGTCTTCCTCCAGGTCCCGCGCATGAACGAGGAGGCCGCCCTGGCCCTCGGCGCGACCCGCTGGGAGGTCATCCGGATGTCCGTGCTGCCCTTCGGCCGCTCCGGCGTCATCTCCGCCTCGATGCTCGGCCTCGGCCGCGCGCTCGGCGAGACCATGGCCGTCGCCACCGTCCTCTCGCCCAGCTTCCTGATCTCCGGCCACATCCTCGACCCGGGCGGCGGCACGTTCGCACAGAACATCGCCGCGAAGTTCGACGAGGCCAACGAGTTCGGCCGGGACGCGCTGATCGCCTCCGGCCTGGTCCTCTTCCTGCTCACCCTGCTGGTCAACGGTGCAGCTCGCCTGATCATCGCTCGCCGCAAGGACTTCTCGGGGGCGAACGCCTGATGAGCCACGCACTCCAGGACCACCGGCCCTCGCGGGCCCCCCGGTCCGCCGCACCCACCAGCCTGACCCGGGGCGGCCTGCCCCGCTGGGCCCCGGCCGGCATCGCGGTCCTCTCGATCGCCCTCGGCAGCGGCACCGGCGTCGCCTTCGGCCTCGACAGCAAGATCCAGTGGGGTCTGATCGCCGCCCTCCTGTTCCTCGTGATCACGTACACCGCCAGCGCGGTGATCGAGAACCGCCGCCAGGCCAAGGACCGCATCGCGACCTCCGTCGTGTGGGTCTCCTTCGTCCTCGCCGTCATCCCGCTGCTCTCGTTGATCTGGACCACCGTCAGCCGCGGCATCGAGGTCTTCAGCGGCGACTTCCTGACGCACTCGATGAACGGCGTGACCAGCTTCGAGGAGGGCGGCGGCGTCTACCACGCGCTGCTCGGCACCATCGAGCAGATCGCCCTCGCCACCCTGATCGCGGCGCCGATCGGCCTGCTGACCGCCGTCTACCTCGTCGAGTACGGCAAGGGCACGCTCGCCAAGGCCGTGACCTTCTTCGTCGACGTCATGACCGGCATCCCCTCCATCGTCGCGGGCCTGTTCATCCTGACGACCTGGAACCTGGCCCTCGGCTTCGGGCCCTCCGGCTTCGCCGGCGCGATGGCCCTGTCGATCCTGATGATGCCCGTCGTGGTCCGCTCCACCGAGGAGATGCTCAAGCTCGTCCCGAACGAGCTGCGCGAGGCCGCCCTGGCCCTCGGCGTGCCGAAGTGGCGCGTGATCCTGAAGGTCGTCCTCCCCACCGCCATCGGCGGCATCGCCACCGGTCTGATGCTGGCCGTCGCCCGCATCGCCGGTGAGACCGCCCCGATCATGCTGCTGGTCTTCGGTACCCAGCTGATCAACGGCAACCCTTTCGAAGGCGCCCAGTCCTCGCTCCCGCTCTACATTTGGGAGCAGTACAAGGTCGGCAGTGACGCCTCCTACGACCGGGCATGGGCCGCAGCGCTCGTCCTGATCGCCTTCGTCATGATCCTCAATCTGGTGGCCCGCGGCATCGCCCGCTGGAAGGCCCCGAAGACCGGTCGCTGACGCGACTGTATGAAAGCGAAGTGACCCCTCATGGCGAAGCGAATCGACGTCAGCGGACTGTCCGCCTTCTACGGCAACCACAAGGCCATCGACGACATCTCGATGACCGTCGAACCCCGCTCGGTGACGGCCTTCATCGGCCCCTCCGGCTGCGGCAAGTCCACCTTCCTGCGCACCCTGAACCGCATGCACGAGGTCACCCCCGGCGGCCGCGTCGAGGGCAAGGTGATGCTGGACGACGAGAACCTGTACGGCGCCGGCGTGGACCCCGTCGCGGTCCGCCGCACGGTCGGCATGGTCTTCCAGCGCCCGAACCCCTTCCCCACCATGTCGATCTTCGACAACGTGGCGGCGGGCCTGCGGCTGAACGGCAGCTTCAAGAAGTCCGAGCTGAACGACATCGTCGAGCGCTCCCTCCAGGGCGCCAACCTCTGGAACGAGGTCAAGGACCGCCTGGGCAAGCCCGGCTCGGGCCTCTCCGGCGGCCAGCAGCAGCGGCTGTGCATCGCCCGCGCCATCGCGGTCGAGCCCCAGGTCCTGCTGATGGACGAGCCCTGCTCGGCCCTCGACCCGATCTCCACCCTGGCGATCGAGGACCTGATCGGCGAGCTCAAGGAGCGCTTCACGATCGTCATCGTGACGCACAACATGCAGCAGGCCGCCCGCGTCTCCGACCGCACCGCCTTCTTCAACCTCGCGGCGGTCGGCCAGCCCGGCAAGCTCATCGAGATCGACGACACGGACCGGATCTTCTCGAACCCGTCCGTGCAGGCGACCGAGGACTACATCTCGGGCCGCTTCGGCTAGAGCGAGATGTGAGAGCGTCCTGCGGTGCTGCATGGCGGTGCCACCGCAAGGGCGGAAGAAAGAAAGAGGGCCGGCTCCCCCTGGGTGGGGGGAGCCGGCCCGCTTTCGTGTCCGTGCGGCGCCGCGGCCGGCATGGCGATGCTGCATCCCCCGGGGGACGACCCCCGGACCCCCGGCAGGGGGCGGCAGCACCGCTAGCCGAAGGCCAGGTTCACGATCCAGAAGCTGATCGCCGCGACCAGCGCCGCGGCCGGCATGGTGATGAACCAGCCCAGGATGATGTTCTTGGCGACACCCCAGCGCACCGCGTTGACGCGCTTCGTCGCACCCACACCCATGATCGCCGAGGTGATCACGTGGGTGGTGGAGATCGGCGCGTGGAACAGGTAGGCCGAGCCGAACATGATCGAGGCGCCGGTGGTCTCCGCCGCGAAGCCCTGCGGCGGGTCCAGTTCGATGATCTTGCGGCCGAGCGTGCGCATGATGCGCCAGCCACCCGCGTACGTACCCAGCGACAGCATCACGGCACACGCGACCTTGACCCACACCGGGATCGGCGCGTCGGAGGTCTGCACGTCGGCGATGACCAGGGCCATCACGACGATGCCCATCGTCTTCTGCGCGTCCTGCAGGCCGTGGCCGAGCGCCATCGCCGCCGCCGACACCGTCTGGGCGATACGGAAGCCGTGCTTGGCCTTGTGCGGGTTGGACCGGCGGAACATCCACAGGATGACCACCATCACCAGGTAGCCGACGACCAGGCCGACGACCGGCGAGACGAACATCGGGATGACGACCTTGTCGACCACGCCCGACCAGATCACCTCCGTGCCGCCGGCCAGGGCCGCGCCCACCATGCCGCCGAAGAGGGCGTGCGAGGAGGACGAGGGCAGGCCGAAGTACCAGGTGATCAGGTTCCAGACGATCGCGCCGACCAGCGCCGCGAAGAGGATCCACATGCCCGTGGAACCGTGCGGCGTCTCGATCAGACCCTGGCTGACCGTCTTGGCCACCCCGCTGCCCAGGAAGGCACCGGCGAGGTTCATCACCGCGGCCATCGCGAGGGCGGCGCGCGGGGTCAGCGCACGCGTCGAGACCGAGGTCGCGATCGCGTTCGCCGAGTCGTGGAAACCGTTCGTATACGTGAAACCGAGCGCGACACCGATGGTCACGACCAGAGCGAAGGTGTCCACGAGGTTCAGGACTCCTTGACCGCGATGGTCTCCACCGTGTTCGCGACGTGCTCGAACGCGTCGGCCGCCTCTTCGAGCACGTCGACGATCTGCTTGAGCTTCAGCACCTCGATGGCGTCGTACTTGCCGTTGAAGAGGTGCGCGAGCAGCTTGCGGTGGATCTGGTCCGCCTGGTTCTCCAGCCGGTTGACCTCGATCCAGTACTCGGTGAGGTTGTCCATCGTCCGCAGGTGCGGCATGGCCTCGGCGGTCAGCTCGGCCGCCCGCGCCAGGACCTCGATCTGCTGCTCGACACCCTTGGGGAGCTCTTCGACGTTGTAGAGGACGACGAGGTCGACGGCCTCCTCCATGAAGTCCATGATGTCGTCGAGCGACGACGCCAGGGAGTAGATGTCCTCGCGGTCGAACGGCGTGATGAAGGAGGAGTTCAGCTGGTGGAAGATCGCGTGGGTCGCGTCGTCCCCCGCGTGCTCCGCCGCCCGCATCCGTTCCGCGATCTCGGCCCGGGCGGACATGTCCGCTCCGAGCAGTTCCATCAGGAGCTTGGAGCCCGTGACGATGTTGTCCGCGGATGCGGCGAACATGTCGTAGAAGCTCGTCTCCCTGGGGGTCAGACGAAATCGCACGTGAGGTCCTCGGGGTGCATCGGATTCGGTCAGGCTGATGCTAGGCGCATCCCCCGGCCACGGCTAACCGGCCGTTCCCCAGTGTCCTCCATCAGGCAGAGTGAGGACCACGGGCCCCTGCCCGTCGGGCGCGAGCCCGGTATCCTATACCCATGAGGGGTATACATCCCCCTCGTTCCGGACCACGGGAGGACCTATGACGACCATCGAGGCGGAGGGCTCCGGAGCCCCGTCCGGTACGGCGGCCACCCCGGGCACCTCCCACGACGCCGGGGTCGAGGCCGGGGCCGGAGCCGTCCACGGCTACCACCACCAGAAGGACGAGCACCTCAAGCGACTGCGCCGGATCGAGGGGCAGATCCGCGGCCTCCAGCGGCTCGTCGACGAGGACGTCTACTGCATCGACATACTCACCCAGGTCTCGGCGAGCACGAAGGCGCTCCAGTCCTTCGCGCTCCAGCTGCTGGAGGAGCACCTGCGCCACTGCGTGGCCGACGCCGCGGTCAGGGGCGGGGCCGAGATCGACGCCAAGGTCGAGGAGGCCACCAAGGCCATCGCGCGGCTCCTGCGCACCTGAGCCGCCCGGCCCCGCCGCCGGATGTCGCGGTGCGGGGCCCCGAGCGGCACCCCGCGGTCTAGCGGCCGAGCAGGACCTCGTCGATGCGGTCCAGGCTCAGCCGGTCCTCGGCGGCCGCGGAGGCTGCGATGATCAGCTCACCGCACAGTTCGATCTCGGCGAGCGCCACGTGGTCCTGCACCGTCGTACCGCCTGCGGGAGTCACGCGTGTCACCTCTGTCTGCCACCGGCCACCGGCCGTCGTCGGTCATGCCGCACCACTTGCCGGCGCCCGGCTCCTCAGCGTAGGGAGGACGCCCGTCCCCCCGCATGACACGGATGGACCATTTCCGGATACCCGGCCATGGCCCGATCGCGCCGCCCCCGGACCGCCCGCCCCACTAGTCGGCGATCTTTCCGGCGTAAATGTCCCTGCTCGCGGGCAATACGACGGTCACCGGCGTCCCGAATCCGTACAGCAGCGTGGTCGATGACACATCGATCACGCCATTGTTGACATAGGTGAAGCGGTGCCTGACCTTCCGCAGCCGCCCCTCCTCGTCCAGGTACGCGTCGAAGGGCACCGTGTCCTTGCTGAACCCTTTCGCCGCGGCCGCCAGCGCCCCGCGCATCTCCGCCGGCGCACTCGCCGCGGCCCGCCCGATGTCGGTGGTCCCCCGGTAGTGCCGCACCTTCGTGCCCGCCACCTCGGTCTCCCCGACGTACGTCACCTCCTGCGCGGCCCGCAGCAGCTCGGCCGCGATCAGCGGGTCGGTGGCCCCGCCGGTGACCAGGTTCCCGTCGGCGAGGGTCGTCGTGTCGACCCGCACCCACTTGTCGGCGGGAACGCCCGCTCCGCGGTTCTTCATGTAGAGCGCGCCGGGCACGAGGAGCTCGGTGATGGGCCGGTGCTCGTCCTCGCCCTTCACATCGGCCGGGAGCAGGACCAGGAGCTGCCCCATCCGCTTCTTGAAGTCGACACCGCCCTCACCGCGGATGGTGACCCGGGTCCCGCCCGTGGCCATCTCCATGGCCGTACGGGCCCGGGCGCTGCCCGTGCGCGCCAGGGCGTCGGCGGCCCCGCGGACCACCGAGGCCGCTTCCGCCGGGGACCGGTCGTCGCTTCCGTCGCCTCCGGCGCACCCGCTCGTCGCCGTGACCGCCAGGGTGACTCCGGCGGCGAGCACCACCTCGGCCGCGCGCCCGCGCAGCCTCTTGTGCCGGTGAACCACCATCGCCTGCCAACCCCCAACGCATGACCGCTGCTTGCCCGAGGTCCCCACCCGCTCCGCTTAACGAGGCCCCGGGTCTCCCGTCACGGGGGCACCCTCCCCGCCCCCGCCGGCCCCGGGTACCGTGGAGAAGTGGAACCGCACATCGACGCGACACCGGTCCCTCCGCTCGACTCCGTACCGCCCCCGCGGCCGCAGTCGCAGCCCCGGACGACGACCACCCACACCACCTCCACCGCCGACCGCGGATCGTTCTGCCTGGCCGTCTGTTCCTGCGGCTGGAAGGGCCCGGCCCGGCGCTCCCGCGACCTGGCCCGCAAGGACGCCGCCGGCCACGAGGCCGCGGACACCGCCTGACGGCTCTCGCCCGTTCGGACGGCCCGGCTGGCCGGGGGGCGCCGCAGCGGATGCCCTTGACTCATGCCAGGTTCCGCAGCCCGCCTTGCGGCCCTCCTCTGGGCCCTGCTCCTCGCGTTCGCCCCGGCCGCCGCGGCCTGGGCCAGACCCGTGGGCTCGGCGGACAGCCCGGCCGACGTGGCCCTGGCCATCGGGCTCACCTCGGCAGCCGCCCTGGCCACCGGGCTGTGGCTGCGCTCCCGCTACCGCCGCGAGGCCGACACCGACGCGGGTGACCAGTGACGCTCCGGCCCCGGCCCCGGCCGCGAGCGGTACGGGTGTGCTTCGGGGTGGCCGCGCTGTGCCTGCTGACGGCCGCGCTGCTCGCCGTGTGGGACTCGTACGGGACGGGCTGACGGGCCGACGGGCCGACAGGCCGACCGACGAAGGCCGACGGGCCGAGCCGCGCGGGCATGCCCGGCCGGCCCTTCGTCAGGCGGCGAGGTCCTTGTCCTGCGGGCGCCGGCCCGCGGGCGGGGTGTGGGGCTGCGCGAGGTCGACCGGCAGGGGCCGTGCCCGGTCACCGGCCCGCACGAGCCGCCCGAAGCTCCGGGAGCCGGCCACCGCCCGCACCACCGGGTTCAGCAGGGCCAGCGCGAGCGGCGCGAGCACGAGGACCACGGCCGTGCCCAGCGCGAGCCCGCCGATCACGTCGGTCGGGTAGTTCACCCCCATGTAGACGCGGCAGACGCCCTCGGCGAGGGCCAGCCCGATCCCCAGGATCCCGAGCTTCCGGTTGGCCACGAACAGGCCCACGCCCAGGGCCATCGCGACGGTGGTGTGGCCGCTGACGAACGAGAACTCGGTGTTCCCCAGCCCCACGCCCCAGCCGGGGTCGAGGACCTGCAGCCCCTCGTGCTGGCGGAACGGGCGCTGCCGTCCGACGAGTTCACGCAGCGGCACGTTCACGAGCAGGGCCAGGCCTGCGGCGAGGGGGGCCCACACCAGCGCGGTGAAGGATTCGACGGCAGCGGACTCGTCCTGTCGGCGGGCGCCGCGCCAGCACCACAGGACCAGCAGCACCAGGGCCAGCAGGATCCCGTACTCACCGGCCAGGCTCACGGCGGTATCCAGCCACGCGGGGGCCCGCCGGGCCGCTCCGTTGACCTCGTACAGCAGGCTGACATCCACGTTCGGCCCACCTGTTGTGAGTCCAGCCATGGTGACGCGGCCCCTTGCTCTTGCCGTGGTTCCCCTGCGGGCGCACCCGGGTGTGCGCCCCTTCGACACCCACTTGATCAACCCCCGCGTTCATGGAACGCCCGTTCTGACGAGCGGGTTCCACTCTCCACCGAATGATCACGGCAACGTTATCGAAGAGTGACTGGTCGTCGCAGCTCAGGGCCTTTGCATTACGGAGAGTTGCTAGGACGGCCCGCCGGCGCCGGCCCGGACCGGGAGGGACTCCGCCCCGTCCTTCGTCACGCGGGTCGCTCCGAAGTAGTCGGGAGTGTCGATCTTGTCGAAGCGGATGACCGCCCCGGTGAACGGGGCGTTGATCATGTATCCGCCGCCCACGTACAGGCCGACGTGCCGGATCTCCCGGGAGTTCGTCAGATCATCGGAGAAGAAGACCAGGTCTCCGGGGAGGAGTTCGTCGCGCGAGGGGTGCGGACCGGCGTTGTACTGGTCGTTGGCCACGCGCGGCAGCTCGATCCCGACCGTCTCGTACGCGGCCTTGGTCAGCCCCGAGCAGTCGAACCGGCCGCCATGGTCGGGCGTACCGTTGCCGCCCCACAGGTACGGCGTGCCCAGCTGCTTCTGCGCGAAGTAGATCGCCCCGGCGGCCTGTTGCGAGGGCGCCACCCGGCCCACGGGCCGCGCGAAGCTCTTGGCCAGGGTGGTGATGGCCTTCACGTACCCCTGGGTCTCCTTGTACGGCGGCACGCCCCCGTACTTGATGACCGCGTAGGCGCCGGCGTTGTAGGCGGCCAGCATGTTCGACGTCGCGTCCCCCGGCACGCTCCGCACGTCCTTGGCCAGCTCGCAGTCGTACGAAGCGGCCGAGGGGATCGCGTCGTTCGGGTCCCAGATGTCCCGGTCCCCGTCCCCGTCCCCGTCGATCCCGTGGCCCGCCCAGGTGCCCGGGATGAACTGCGCGATGCCGCGCGCGTCCGCCGGGCTGACGGCGCTCGGGTTCCAGCCGCTCTCGGAGTACAGCTGCGCGGCGAGCAGCGGCGGGCTGATGGCCGGGCACAGGTTGCCCCACTTCTCCACCAGCGCCTGGTACTTCGCGGGCACGGCCCCCTTCGTCAGGCCCACGGCACGGCCGCCGGCACCCGAGCCCACGAGCCCCGCCGCCGCCGAGTACGTCCCCACCACGAGGAGCGCCACGAAGGTCAGACACAGCCCGATCCCGATCCCGCCGGCCATCCAGAGTCTGCGCACCCGTCAACCCTCCCCCATGCCCGTCGCTTTCACGTGCGAATCGCCCGTGTCGCCCGATCCGCTACTCCACTTACTCCACTTACTCCACTCGGAAGCCCGTGCAGTGGATGCTCGCGTACTTCGTAGGGTCATCCTCGACGTGGTAGAAGACCAGCGTCCAGTCCCCCGGGTCATTGGCCAGGGGCACGCCGGGGTACGTCTTGCCGTTCACGTGCTCCGCGAAGTCGTCCGGATACGTGAGCGTCAGGTATTCACCTGTCTTCCACTTGCCGTAGACGTCGAGGGGCTTGCTGGTGAAGCCCACGGCCCGGTTGTCCATCGGGAACGGCCGTCCGGTCTGCGGATCGAGGTCGTGCGGGGCCCTGACCGCGACCGACACGTAGTACGGATCGGGTTCGGCCGGGCTGTTCTCGGCGTACTTGACGCGCATGCTGATCTTCACGGACCTTCCCGAGACCTCGGCGCCCGCCTGGAAGTCCGCACCCGGCGGCTTCTGCTCCGGCCCCAGGTTGCATGCGCCGGTGCCGTGCGCCGCGCGCTCCGGGTCGGTGGACGGCAGCCAGAAGTAGCGCGAGATCCGGTTGCCCTCGATGTACTCGGCCGGCGGCTTGCCCGCGGCGCCCGCGGATGGGGAGGGCGCGGCGCCGACGCCCCCCGCGCCCGGGGTCCGGGCGGGCGTGCCCGCGGCACCCGCCGAGGCGTCCTCGCCCCGGCCCGCCCCACCGTCCTCCCCGCCGAACGGAACCAGCTTCCAGGCAGCCAGCGACAGGGCCGCGGCCACCGCCACGGCCGCCACCCACACGCCCGCCCGCCCGCGCCCCACCGGGGCGGCGGCCGGAGCCGGGGCCCCGTGGTCGGTCGGCGTGTAGCCGTGCGGGAGACCCGGCCCCTGCGTCCGCATCCCGTGCACCGGCACGGCCTCGCCCAGCGTGCCCAACCCGAGGTACAGCGGATCGTCCACCAGCGCGTCCCGTACCCCGCACCGGGCGATGACCTCCGCCAGGCCGGGCCGCGCCGCCGGGTCCTTCGCCACGCAGGCCCCGATCAGCGCCGCCAGGCCCGGCTCCACCCCGGCCAGGTCGACCGGCTCGTGCACGGCCCGGTAGCTCACCGTCGCCGGGTCGCCCGTCCCGTACGGCGGGCGCCCGGTCGCCGCGTACGCCATCGTCGCGCCCAGGGCGAAGACGTCCGCCCTGCCGTCCCCGGTCCCACCGTCCCCGGTCCCGCCGACCGCGGTGCTGCCGCCTACGAGTACCTCCGGCGCCGTGAACCCGGGCGTGCCCGGAGCCTGCCCGTCCTGGGTGAGCGCGGTGGCCCCGACCCCCTTGGCGATGCCGAAGTCGATCAGCTGCGGGCCCTGCGCGCCCAGGATGACGTTCTGCGGCTTCAGGTCCCGGTGCGTCACCCCGTACGCGTGGACGCTCGCCAGCCCCTCGGCCAGGGCCGCGAACAGCCGCAGGCAGGTGCCCACCGGGAGAGCCCCGCGGGCCGCGACGGCCCCGGCCAGCGTGGGTCCGGCCACGTACTCCGTGGCCAGCCAGTACGGCGCGGCCGCGAGCGAGGCGTCGATCAGGTTCGCCGTGTAGGCCGACCTGACCGCCCGCACCGTCTCGGCCTCCCGCCGGAACCGTGCCAGCGCCTCCGGGTGCCCGGTGATCTCGTCGCGGATCACCTTGACCGCGACCAGCCGCCCGCCGGGCGAGCGCCCGAGGTACACCTGCCCCATGCCCCCGGCGCCGAGCCTGGCCAGCAGCGTGTGCTCCCCGATGCGGGCCGGGTCGGTCCCCCTCAGTGCGTCCATCCGCACGAGGCTGCCACACCGACTCCGCCGCACCGCACCGGGGTTGGGCCCGGACACCGCTTCAGCGCGGCGCGACGTACAGGCTCTGCGCGCTCCGCCCGATCGGGCCCTTCTCGTCGTGGAGCTGCGCGTCCGCCAGGCCGATCCCGGCCGGGTCCACGCTCGTACGGGCCTGCACGCACGCCCACTCGCCCACCGGATGGCGGTGCAGGTGGACGGTCAGGTCGCTGTTGATGAAGACATAGGCCCCGAAGTCCATCACCGCGCTGATCCCGTTGCCCGAGTCGGCGGCGATCAGCACCCGGTCCAGCGGCCTGGTCTCCTCCCCGGCGATCAGCGGCACCTTCATCCGCATCCAGCAGGTGCCGGGCCCCCGTTCGACGAAGGCGCCCTCGGTGAACCGGGTCTCCATGGCCGAGTGGTAGCCGGTCTCCCACGGCACCGGGAAGAACGGCGTCACCTCCACCTCCCCCGGCGTCGGCAGCTGCGGCCCGCTCACCACGGCCGGTACGGACTCCTCGGCGACCCGGATCCGCAGGGCCCGGGCCAGCATCACGGGCGCGCCACCCACCGGGGCGATCGCGGCCTCGATGACCTCGGTGCTGCGACCGGACCGCAGCACGCCGGTGGTGACCTCCAGCTCGCCGATCGGCACCGGGCGCAGGATCTCGTACGTGATCCGGGCGATCCGCATGTCCGCGCGCGCACCCGGCCGCTCCTCGACGGCCCGCCCCAGCAGGGCGGCCGGCGGCCCGGCGTGCTGCGAGCCCGCGTCCCACGGCCCGCGCGTGTACTCGGTGGCGGCGAACCGCCCGGCATCACGTCGTACGAAGAAACCCTCGCCAGTGCCCATGCCCATGCCCATGCCCATGCCCAGCACGCTACCGACAGGTAACCAGCGGCACCAGCCCCGATCAGCGCCTCAACGGGCGAACCCCAGACCCACCCCCAGCCCCACCAGCACCGACCCGATGGCCCGGTTCAGCGTCTTCTGCGCCTTCAGCATCCGCTCGCGCAGGCCGGAGACGGAGAAGAACACCGCCACCGCCCCGAACCAGCCCAGGTGCGCCGCCGACATGAACAGCCCGTAGCCCGCCTGCTGCCACAGCGGCGTCCCCGGATCGACCACCTGCGTGAAGGTCGACACCACGAACAGCGTCGTCTTCGGGTTGAGCACATTGGTCAGGAACCCCGACCGCATCGCCCCCAGCCGGGTCAGCTGCGGCTTCGACTCCAGGTCCACGGTCACCTCCGCCCGCGCCCGGAAGGTCCGTATCCCGATCCACACCAGGTAGGCCGCACCCGCCAGCTTGATCACGGTGAACAGCGCGGTGGAGGAGGCGATCAGGAGACCGACCCCCAGCATCGTGTACGAGACGTGGACCAGCACACCGGCCGCGACCCCGGCCGCGGCGAACAGCCCGGTGGGCCGCCCGTAGAGGTAGCTGTTGCGGACCACCATGGCGAAATCGGCGCCGGGACTGATCACGGCGAGCAGGGTGATGACGGCGACTGCGATCACTTCTGTCATACGGCGATGCTCGCCGCCCCTTCCCTCTCGATCAACCCCTGTCCCGCAGAGCACACTTGGCGTATGAACCCTTCGCAGCCGCTCGCCCTGCGCCCCTTCCGCCCGGCCGACGACGCCCCCGTCCTGCGCAGCTGGGTCCCCGGCCCCGTCGAGCTCATGACCTGGGCCGGACCCCACTTCACCTGGCCCCTGGACGACGCCCAGCTCGCCGCGTACGCCGCCGAGCCCGGCCGCCGCACGTGGACCGCCGTCGCCCAGGACGGCGCCCCGCTCGGGCACGTCTCCCTCGTCGACGGCCGCCTGGGCCGCGTCCTGATCGCACCCGAGGCCCGCGGCCGGGGCCTGGGCGGGACCCTCGTCTCACTCGCCGTCTCCCTCGGCTTCGACGAGCTGGCCCTCCAGGAGATCGCCCTGGGCGTCTGGACCCACAACACGACGGCGCTGCGCATCTACGAGAAGCTCGGCTTCCGCACGACGGAGACCCTCGAAGGGGTCGAAACGGTCGACGGCACGCCCTGGAGCGTCCACCGGATGCGCCTGACCGCCTCCGACCGGCGACAATGAGGACGTGCCCGAGAGCCTGCCCATCCCCCTCCCTCTGCCCCTCCCCCTCCTGCAAGCCGACTGCGCGAACTGCTTCGCGCTCTGCTGCGTCGCCCTGCCGTTCGCCAAGTCCAACGACTTCGCCGTGAACAAGCCCGCCGGTACCCCCTGCAAGAACCTCCGGCAGGACTTCCGCTGCGGCATCCACACCCGGCTGCGCGACCAGGGCTTCCAGGGCTGCACCGTCTTCGACTGCTTCGGCGCGGGCCAGCAGGTCTCCCAGGTCACCTTCGACGGCCGCGACTGGCGCACCCACCCCGAGACCAGAGCGCAGATGTTCGACGTCTTCCCGGTGATGCGCCAGCTGCACGAACTGCTCTTCTACGTGGACCAGGCCCTGGGCCTGCCCGACGCGGCCCCGGTCCACCCCGGCCTGCGCCATGTGCTCGCCGAGACACAGGAGTGGACGCGCGCCGGTGCCGGGGCCCTCGCCGCCCTGGACGTCGCGGCCCTGCGCGGCCGGGTCAACACCCTGCTGCTCGAGACCAGCGAGCTCGTACGGGCCACGGTGCCGGGCCGCAAGAAGAACCACCGCGGCGCCGACCTGATGGGCGCCCGCCTCTCCGGGGCCAACCTGCGCGGGGCGAACCTCCGCGGCGCCTACCTGATCGCCGCCGACCTCTCCCGCGCCGACCTCCGCACCGCCGACCTGATCGGGGCGGACCTCCGCGACGCCGACCTGCGCGGCGCGGACCTCCGCGGAGCCGTCTTCCTCACCCAGCCCCAGCTGAACGCGGCCCACGGCGACCCGAAGACCCGCATCCCCGCCACCCTCACCCGCCCCGCCCACTGGACCTGACCCGGCCTGCACTCCGTACGCGGAGCCCCGGTCCTTCAGCCCCGCCTGCGATCGAGGCCCGGGGGCCCGGGGGCCCGGGGGCCGTGCCCCCGCCACGGCGCCGCACCCGGCAACGCAACCAGAAGGCCCCCGGATCCGCCAAGCCCGCGGCAGGCGAAGGGTCAGCCGGCCGAAGCCGGAATCTCCTTCATCCGGTCGACGACGGTCCGGGTCATCACCGCGGTGGTGAACACGACCGTGCCCGGCTTGATCAGTCCCCCCTCGCCGGCCTCACCCCGCACCTGGACAGTCCGCTCACCGAGGTAGGTGAGCGTCTGCCGATCGAAGATCCACTCCTCCCGCTGCCCGCTCTGCTCGTCGAGCCGGGCGACCGCGAGCCCGTGGCGCCCCGCGGCGTCGACCGCATCATCCACGACCACCACACCGGGGATCTTCGCCGCGGCCTTGTAGAGCGCGACGGTGAGCTCGGCCGGCGGAAGGCTGGAGCGCAGCAGGTCGCCGATGGTGGTGAAGGCTTCCTGGTCGGGCCCGTGGCCCATCCCCCGGGTCTCCTCGTAGATCTTCTTCAGCAGCACGTCGGGATCGGTGGGCAGCCCGGCGAGGTAGTTGTAGGACGGCGCGTTGAGGTACGGAGTCGGGGTCTCGCCCTTCTCGTTCTTCCCCCCCAGCGTCACGCCCTTCGGACCGGTGTTGCCGGGCTCGATCAGCCAGCCGTCAAGGCCGTCCGGGGAGTTCCACTGGTGGCGCATGTGCAGCTCTTCGCTGACCAGGGTGTTCTTGTTCCCGGAACTCTTCACGTAGGTGGTGGCCGTCTTGCTCCCGATGTAGATGAACTGGTCCGCGCGCACCTTCGACCCACCGCCGACCGAGGCGGCCGCCAGGGAGATGCGGTCCAGGAGCTGCGGCGTTCCCTTGCCGTCGTCGGCGGCGCCGATACGGGTGGTCATCGCCGGACCCGTGGCGATCGTGGAGCCGGTTCCGTCCGCCCCGCCCTGGTCCACGTAGGTGAGGAAGCCGGCGGCGAGCGCTCCGGCCAGGGCGAAGGCCGCGGCGGGCACGAGGAACGCACGGTTCAGGAAGGGCTTGCGCCGGGCCGTGCGAACGGCCGGGACCGTGGCGGTGGTGCCGCCGGCGTCGGCGGCGCGGAGGTCTTCGTGGATCTGGGCCATCAGTCGCTCCTTGTGGAACTGGTGGCGGCCCGCAGGCAGTTCCCGTTCGGCGAACGGCAGGGGGAGGGAGTCCTCCTCCCGGCCGGCCGGGTGGCGCCGGGAAAGGTCGGCGTTCATCAGATTCCCTCCTGTGCGGACCGGACCGTCTTCGCGCGGTCGTCATATGTCTGTCGGGCCCGGGCCGGGAGTTCCCGTCTGTTCTTCTTCAGTTCCGCGTCGGCGAGTTTGCGCAGCTTCGCACGGGCCCGGGACAGCCGGGAGCGCACGGTTCCGACGGGGATGCCGAGGACGCGCGCGGCCTCGGCGTACTCCAGGCCCTCGCACAGGCACAACAGGAGGACCTCGCGCTCGGGTCCGCGCAGCGCACTCAACTGCGTCAGCGTCGCCGCGATGTGCTGCCGGTCGTCCAGCCGGCCGGCCACCTCGTCGGCGTGGTCGGGCACGGACGCGGCCCCCGCCGCCGCTGCGGCGGCCGCGGCGGCGGCCCGGAAGCGGCGGTTGCTGCGGCAGTGGTTGCGGGCGATGTTGGTGGTGATCCCCAGGAGCCAGGGCCGGAGGGAGCCGCCCTCGGGATCGACCGTGCCGCGCAGCCGCCACGCCTCCATGAAGGCCGCCGACATGACGTCCTCCGCGACGGCCCAGTCACCGGTCATCCGGAAGGCATGGTTGTAGAGGGTGCGGGAGTAGCTGTCGAACAGCTCCGCATAGGCGTCCGGATCCCCGGACCGCACCCGAGTTCGCATCTCTGTGGTCACTCCTGTCGGCTGTCCGGCACCCACGACCGAGTTCCCATGACCTGCGTCACACCCTACGAACCACCCACCACCGCCCCCCCCACCGGTCTCCGCCCCCAGCCGCCCGGCCCCTCCCGGCCCCCGGCACCCGGTACCCGGCCAACCCGCCGCCACCGCCGACCCGGCAGCTCCCACACGGCGAACCCGGTCACCCGACCCCCCGGCACCACCGCCAACCAGCCGCACCCGGCACACCAGACAGCCGCATCGGTCGCGCCGCGGACCCCGCACTCGGGCGCTCCGGCGCGGCGAACGCGGTCAACCCGACACCCCAGCGCACCGCCGACCTGCCGCCCCGGCTCCCCACGGCACCGCCAACTTGCCAGCCCGACTCCATACGGCACCGCCAGCCAGGCACCCGGCACCCGGCACCCGGCACCGCCAGCCGACACGACATCCGTCCCGCCGGACAGCCGCCCCGGTCGCCCCGCCGGCACCGCAGGCCGGCGCTCGGGCGCTGCCGCACGGCGAACACGTCAACCCGGTGCATCGCCAACCAGCCGCCCCGGCTCCCCACGGCACCGCCAACCTGCCAGCCCGACGCCCCGGCTCCCCGACTCCGTGCGGCACATCAACCCGGCACCGCAGCCGTCCCACCGACCCGCCGCCTCGGTCGCCAGGCGGCACCGCAAACCCGGCGCGCCAGACCCCGGCGGCGCCGCAGACGTCACGGCCCCGCCCCCGGGCGCCCGGCCCATCGGCAATCAGGCAGGGACCGGCCACCCGACCCAACCGGCCCGGCCGGCCCCGCCGGCCCCGCCGGCCCCGCCGATCCGGCGATCAGGCGATCAGGCGATCAGGCGATCAGGCGATCAGGCGATCAGGCAGCGGCGTCCCCCCGGCCGATCCGGGCCAGGAAGCCCCGCACCGCCGCGTAGTACCCCTCCGGGTCCCCCTCCCGCACCGTGTGCCCCGCCGGCAGTTCCACCAGCCGCACCCCCGCCCTCCGTACCGTCATCTCCCGCGCGTGCTCCGCCGACAGCACCCCGCTCCGGTCCCCCCGCACCAGCAGCGTCGGCGCCTCCACCCGCAGCCAGTCCTCCCAGTGGTCCCCGTTCAGCTCCTGCTGGGACGTCACCATGTCCTCCACCTCGAACGCGGTCCCCCACCCGTCCGGGTGCTCCCGTACCGACCCGTCCAGATACGCCGCCGCGCTGCCCACCTCCGCCAGGAACCCGGCCCGGGTCCCCGCCCGCCGCGGCCAGGCCCGCGCGAACGACAGGTCGTCGTCGACCACCGCCCCGATGTCCTCCACCACCACCCCCCGCACGAGATCCGGCCGCCGCGCGGCCAGCTGGTAGGCGTTGACCCCGCCCAGCGAATGCCCCAGTACCACCGCCGGACCCAGCCCCACGTGCTCCAGCAGGGCGGCCGCGTCCGAGACGTACCCCTCCCGCGTGAACTCCCCCGCCCGGTCGGACTCCCCGTGCCCGCGCTGGTCCAGGGCGATCACCCGCCACGCCGGACCCACCTCCCGGGCCAGCCGCTCGAAGGCGGCCCCCGACCCGAAGTGCCCGTGCAGCGCCAGCAGCGGCGCCCCCGGCCCACCGAAGTCCGTGTAGGCCAGGCGCCGACCGTCCTGCGCCACCATCACCCCCGGCAGCGGCCCCAACGTGTCGATGACCCGCTGCCGCAGCAGCTGGTACTCCTCCCAGCGCCGGTTCAGCCGACCGCCCGGCCGCTTCACCACACGCCCGGGCGTGACCGTCTCACCCCGCCGGAACTGCTCCCGCGTCAGATCGATGCGGATGCCGCCGGGCAGCAGGTTCCACCAGTGGTAGCCCTCCTGACGGCCGTCGTGGAACACCTCGCCCAGCACCAGGTCCCCACCCACGAGGTCCTGCACGACCAAGGCGGTGATGTCACATTGCCCCCAGGCCGGATTCTCCGGAGTCCAGGGAATCCGGCTGATGTCGGCCGGCTCGGTGGTGTCGGCGGACCACCCCGCCCGAATGGCCGCCTCGAGATCCGCAAGAGTCCAGGTCGTCGTCATCCGCCCAGCCTGCCGCACCCCACTGACAACGCGACGGCCACGAGGATCAGGGGTTGATGACCGCGGCCCAGCCCAGGGTGCAGGTCAGCGTCAGCGTGCACGAGGTCTCGAAAACGGCCCCGGACGTGGTGAGCACCTTCACGTAGACCCGGTCGGCGACCTTCACGGACACCCCGCAGGCGTTGCGCGGATACCCGGGCGTCTGCCGGTAGTTGGTCAGGTCCTTCCACGCGTAGGCACCGGTCGGAGCGCTCCGGTAGCCGACGTACGTCCTGCCCCGGGTCAGCGCCGCGCTGTACTCGGCACCCGACATCGACCCCGGCACCCCGACCGTGTCGATGTCCACACACGGCCCCGGCGGCCCCTGCGGCCCCGCCGGACCCCGCTCCACCTTGGGTTTCGTCCCCCCGCGCTGCACCGGACAAGCCGTACCGCGAGCGCCCGCCGCCCCCTTCGGCTTACCCTTCGCAGCGGCGGCCCCGGTCTTCTTCCCGCAGACCTCGGCCACCACCGCCGACCCCGGCACGCCCCCCGCGGCGGCGTCCGCGGCCGCCACCGGCGCCGAAACACCCCCGAGCACCAGCACCAACGGCACGGCCAGACCCGCAGCCGGCCACAGGCGCCGGCCCGCCCTGACAACGGAACCCATCCTTCACTCCCTGCGTCGTCCTACCTGACGACGTGGAGCTTCACCCGCGATCCCGCGTACGGATGGATTACTGACGGAATGTCGGACATATGTCAGCGCGTCGGCCCAACGACACGCGACCCCGCTGCTCCGAACGGCGGCCCCTCGCCCCACCCCCCGTACGCCGAGAGGACAATCATTGCCCGGCGTCACCCCCCGTGATACACAGAGTGACCGCACGTTCATGCGCACGGACGCCGGCCCGGCCCAGGTCAGAGCGCGGAAGCCGGTCACGGGCCACGAGATCGGGTAAAGAGAGCCGACAAGTCGACGACGGCGGCGGTTTCATCAGCGAAGATAGTGCGTGACCCCTGCCGTCGGGCAGCGGGCATCCGGAACTACCCATACAGGGGCGGTGAGTTACATGATCCTGGCAGCCGAAAAGGGCGACATCACCACCATCATCGGCGGAATCGCCCCGAACTGGGGGCCGTTCGGCAGTCTCGGCAACGAAGCGAAGGTCATGATCGAGGTGGTCATGGCCGTGGCGATCCTCCTCTGCCTCGGCATCGCCATCTGGGGCGCGGCCAAACAGCGCATCGGCGCGACCGCCCTGCGCGACACGTTCAGCGCGGAACAGGGCAAGGGCCTGATCGTGGCCGGCCTCACGGGCGTCTTCATCATCGGCTCCCTCGGCACGCTCTTCACGATCGTCTACGGAATGGCCGTCTAGCCCGACCGACCACCGGTGGCCCCGACCTGACGAGGACTCACCACACCGCATCCACGCGGGAACCAGCGCTACCGTCGTACGACGCGGAGGGGGCGGAAACGGAATGAGCAACGACGACCAGTACGGCGGCACCGGCTACGGCGAGGTCGGCGGCACGGGCCAGACCCGTACCCGCCTCGCCGAAGCCCCCTCCGACCCGTACGGCCCCGCCCGCCGCACCTCCCGCGCCCCCCGCAGCCTGGTCACCGTGGTCGGCGTGGTGGTCCTCCTGATCGCCGCCATCGCCTTCGCCAACCAGTCCCCGGACACCCCCGACGACCGCCCCGCGGACGACGCCCCGGCCGCCACCTCCACCACCGCCACAGGCACGAACCCGGTCACCGGCAAAACCGCCGGCATCCCGAAGGGCTTCGCCCACGACGAACAGGGCGCCCAATCGGCCGCCGCCAACTACGCGGTGGCCCTCGGCTCCGACGGCATGTTCCGCAAGAACACCCGCCACGCCCTCGTCGACGGCATCTACGCACCCGACGTCGCGTCCAGAATGAAGGGCCCGCAGGACGAGGCCTACTCGCCGGCCTTCCTCGCCAAGCTCGGCCTCGACGCGAACGGAAACGCACCCCAGGGCAGCACCTTCGTCACCCGCACCGTCCCTATCGGCACCCGTGTGGAGAGCTACACGCCGACCGCCGCCAAGGTGTCCGTCTGGTACACCGGCCTGATCGGCATGTCCGGCACCAAGTCCACCGACCCGGTCCGGACCCTCTGGAAGACCTGGACCTTCGAGCTGAGTTGGATCGGCGAGGACTGGAAGGTCATCGACGACACCCAACAGGACGGGCCCGCCCCGGTTCCCGGCGATGTCCCCGTGTCGACGTCCGACGACATGAGCAAGGCCATCAAGGAATTCGGAGGATTCACCTATGCCCGCTAGCCTCCGGCTTCCCGCCCGGCTGGGCGTGGTCGCCTCCGCCCACCTCGCGGTCGTCGCCCTGGCGACCCGCGCCCACGCCGCCCCGACACCGACGCCCACACCACAGGCCACCAACGACCCCTGCGCCCTGCTCGACGGCCCCTCCAAGCAGTACTGCCAGAACGGCACGGGCGCATCCGGTGGCACACCAGGAACCGGGCTGGCTCCCAGCGACGGCGGCGACGCCCTCAACCCCCTCGCCTCCCTCGCCAAGGGCTGCGCCGACGCCGCCGCCTGGATCGTCACCAAGCTCAGCGAAGCGGTCAACGGCAGCGCCAACGTCGACTTCACCAACGCCACCTTCCTCAAGCAGTACGCCGTCGTCTTCGCCGCCTCCACCATCCTCACGCTCGTCCTGTGGCTCTTCGCCGTAGCCAAGCGAGCCGTCCGCGGCGTCCCCCTCACCACCGCCATCTCCGAAGCCATCGGCTTCCTCTGGCTCACCGTCCTGGCCTCCGCCTTCACCCCCCTGATCCTCTACACCGTCGTCTCCGCGACAGACGGCGTCACCGAGGTCATCGCCTCCGCCACCGGCGGCCAGACCGACGTCTTCTTCGGCTCCTTCTCCGAGGCCCTCAAGAAGGGCGACGACATCGGCGGCGGCCCGATCATGCTGATCGTCGTCGCCCTCGTCACCGTCCTCGCCGCCGGCATCCTCTTCCTCGAGCTCTTCATCCGCGCCGCCCTCCTCTACGTCGGCGCCCTCCTCGGCGTCGTCGTCTACTCCGGGCTCGTCGACCGCAACCTCTGGGGCCACGTCCGCCGCTGGGCCGGCATCATGATCGCCGTCATCCTCGTGAAGCCGGTCATCGTCATCGTCCTCGGCCTCGCCGGCGCCCTCACCGGCGAACAAGGCCCCAACGCCTTCTCCGCCGTCGTCACCGGCCTCTCCATCATCCTCCTGGCGATCTTCGCCTCCGCGATGATCTACCGCTTCGTCCCCGGCTTCGGCGACGAGATCGCCTCCGCCCGCGCCGGCCGCAGCAAGGCCACCGACGGAGCCCAGGCAGCCGCCGTCATCAGCTCCCCGGCCTCCCTCGTCTCCCAGGGCATCAAGACCCACAGCAGCCGCGGCGCCCACCGCGGCGGCGACGGCGGCGGCAGCACGCCCCGCCCCGCCAACCCCCTCTCCGGAGGCGTGGCCGCCCACAGCAGCCGCCCCACCTCCGGCGGCGGGGCCGGCGGCGGATCTGTCCCCTCCGCCGCACCCCCGCCCCGCACGAGCTCGAGCACGAGGAACACAGGAGGTGACGGGCGTTGACGACCCAGTCCCACCAGCTGCACCCGGTCGCACCCCGCCGCACGTATCTCATCGGCCGCGCCCGGCCGAACGCGATCGTCGGCAAGAACCGCGAGACCGGCGAGATCGCCCTCATCATCACCGGGGCGTTCTTCGGCATGATGAGCGGACTGCTCGTCCCCGACCTCACCCTGCGCATCGTCAGCCTGGTCGGCTTCCCCATGCTCGCGCTCGCCGCCGTGTACGTCCCGTACAAGGGCCGCACCTTCTACCGCTGGTTCGAGATCAGCCGCAGCTACAAGCGCACCCTGCGCCGCGGCACCACCTACCGCTCCGGCGCCATGGAAGCCGGCATCCGCGCCGCCGACGGCCGCGAGGTCGAGGTCGGCCCGCCCCCCGGCATCGGCCGCATCAACTGGCTCGCCGCCCCCTTCGGCCCCGACGAGATCGCCGTACTCCTCCACGCCGACCGCCGCACCGTCACCGCCGCCATCGAGATCGAGGGCCCCGGCGTCGGCCTGCGCGACAGCGAGGACCAGGAAGCCCTCGTCGACCGCTTCGGCACCCTCCTCAAGCACGTGGCCAACGGCGACGGCTTCGTCACCCGCCTCCAGATGCTCGCCCGCACCCTCCCCGCCGACCCCGACGCCCACGCCAAGGACGTCGCCCAGCGCGGCGACACCCGGGCCCCCGTCTGGCTGCGCGACTCCTACGAGCAGCTCCAGTCCATGGTGTCCACCTCCTCCGAGCAGCACCGCGCGTACCTCGTCGCCTGCATGCACTACACCCGCGACCTGGCCGCCGAAGCCGTCACCATCGCCCGCGCCTCCACCCCCCACAAGGGCCGCAAGCTCGACCGCGACGCCGGCCTCGCCATCGTCATGGCCCGCGAGCTCACCGACATCTGCGCCCGCCTCGCCGAAGCCGACATCCGCGTCCGCCAGCCCCTCGGCCAGGGCCGCCTCGCCTCCCTCGTGCACTCCATGTACGACCCGGACCACCCCATCGACCACATCCAGGCCATGACCAAGCGCAACGCCTGGCCCGCCGAACTCGACGCGGTCGAACCCACCTTCCTCCAGGCCAAGACCCGCGAGTCCTCCACCCGCGCCCCCTGGTGCCACGCCACCGCCTGGGTCAAGGAATGGCCCATGACCCCTGTCGGCGTGAACTTCCTCGCCCCGCTCCTCGTCCACACCCCCGACGTCATCCGCACCGTCGCCGTCACCATGGACCTGGAGCCCACCGAGGTGGCCATCGAGCGCATGCTCACCGAGAAGACCAACGACGAGGCCGACGCCTCCCGCGCCGCCAAGATGAACCGCACCGTCGACCCCCGCGACATCGCCGCCCACGGCCGGCTCGACCAGAGGGGTGAAGATCTCGCCAGCGGCGCTGCCGGAGTCAACCTGGTCGGGTACATCACGGTGTCCTCGCGTTCACCGGAGGCCCTCGCCCGCGACAAGCGCACCATCCGTGCCTCGGCCGGCAAGTCCTACCTGAAGCTGGAGTGGTGCGACCGCGAGCACCACCGCGCCTTCGTCAACACCCTGCCGTTCGCCACCGGCATCCGACGCTAGCTGGAGGGAAAGCCGCCCATGCGAGATCCCATGACAGCGCTGACGGACGCCTTCACCAGCTTCCTCTTCGGCAAAGTCGAAACCACGCGCCTGCCCGTACGCACCTCCACCGGGCAGGCGCAAGCCGTCTACCTGCCCACCGCGGCCCCCGGCCTCGGCGACTCCGGCGTCATCATCGGCCGCGAGGTCTACAGCGGCAAGGGCTACATCTACGACCCCTTCCAGCTGTACGGCCAGCAGCTCCCGGCCCCCCACTGGCTCGTCCTCGGCGAATCCGGAAACGGCAAGTCGGCCCTCGAGAAGACCTACGTCCTGCGCCAGCTCCGCTTCAAGGACCGCCAGGTCGTCGTCCTCGACGCCCAGGGCGAGGACGGCGTCGGCGAATGGAACCTGATCGCCCAGCAGCTGGGGATAACCCCCATCCGCCTGGACCCGATCGCCGCCAACGACTCCGGGATCCGCCTCAACCCCCTCGACCCGGCCATCACCACGACCGGCCAGCTCGCGCTGCTCCGCACCATCATCGAGGTGGCCATGGGCCACGGCCTCGACGAGCGCGCCGGCTTCGCCCTCAAGGTCGCCCACGCCTACGTCGTCGACACCATCCGCGACCGCCAGCCCGTCCTCACCGACATCGTCGAGCAACTGCGCCACCCCGAGGCCGAGTCCGCGCTCGCCATGAACGTCGACATAGACGATGTCCGGGCCTGGGGCCTCGACGTCGCGCTCGTCCTCGACCGCCTCGTCGACGGCGACCTGCGCGGCATGTTCGACGGCCCCACGACCGTCGGCATCGACCTCGACGCCCCCCTGATCGTCTTCGACCTCTCCCACATCGACCGCAACTCCATCGCCATGCCCATCCTCATGGCGATCGTCGGCGTGTGGCTGGAGCACACCTGGATCCGGCCCGACCGCAAGAAGCGCATCTTCCTCGTCGAAGAGGCCTGGCACATCATCAACAGCCCCTTCGTCGCCCAGCTGTTCCAGCGCCTTCTGAAGTTCGGCCGCCGCCTCGGCCTGTCCTTCGTCGCCGTCGTCCACCACCTCTCCGACGTCGTCGACGGCGCCGCCGCCCGCGAAGCCGCGGCCATCCTCAAAATGGCCTCCACCCGCACCATCTACGCCCAGAAGGCCGACGAGGCCCGCGCCACGGGCCGCGTACTGGGCCTGCCCCGCTGGGCCGTCGAAATCATCCCGACCCTCACCCCCGGCATCGCCGTCTGGGACGTCAACGGCAACGTCCAGGTCGTCAAACACCTGATCACCGAAGCCGAACGCCCCCTGGTCTTCACCGACCGCGCCATGACCGAGTCCTCAACCCCGACCCACCTCCCCGCGGACCTCCTCGCCGCCGAACTGGAAGCGGAGGAACGCGCCCTGTCCATCGAACGCAGCCGCGGCAGCGGCAGCCCCGGATCCGCGACCACGGTGGCCTGACCATGCACGACGCACGACGTACGGAGCCCCCCGCGCGCGGCGGAATCCCGGACGGCCTGCTGGTCGCCCTGCTGGCCTTCCTCCTCGGCCTGGCCGTCCTCGTCTGGACGGCCACCGGCCTGGCCGCCCTCTTCGCCAAGGGCTCCTGGCCCGACACCGTCACCTTCACCCGGACCCCGACGGCCGTCCGCGCCCTGATAGCGCAACCGCACGACATCCAGGCCGCCTGGCCCGACACCGCCCCCGCGGACCTCTCCGGCTGGGGCCTGTTCTGGGGCCTGTTCGTCAGCCAGCTGCTGATCCTCTTCGTCCTGACGGTCTTCGTCATCGGGGTCGTGGCCCGCACCAAGGCCCGCCGCGCCCTGGCCAAAAACTCCGCCGCAGCCCCCGGACCGCACGAGCCCGCCCCCATCCCGACGCCCGTCCCCGCCCCGGCCCCTGCCGCTCCGGCCCCGCCCGATGCAGCCCCGCCGGCGTTTGAGGCGCGGGGGCCCGGGGCCAGCGCCCCCGCCACCCACACCAGCCCGAACGACGAGGCCTACCGCTACGGCTTCGGCTACGCGCCCCGCGCCGCCGCAGCAGCGACCACCGCGCCCGCCCCGCAGGGGATCACGTACGGCGGCCCCAACGACCGCCTGCGCTCCGCGGCAACCCGCATCGGCGAGACGGAGGGAGCCGCCCTCGTCGTGACCTCCTCCCCCACCCTCTGGGCCGAGACCAAGGACGCCCGCGCCAAACTCGGCCCGGTCCTCCTCTACGACCCCTCCCACCTGTGCGACACCCCGGCCCGCATGCACTGGAACCCCGCCGAGGGCTGCGCCGACCGCGACACCGCCGCCGCCCGGGCCGTCGCCCTGCTGGCCCCCGTACGCCCGCAGGCCCGGATGGACGAAGCGGTCGCCGACACCGCCGAAACGCTCCTGCGCAGCTGGCTCCAGGCCGCCGCCCTCGACGACCGCCCGTTCAAGCAGCTCCACCGCTGGGCCCAGGGCAACAGCGCCCAGGACCCGGTACGCATCCTGCGCACCCACCCCCAGGCCGCCGCTGGCGCGGCCGGCGAACTGGAGAGCGCCCTTACCGCGCACCCCGAACGCCGTGAGCTCGCCCAGCACCTGACGGCCCGTGCCCTCTCCTGCCTGACCTCGATCCACATCCGCGAGGCCTGCAACACGAACCGAACAGATGCCCTCACCTTGGCTTCGTTCGTCGCCGAAGGGGGAACCCTCTACATGGTGGGTGAAGCTCTGGAGGACCCTCGCACCCACCCGGGTGCGATGCCGTTGCTGACCGCACTCGCCTCTCACGTGGTCGAGCACGGCCGCCGCATGGCCGCACGGTCATCCCACGGTCGGCTCGACCCACCACTGTCCCTCGTACTGGACGACGTGGCGGCCGTGGCACCGATCCCCCAGCTCCCCGAGCTGCTGGCCGGGGACACGCTTCCCCTTCTCGCCCTGTGCCGCAGCCGCGAACAGGCCCGCTCCCGCTGGCCCGGAGCCGACCTCTAGTGCTGTGGCCGGAAAGCTTCGCCGTGCCGGGTGCCGCGACACGGTGAACCTTCCCGGTCACAGCACTAGGCGGTGTCCGGCCGCCGGAGCGCGTACTCCAGCTCCTTGGCGGCCGGGTTGCCGGGCACCGGCACGACGGTGCCGGTCTCCTCGAACCCGTACTTCCGGTAGAAGGCGACGGCCCGCTCGTTGTCCTCGTGCACGAAGAGCCGTACGCGTTCCAGCACCGGCTGCTCCAGCCCCCAGGCCCACTCCAGCGCGGCCCCGAACAGGGCCTCGGTCAGCCCGGTCCCGCGCTGCTCGGCCCGCACGAACACCCCGACCAGGTGCCCCTGCGTCCGCTCGACGGCCTGGTCGAAGAAGTCGACGGTCCCGCCCTCCTCGACGAGCACGGACACCGTACCGACCCAGCGCCCGTCAGGGGCCTCCGCGACGAACTGCCGGGCGGCCCGGCCGTGCGAGGCACCCTCGGCCCGCCCCTGCCAGAACTCGTCGGGGTGTCCCTCTGCCTGCTCCACCGTCTCGAGGAAGGCAACCGGAGCCGCCGGGTCCTTGAGCCCGGCGATCCGCAGCTCCTTGACCTTCTCCCACTCGTCGGCGCGCACCGGACGTATCACGTGCTGGACTTCGCTCATGAGCGGAGATCCTAACCACCCATCCGCCAGACTTCATCCATGATTCCGCACGTCAGAGCCATCGAGCACGTCACCGCCCGGTCCTCCGGCAGCCCATTGGACCCAGCCGTCGCGGTGACCCTGAACTTCCACCCCGACCGCTGGTCCGGCGACCGCCCGATCCTCGCCTCCCTGGCCGAGGAGGGCGTGTACCGCTCCCAGTTCGTCACGGGCACGGGCAACGGCGGCCTCACCGCCCATCCGGGCGGCGCCCGCTGGCTGTGGGAGAGCCGCATATTCGGCGGGGCGTACGACGACGCCCCGCCAGAAGCCCGCCCGGTGTACGGCGCCTTGAACTTCCGCAACAACCCGGCCGGTGCCGCTCCCCGTTTCGGCTCGGCCCATTTCCGCCTCACGCCGTCGGCCCTGCCGCGGACCACCTTCTGCTACCCGGACAGCTACCTCGAACCGGAATCCTTCGGCGTCGCGGACCGCATGTCCCTGATCGCCCTGGCCGAGGCCGACGACCAGGACGCCCTCGACGACTACATCGAGGCTCAGGTCCACACACCGGTCCTGCTGGAACGCGATGTCGCCGCTCTCGTACTGGACCCCAGTTACCGCGGCACGCCGGTCGAGGCCGCGGCCGCCCGGCTCCCCTGCCCGACCGAATGGCACCCCGGTTTCCTGCTCACGGTCGACGAACTGCGCCGCAATCCCGAATACCGAGGGCAGGAGTACGTCGACCTCGGAGCCGAAATCGCTGTCGCAGGCCGGCTGACCCCGCACATCCTCGGCGAGGCGGCACGTACGGGCCGGTACGACGAGCAGGCTCTCAAACGGGTCTGGCACTACCTGGCCCGCTTCGGAATGCACCAACACCCGTAAACGCAGAAAAGCCCCGCACCCAGAGGGTGCGGGGCTTTCCCACAATGATTGTTCGGCGGCGTCCTACTCTCCCACAGGGTCCCCCCTGCAGTACCATCGGCGCTGAAAGGCTTAGCTTCCGGGTTCGGAATGTAACCGGGCGTTTCCCTAACGCTATGACCACCGAAACACTATGAAATTCGAACGCTGGCTGTAATCACAGCTGTTCGTTATTTCAGAACTAACACAGTGGACGCGAGCAACTGAGGACAAGCCCTCGGCCTATTAGTACCAGTCAGCTTCACCCGTTACCGGGCTTCCACATCTGGCCTATCAACCCAGTCGTCTACTGGGAGCCTTA